>CBDETK010000001.1:0-41170 GCA_965242865.1 Candidatus Latescibacterota bacterium
CACTCTCGATCTTCGCCGTCAGCACGTAGTCCAGTGACGAGTAGCCGGTGGCAACGTAGAGCAGGCTCCCGAGCTGATCGACATCGGTGGGGACGAAGTTCCCGCGACCCCTGAAATAGTCGGTGGCGGTGGGGGTTCCCAGATCCTTCGCACCGTCGGGTGGGGAGAGCGTGTGCTGGAGCTTGCCTTCAAGATCGGTCGTGTAGACGGCTGCGCTGCCGTTCCCGGGGAACGAAAGGTGCGCCCCGCCGCTCGCGTCGTACCAGATCGTCGCGTTGTGCATGTTGTGCGGCTTCATCGCGTCGTCGGTCGCCAGCATGCGGGTCGAGCCGAGATCCCCGCTGATCTGGATGATGCCGGCCCCGGGCAGCGCGAAGTAGGTCTCGCCGCGCCCGTCGCGACGGTCGACAGCGAAGCCGCCGTGGGCCTTCTCCAGCACCGCTTGCGCGGCGGACGGCAGGTGACTGCCCTTGTAGGCCACCTTGAACGTGTACTTGCCTTGACCGCTAGTCAAGTGGTTGTCGGCTAGGGTGGACAGCGGATCGAGGGCGGCGTTCCACCCGATCAAGAGGAGCGCGGCGAAGACCGCGAAGCAAACGGCACGTTTCATGACGAGGAACCTCGCCACTACTCTACACGAATCGGCCCCGGAGCGGCGCCGCGGGCCGGGACGGTCGCGGGTGGTGCTACGATTGCGTTAGCTCTCCGTCACTGGAGTTAGGGCCTCGCCTCGGATGACGGCTGGCGGAGCGTCTATACGGTCGTCGAGTAAAACGCATGCCCGCACCGTCCGTCGCACCAGTCGATACCAGCGCCGAGTGGGGCCACTTGCCCCCGGATCTTCGACAGGAAATCGACATCTTCGAGACCGAGCTACGCCGTGTGCAAGCAGGCTTGGTCGACGAGAAGGTCTTCACGGAATTCCGTTTGCGCCACGGCGTCTACGGGCAGCGTCAGGATCGGGTCCAGATGCAGCGGATCAAGATCCCGATGGGACGGCTGAACGCGGACCAACTGGTCGCGCTGGCAGACATTGCCGAAGAGTACGCCGTGGGCGTATTGCATGTTACGACGCGTCAAGACTTCCAGTGCCATTTCGTGGATATCAACGACACGCCGAACCTGATGCGACGTTTGGCGGAAGTCGGCATCACTACCCGCGAGGCGTGCGGAAACGTCATCCGCAACGTCACCTGCTGCCCGCATGCGGGCGTCTGCCAGGACGAGACCTTTGACGTGGCTCCGCACGCCCAGGCGATGGCGTACTTCATGCTGCGGCATCCGGATGCGCAGAACTTCGGCCGGAAGTTCAAGATCTCTTTCTCCGGATGCGCCGATCACGCCTGCGGCTTGGGCCGGATGCACGACATCGGGGCCATCGCGCGGGTGCGCGACGGAGTCGAAGGATTCGAGGTGCTGGTGGGCGGAGGTCTTGGTTCCCTGCCCCACCAAGCGAAGGTCTATAGCGATTTCGTGCCGGCGGACGAGATGCTGCCCCTGGCCCAGGCGATCGCGAGGGTCTTCGCCAAGCTGGGCGAGAAGAAGAATCGCGCGAAGGCGCGCATGAAGTTCCTGATCGCCAAGCAGGGCATCGACGAGTTCCGGCGCTTGGTCGAGGAGGAGCGCGGTCGGCTGTCGGCGGATCCGCGCTGGCAAGAGGAGCTAAAGAGCGCTCTCGGGACGCTGCACGACAGGCCCTTGAAGGCACCGTCGGACCTCGAGGTGCCTGCCGATGCGGACGCTAGCCTAGCCACATGGCTGGACCAGAACGTTCAGCCCCAACGGCAAGATGGCTACTCGATGGTCAGCGTCTTCCTGCCATTGGGAGACATCACTTCGGAACAGGCTCGCCAGTTCGCGGAGTTGTCGCGTCGTTACGTCGACGGCACGTTGCGAACGACGGTCGACCAAAACCTGCTGATGCAATGGGTTTCGAACGGAGACCTGCCGGCACTCTGGGACGATCTGGCGCGCATCGGTCTGGCTGAGACCGGCGCTGGACGACTGCGGGACGTGGTGGCGTGCCCGGGCACCGATTCGTGCAAGCTGGGCATCACGGCGTCACGGGGTCTGGCCGCGCACCTGCACAAGGAATTCGCGAACGGCATGAGCGACATCGCCAGCCGGTCGGATCTCAAGATCAAGATCAGCGGCTGCTTCAATTCCTGCGGTCAGCACCATATCGCCGATATCGGCTTCTTCGGCTCCGTGCAGCGCAAGCAGAACGACACCGCTCCCGTGTTCCAAGTCACTCTAGGCGGCTCGACCCGCAACAATGCCGAATCGTACGGGTTGGCGGTAGGCAAGATCCCATCGCAAAACGTGGATCGGGCGATCACGAAGATCAGCGCGTTCTACAACCGCGAGAAGCAGGGCGAAGAAACGTTGAGCGATGTCGTGTCACGGCTCGGCAAGACGCGGGTCAAGGCCGAACTGGCAGAGTTCATGGTCTTGCCGACCTTCGACGACGATCCCGGATTCTACAAGGACATCCGGCAGCCGTGGCAGTACAAGCGGTCGATCGGGGTCGGGGAGTGCGCCGGCGAGGTGGTGGACCAAGCCGAATTCCTGCTTGAAGACGCCGATCGGATTCATTTCGAATCGACGCTCGACCTCGAGAGCGAGCGCTTCGACGCGGCTGCCGACAAGGCGTTCCAAGCCTGCATCAAGGCGGCGGACGCCCTGCTCTTCACCAAGGGCTTGTGGCTGTCCGACAATTACGACACGGTCGACGAATTTCGCAAGCACTTCCATGAGACGGGCATCTTCTACAAGCCGTTCGCCGACAACTTCTTGCGTAGCGCGGACGAAGGACCGAGCGGCGATCCGGAACGTGCGCGCCTGCGCGTCGAAGAGGCCACGCTATTCATCGAGGCCGCCCAAGGCGTCTACTCGCAAGCCACGGCGTTCTAGGCACGGACACACTTTGGATGAAGCACGACTTACAGCGGATCGACGTTAAGCTGCTGCTGGACACGCCACCCCAACCCGACATAGATGTCTTCTTGGTGATCTTCGATCGCTGGCGCCAGCGCAAGGACCACCCGTGCGACTGGGTCGACCTCGCCGATTACGCGCACATGCCGTCCGGACCCGGGATCCTGATCGCGGGGAAGCGGGATAGGTTCTCGATTGATCTGAATCCGCCCGGGCCGGGCCTGCTGACGAGTACGCGGGCAGGCTTGGAAGGTACGCTGGAGGATCGCATTCGCGAAGCTTTCCACCGGGCACGGGAGCTGAACCGCAGCGTGCTGTCGGAGCCGGAGTTTCCCGAAACGTTCTCGGTCAGTGCCGAGGGTTGGGTGATCCACATCAACGACCGGTTGGCATTTCCAGACTCGGACGCGAGCGATGCCTTGGTCCGCCCAGCTCTGGCGTCCGCTCTAGGCGCGGGTCCAGACGCGATCATCCGGCGCAGCACCCGCTCCGGCCAGTTGGGGTACACCGCCCGAATCGCGCAATAGCAGCGAGTTGCGGGGTGGCTGGCGAAAGCCTGCGGCTCGGTTCAGGTCCTTGCAGTCGATGGGGGAGCGGGTTTGGCTGCATCGCTGGGCGCACATAGATCGCGACAGGTCGATCCTCGCTAGCTACGGGGCGGCTCACGGAGACGGGAGTTGCGCTATCGCAGCGTGCAAGCCATTGATTCCAATGGATTTATTCGCCAGAGTCAGGAGCACTCTCGATTGGTTCGCTCGCGGTTTTGGTAAATTGAGATTGGTCGGGGCACTTGCCCGGTACAGGCCGGACCTCCGTCGAGTGCATAGTACATCTCGCAGATCCCTCCGCCACCATTCGGGGGCAAGGCAGTTGGCCGGCATTTCTCTTGTGCCGCTCCTTGCCGCTATCGTGCCGTGCCTGGCCTTGGCTGTCAGCGCAGCGGCGCAGCCACTGGACACGTATGGGTGTCAGACCTGTAGCCCGCAGGCACAGCAATTCCGCAACGGAGACTACAGTGCGTTGCAAGGAGCGCTTACCGACCCCTCTTGCGACTGTCCATTCCCGAACAACGTCATTCCCCGTTCGCGCCTCCTGCCGAACGGTGCCTGGCCGCGGGACATCTACCGCGAGAACCTACGGGCGTTCCGCGGTTCGGTCGGCAGGGTGGTGCAAGCTGTCGCCCGAGGGATCACTCCGGTCCTTGAAGCCCTCCATTCCGGGAGCGGTCGCCACCCCCGCGGGCACCTGCATCCCGAGGAATTGGAAAGGCTATTGGCGACCCTCTCCCAAGCAGAGACCCGAGCGCAGCTTGGAAAGTATGAATACATCGCTGGCAGGACGCCCCTGCACTACGGCGCTCTCGGGAGAGGGCCGGGGATCATCCGGATTCTGCTCGATAACGGGTCGAGTGTCGACGCGCAGGACGACGACGGGCGGACACCCTTACTGCATGCGGCGTCGTTGGAGAGTTTCACAACGCTGCAAGCGGCCGGCTCAGACATTCGCACGCGGGCGGACAGCGGCTACACGGTCCTGCATCGGGCGGCACACGTCACGGATGCGGCCACGGTCGAGGCGCTGATCGCGTCCGGATTGGATCCGCAAGCCCGGACGGCCGGCGGCTGGCGACCGCTGCATTCCGCGGGCTCGCCGGAAACGTTCGAGGCGTTGCGGAAGGCCGCCGCCGATATACACGCCCGAACGGACAGCGGTTACACCGTCCTGCACCGAGCGGCCTTGTCGTTGGACGCCGCCTCCGTGGAAGCGTTGATAGCCGATGGCTTAGATCCAAACGCCGAGATGAGCGACGGGCAGACTCCGTTGCTGCACGCCGGGTCGCGGGAAACCTTCAATGCCCTGCTGGCGGGCGGGGCCAATCTCGCTCGGATCGAAGCAGTATTCGCATCCGGCGGACTGGAAGCTGTTCAGGGCGGGATGATCAGCCCACGCGTGCTGGATCGCGCTGTACACAGGGTCGGTCGGTTCGCCAGCGCGTCCTTGATCGCACGGTTGCGAGCGATCGACCCCGATTTCGCCGAAGTGCCCGACAGCGTCTGGTCAACCTTCCCCTTGTATCCGCTGCACTACGCTGCCTGGCGGAATGACGATCCTGCGATGATCGCGGCGTTATCGACTTCAAACGTGACTGCGACCACGCGTTCCGGGGCCGGCGCTCCACTGCACCTCGCGGCGTTATCGAACGCCAATCCGGCGGTCATCGAGGCACTGCTCGCTGCGGGGGCGGACGTCGATGTGAACTCCCGGCAGTACGGAAGTTTTGGCCCGACTCCGCTGTACCTTGCTGCGGTCAACGCAAGCTCGGGAGCTGCGGAGATCGTGAGCGTACTGCTTGAGGCAGGGGCGGATGTCAACGGAAGGGACGAGAATGGCGAGGACACTGGTTTCGCCCCGCTCTACGGGGCCGCGATGGCTCAGAACCAAGGCGCGATGGAACTGCTGCTGGCGGCAGGCGCGGATGTCGACGTGACAGGATCCTCCGATCACCAGTCCTTGCTCGCTGACGTGCTTGGGCGAGGGCGTTACGACTGCGGCTACGGCCCTGTGGCCGATGGGTTGAGTGCGGCCGGCGCGGTCTCGTGGCGCACGTTGGGCGAGGAGCGCATGCCATACGTACCTGGTTCACCGGTCGTGGAATGCGAGACTGTCTCCGCCGAAGTCCAGGAGCTGATCGATTCCGGCGCGGATCTTGACGCGCTAGACAGCCAGGGCTTCACCGCCTTGCACCGGGCCGCTGCCGAGGGCAAAGCTCTCGATGTCGCGGCTCTGGCCACGGCCGGTGCCAATGTCAATGCGGTGACTAGCGGAGGGCGGCTAACGCCTCTGCACGTCGCGGTCTGGAGGGGTACGGGTCTCGAGACCGTCCGGGCACTGATCGCCGCCGAGGCTGACATTGACGGGACTGACTGGACAGGCCAGACCGCGTTGCATCGTGCCGCACGTGACAGCCGCACGGATCCGGCTGTCGTCGCAGCGTTGCTCGCGGCCGGAGCCGATGCCAATGCCCGAGACAATCTCTGGCGCACGCCATTGGACTACGCAACCCGCGTGGACGTGAACAACGCAGCGGTAGCCGATCTGCTGCGCAAGGCCGGGGGCACTTGTCGATCTTGTGTCGCTCCGTAGGCGGTCGGTGGCGGCCGCACGAGGCAGGGCTGGCTTCCGAGCGCGATAGGAGCACGGCAACGTCCACTGACGCGGCGGGCCTCGCTGACTACAGACCGGGCCAGATCTGCGGCACGGTCAGGTCCTACCGGGCTGGAATGACAGATCTCGTTGCCAGTGCAGCATCGAGTCCACTGGGGGCAGGACGCGGATCCATCGGTGGAACCGGCGGACATACTTGTCTGCGATATCGCTACCGTCAGTAACCGCTGTCCCGTTACGGGTGGGAAGACCGCCGAGAAGGGTAGGCAAACCATACTTGTGGACGATTTTGACTAGCCATGGAGAAAATTCGTCCAGATTGAGCTGCCTAGTGAGTCTTGATACAGTGGGTGAAGTGGCTAATGTGGACGAATCAAGAGATCAAGACGAGAAACTCTTCCAGCTTGCCAGAGTCGCCCTGAAGGGTGGGCACCAAGACGTTGCGCTACTGGTGCGGAAGTACGCGCGGCAGTACCGCTCCAGCGTCCCGGACCTCGCCGACCGGCTAGTTGCCTTGCTCCGGGAATCATCCGGGCGCGGCAACCCCATGCGTGGCTCCAAATCCGTTGGCTTGCCAGTCGACGGCGACTCCCGCCTGCCGCTCATGCGGATGATTGAGGTTCCTGTCCTGGAATTCGATCCGGTCTATGACTCCCGGACATCGGCCGCCTTGAATCAAGTCGTGCGGGAGCGCCAAGCCCAGGAGCGCTTGGCGGGCCTCGGCGTCAACCCCGCTCGCTCGGTGCTCTTGACAGGCCCGCCCGGTGTCGGCAAGACACTTTCGGCCAAGTGGATCGCCCGCGAACTCGGGCGACCCCTCGCAATCCTCGACCTTTCGGCCGTGATGAGTTCGTTCCTCGGCCGCACGGGTGGCAATCTGCGAGCGGTCTTGGACTACGCCCGGGACAGCGAGTGCATCTTGCTCATGGACGAACTCGATGCCATCGCCAAGCGCCGCGACGATACGAGCGAGATCGGAGAGCTCAAGCGGCTGGTGGCCGTGCTGCTGCAAGAGATCGATGAATGGCCGCCCAGCGGCCTGCTGCTGGCTGCCACGAACCATTCCCAACTCCTGGATCCAGCGGTTTGGAGAAGGTTTGACGTTGTTGTTGAGTTTCCCTTGCCCGACAGTGAGAGCTTGGAAGCGCTAGTCAGGCCGCAGTTGCAATTGGGATCGCATTCGCCCTGGCCATCCATCCTGAGCCTAGCCTTGGCGGGATCGTCGCACAGCGACGCAGTCCAAGCCGTGTCGTACGCTCGGCGAGTGGCGGCCGTTGAGGATTGCGCGATCGAAGTCAGCGTGAAACGGATGCTTGCGGACACCGCCAAGTCGCTACCTCGAATGCAGCGTCAGCGACTCGCGATTGCCTTGGTGCGGGATGGAATCGCGTCGCAGCGCCTAGCGACCCAGATTACCGGGGTGAGTCGGGACACGATCCGTAAGCGTCTCGAATCGGTAGGCGAGGGGAGCGAGTAGATGGAAGGACAGCGCAACTACCTACTGGGCTACGGAGAGCGTCTGACGACTCCCGTGGAACTCCCAACGGGAGGGTTCCCGAAGGCAGCACCGTACGACTTCGAGGAAGCTCGCGACCGTCTCGCGCCGATGGTGCAGCGCGTGGCATCTGCCCTTGCGGAATTGCCCGCGAAGGCCTGTCCGGATGGACAGGCCGTCGCTTTGCTGACGCTCCATCCTGAGTACTACGCAAAGAGCCACTTTCCTTCATCGGTGTTGCGAACCGCCAACCTTCGAGCCGTCGGCAGCCGTCCTTGCATGTTGACGCCCGATCGATGCAGTCGCGACCGCGAGCCCGAGGAGACCGTCACGACCGAGTACTTCGTGGCTGGCGAACGATCGTCGTTCTCGCACCTAGCCGGTCAATTGGGGAACTGGAGAGCTGATTCCGCCGGGTCGTCGCAACTCGCGGCGATCGAGCGAGTCTCGGTGCCTGATGCTGCGGGACGCATCCGACGCATGGAGGAGCGGGATGGCCACGTACCGCTTGAGTTGGTGGTTCACGCTAGCGAGCACCCCCGTGATCGCTTCATTCTCCGAGGAATTCAGGAGTACCTTCGAGGCTTGGATCTCGCACTCGACATTGACCGCACTTTCTTTGCAGGAAACCTCTGTCTTCTGCGACTCTGGGCAGAACATCGTCAGTTGGTCGAGATCGCTCGTTTTTCGTTCTTGCGGGTGTTGCGCGAGATGCCTAAGCTGCGGCTGGATGCGCTCCCCCTGCCTCGAGCTTCGCGTTCATCGATCGTCGTCTCGTGACCGTCCCAGGACGCGCTTAATCCGAACTTGTGCGTAGCGGTGCTGGACGGCGGTCTACCCGCTACGAGTCCACTGAGATCCTAGACGCAAGTATTCGACGCTCGCGGCGTGGCCCAGTCGGTTCCGGCACAGCTCAACCACGGCGAGCGAGTGACTCCTGCGACTCGCCGTAGGATCTGGCCGGCACGAGGCTTCGCTAGCTCACAAGCGGGAACGGGATGTCGGCAACGTCCCATTCCCGCGCAGGGTTCGGCCGAGCCGGAATGGGCCGATCGTATTGACCGCGCACGAGCGCACGATGAGTCTCGATGTACAGGGGGCATCCCGATGCCCTTTCCCAAAGATCAGTCGTCGCAGGAATGGAACGGCTGGTATCCTTGAGCGGCCGCTCGGTTCCGACGATGTCGGCCGCACTGGGATCCGACCTCCCGACAGTGCGCACGAGACACCCTCTCGCCAGCAGCCACGCCGCTGCCCTCGGCTTGGAAGTCGGACACGACACCTATCCCCATGATCTGCTCCACCACGATCCGCGCCCTTGCGAGTGTGTTGCTCCCGTTCGCCTTGGCATCTGCTTCGTTCGCTGCACCGCTTCTCCTGCGGATACTCCCGGTCGAAGGCGAAACGTCCGCTGCGGTCACTGAATTGGAGCCATCCGCAAGTCCGGACGCTACAGAAGAAGCGTCATCGATCGAGGCCTCGCCGCCGCCAGCCGCAGAGAGCATCGACGAGCTGTCAACACTCAGCCGCCAGCCAGCCTACGAGGTGCAGACGTTCGCCGGCATGCGGCCGGCGAGTTCCGAGCAAGTCGATCCGCAACCCCAAGTCGTCGCTCTCGTCCTCGCGGATACGCTGCTGGAGGAAGACTGGACCCGCGTCGAATCGGAACTCAAGCGACTCCGAAGAGGGCTCCCGCGCAACACGGCGTTCCGACTCGCCGTGGTGAGCGAGTTGGGCTTGCAATTGCGTAGCGGAATTCGAAACGACCGCGGATTGACTGCGGCCCTGCGCGCTATGCGCGCCGCAGCACCTGAAGAGGAAGTGGACATCGCGGCGACCGTCAGCGGAGCTTACGACCGAATCGGTGCCGCGGCTCCGGTGATTGGTTGCGAGTGGAATGCCCTCTTGGCTATAGGCAGGCTGCCCAGTCTGCAGTCTGACCTCGGGATGCAAGCGGAAGCCTTCCTGAGCCACCGAATGCGGACTCACAAGGTGCGCTTCAGCT
The DNA here is from genome assembly GCA_965242865.1 of Candidatus Latescibacterota bacterium. Classification (GTDB taxonomy): domain Bacteria; phylum Latescibacterota; class UBA2968; order UBA8231; family UBA8231. The sequence continues at coordinate 9,603 of CBDETK010000001.1, forward strand.
TCCTCCCGCTGGATGGTTTCGTGCCAACCGCAGCCGATCAAGCTAGTCGGTCGACCGGTGGAGTTGCGATAGCGAGCGTTTCCCAATATCTGGACCACCTTCGCGAGGAGGCGCAATTCCACCAAGTGACTTGGAGCGTGCCTCCACTCGAGGAGGGGTTCCACCTGTACACGGCCGAAGTCCGCGAGTCCGTGTCTGGAGAGTTGCGAACTGTTCCATCTGCTGCAGTTGCCCCCAACTGGCTGCTGCCGGGACCCCTCCAAGTCAAGGGCTTTCGCCAGCGAGTCCGAGCGCTGTCGGCCCGCGCTTCAGGGGGTGACCTTGCTCCGGCGCAATTGGAACGACTGCGTGCGGAATTCGCCTCCTTGCAGAAGATCAACCCCCGGGACGAGGCTCTGCTGCGGACGACGGCCGTCCTTTACGCCGCACGCCAGGAATGGGCCCCGCTGGCCGACGCGCTCGCGGGCCTTGCCGAGATCTCCCCTGCGGATCCGCAGGTGTTCATGCGATTCGGTTTGGCAGCTATCCGAGCGAAGCAATGGGCGCGCGCCGAGCGAGCGCTCGTCCGCCTCCGGGGGATGACGCCTCAGGACACGCGGGTTCACGAAACACTCGCCCGAGTCTACTTGCAGCGCGAAAAGCCGGCCATAGCTCTGAGACTGCTGGACGACGGGGTCAGAATTGATCCTAGCCATCAGGCACTCTGGTTTCTGCGCGCCGACGCGGCGCGCGAGGTGGACGTGCTAGACACGACTGCCGACTCGCTGGAAAAGGGAATCGCCCTCCCCGACCCTCCTCTGCAACGCAGGACGGAACTGATTCGCCTGTACTTGTCAAACGCGCAAGTCGCGCGAGCGCTGCCCCATCTGGAAGCAGCACTCGCAAATCTCCCCGAAACCGGAGAAGCGCTCGCCACCTATGCCGAACTGTCCGAGGCCGCGGGGCGTCCGGAGCAGGCACTGGGCCTCTGGGAGCGCGCTTCTCGCGCCGACCCGGAGCATGCGCCCGCGCCGGCGGCGCTGGCCCGGATCCATCTCGAGTTGGATCGACCTGACCGTTCTGCCGCAGCCGCGCGGGCGGGGCTCGGTCGCTTTCCCCAGTCCGCCGAACTCCACCATGCGCTGGCCCGAGCCTTGGAAGCCGGGCAACGACCGTACGATCTCCGGAACGCCCTGCGAAACGCCGTGGAGAGCGTTCCTGACGAAGAGCGCCTGCTTCTGCAATGGGCGCGTTCGGAGGACCTGTTCGGCCGACTAGCCCCCGCCGCCTATCGGCAGCTCGCGGAGCGACTCGCGCTGGAAGGCGGCGGCGACCTCGCGAGCATACTCGACAGAGGCTTCCGCACCGCGTTGCGAGAGCGCGACATACAGCTGGCCTCGTGGTTCGCTGATCAGGCTGCCGACTCCCAACCGCAATGGAGGGCACTGATCCAAGCCGCCGCCCCGGACGAGTCCGCGACGGTGGACGTGCTCGGCGGCCTCCACGCCTTGGCTTTCTTCGCCGGCGCTAACCAGACCGACTCGCCCACCTTGTTCTTCCAAGAGCACTGCCGCCGGGTCACGGCCATGTCCTCGAGGGCCAGCGAGAAGGTCTACGAGGACTTTATGCGACGCATGACCCTCTACTTCGAGACGGTCCGGGATCTCGGTGCATTCCAGGACGACCGCTCGGAGGGCGGATTCGCGATCCGTCTTTCGGCAACGGACAAGCGCGCCTTGCGAAAGACGCGCAGAGTCCTGACCCTGCTCGGCTGGAAACTCAGGGGGAACGCCAAGAAGGGCTACGAGGTCGTCCCGGTCTCGAGCGTCGCGGGCACGGATCGCCAAGAGGTGGCCTCGGCGCTGGGTGTAGAAGTGCTCGACCTGCAAGACGCCTTGGCGCGCAAGGAAGGCTACACGCTCCAGGTAGTGAGCGAGCCCGCCACGGTCGTCTTGGGAGAATCGACTTGGCGCCAGACGCTGTACGCGGACAAGATCCTGCCGGGCGGCTTTGCCGAAGCAGTCGTTCAGGACCCGCGCATCGGTGCGCTGTACCTCGGCATCAGCCGCATGCATCCCGCCGCGGCCGAAGCCTTGGTGTCCAGCGTCGGGTTCAAGCGCCTCCTGAATCGCTATGCGGAAGTTCTGCGCATGCACGGTTCGGCGCTTGCCGTCGAGAACGGAGCGGTGGTCGTGCCGGGCGGGGCGGACGCGGGGACATCTTGGACGAACCTGGTCGGAGCCCGGCCCCAAGAGCCGAGTGCTTTCTTCCCTGCTCTTCTCAAGAAGGACGAAGGCCGCCTCCTCGGTTACTTCGCGGCGCTAGGGAATCTCGACCCCGCTCGCCAGCAGTTCCTGCTGCGTAACGCGGGCCGGTTGCGAGGGTTCTACGAACTCTACAAGCAGGCGCCGGAATTCAGCGAGGGCGGCCGCACGAAGGTGCGCGAGAGCCCGTTCTCGGAGTTGCTGCGCGAGCTGCCCTTGAACGCGGATGGCACCGTGGCGTTCCCGGGCGGGGCCGAAGTCTGGACGGTGATCAAGAGGGACGCTTCCGCCAGGCGCTTGGAGCGTCGTTTCCGCAAGGCCGTCGCTCCCGAGGTGGAGGACCAGATCCTGGCGCGTCTAGCGAAGACGAAGTTCCCGACCCGCACGGGGCCAAGGTCGCAGGTCGACAAGTTCCTAGCGCTCGCGCGCATGGACTTGCTGCGACCCGAACCGATGGATGCGAAAACCGCGCTGTACTTCGCCCAGGCCTTCGTCGATTACGAGGAGGTGTTCCCGTACTTCGCGACGCTTACCGGATTGCAGGTCGATCAACTCCAAGGCTTCCTGGCTCTGGCGCGCAGCTTGGGACCGCTTGATGTCATCCGGCGCAATCGGATGCTCGGTCTGTTTCACGGTATCGCGGAGATCCTGAGCGTCGGACAGAGTCGGGGACTCCTCGACGCTGAGCGCGCCGCGCAACTGTTCCAGCTCGCTTGCGAGAGCCTCGCCCGAGCGCAGGCACCGGGCTCCTCGACCGATGCCGCGCTAGCGCTCGTGGACGAACTGGTAGCGGGACAGTCACAGGAAGGTTCCGCTGCAAGCGCGGACGCCGTCGTGCGGGAGTTGCTGCTGGGAGCGGATGCTAGCGAAGAGCGGCGCGCGGACTACGCGCGGGTGCTCGAGTTGCAGAGCGTTCCCGCCTTGGAGACCCTCCTGCAGGCGCGTCGAGCCAGCCTCGGAGTCGCTTCGGGTGAAGGCGATCCGCAAGATGCGCTGGCTTCGCTAGAGGCGGCGATCAGTGCCGTTCCCACCGTCGTCGTGCCGAAGGAAACGAAGGTGGAAGGCGACGTCAAACAGGTGCTTGCTAGCTTCGACACGAGGGCGCTCTTGCAGGCGCAACGCCGGCTCGTGCGAGCGGCGTCTCGCACGAAGCCCCGCCAGCCGGAACTGGAGCGTTTGGCGAGGCGCGTGCGAGACGAACTGGCCCCGCATGTCGCGGCCGCACTCGTCGGAGCAGTCTACGGAGCGTACTTTAGGCCGGAAGACTTGCCGGTGCAGGACCCGCTGTTCTTGCGCAAGCATCAATTCTTCCGCTTAGACACGACGTTCAACGACAACTTCTTCCCCAGGTCCCAGTTGAGCGTGAGTTCCGAGGGCGCCGGGAGTTTCGCTTCCGGAGGCTTCGCGAAGTTCGCTTCCGTGGCCGGACATGTGGCGGCATTCGGCTTGCGCACACTGGACCCCGATGCCGAGGCACTGGCGAGAATGCAGCTGGGCTCGTTGCGCGTGGCTCGCTGGCGTGACTTGCACGTGCGCGACATGCGGCGCTTTGCCCTGACGGTCCGGCTCGGGCGCGAATGGATCGTGGCAGCCGCGCTAGACGGAAATGCAAGGGCCGCGTTGCTGCGTCGCACCGGCGGCATCCTGCCAGTCAGTCGCACGCAGCAGTTGCTCGGGGCGCTAGACGAGCGCGCGTGGGACGCGATCTGGGATTCGGTTTCGCTCGCCGACCTGCACGCGCTCGGCGAGACGTGCTTGGAAGCATCGGCCGAACTCGGCATGCAGAGCCCCGTGCTGGAAGAACTGCTGGCGTCCCGCTCCGGCGCCGAAGGAGCGAACCGCTTGCACTCCGTTGGCGCAGTGCGTCCGGCAACCTTCAACTACGCCCGGCCGCGGAGGTGGAAGGACGGTCCGTACGAAGAGTACGAGCGGTACTATTCGGCGGACAAGATCGCCGAGCGCACGGCGGAATTGAGTCTGTATTTCTTGCAGGCGGGCGATAGCCTCGGGGTGTCCGTCGAACAGCTTGCAGCGTTCACCGAAATTGCCGCGCGCGACGTGCTCGCGGAAGTCCAGATGGGCGATATCTGGGACTGGCGGTCGGTCTTGAAGACTTTCTCCGCCCGTGCAAGGTCAGCCTTGGCGGACGCACTCCGAGGGAGGGAGGAGTCGGCTCTGTGAATCTCTGTCGCTTTACCCAGCTCGCCGCGTTCGCGCTGCTGGCCGGTTGGTTTGGAAATCCGCTTGCCGAAGGACAGGTCCTTTTCGAGACCGAGGTGCGCTTGGTCGAAGTGCCGGTCTCCGTTCAGGACGGCAAGCGCCGTTACGTGGCGGGACTGACCCAGGACCAGTTCGATGTGTACGAAGGCGGGGAGAGCCAGCCGATCGTCGCCTTCGAAGCCGATTCGGCGGGTTTCTCCTGCGTACTGCTGATCGACACGACCGGGAGCATGCAGAAGACGCTGGCGGTGCTGAAGCGCTCCATTCTGAGCTTCATCGACGAACTGCGTCCGAACGACTCGGTCGCGGTGTACGCCTTCAGCACGCAACTCCAGTTGGTGCAGCCCCTGACCACCGACAAGGAGGCCGCCAAGCGGGCCGTATTGCGAACGCGAGCAGCGGGCAGCACGGCGCTGTTCGATTCGGTGTTCCGGGTCGCGAACGACCTGAACTCGGTGTCGGGGAAGAAGGCCTTGCTGGTGTTTACGGACGGTGACGACAACTCCAGCGTGCTGAACGCCCAATCGGCGGTGCGGCGAGCGCGCAACGTAGGCATGCCCGTCTTCGTGGCGGCACAGGGCCAAGCCTTGGAAAGCAAGCCGCTGCTCAATCAACTCTGGGACTTGGCGCGATCAACCGGGGGCCTCGCCTTCGAGATTCGCAAGAGCAAGGACGCGGAGAAGGCCTTCCAGGCGATCGTCCGGGACCTGAAGTTCGGCTATTTGCTAGCGTTCCGACCGCCCGACGGGCCAAATGGAGATTGGCGGACCATCCGGGTGAGCGTGTCGGGCGTCAAGCGGGCGCGGGTGCGCGCGAAGACTGGCTACCTGTCACGATGAAACCGCACGGTCGGCAGGAGTCTCGATTTGGCGGAATGCGATCCAACGCCGTAGCGCGGGCATCCAGATCAGCATTGGGTTTCCGTGATCGTGTCCGAAACAATCGTTGCGTGGAAACAGTTGAGCATCGCGAACCCGTAGCGGGTACGCCAGTAACCTGTCTGACTCCACCCGCAACGCGAGACACACCTCTTGAAGTCCGCACGGCTCGCAACCGACCTCACCAAGGTGGTGGTGGGCGACAATCCCGGACTGTCCGAGCAGCACTGTGTCCCCGATGCAGATCCTCGGTCGACAGACACTCCGTACGTGTGACAGAATATACTTGGAACAGCCGAGCGTTCAGTGACCACCCACAACGTGCAGTCTCAGAGACACAACCGAAGGTAGTAAGCGTCGCGAAGACCCGCGGGGTCTAGCTTGCCACCTCGGTGTCTTCCATCACTTCGTTCCTACGGGCAGCCCGTTGCGAAGCGACAAAGTCCATGGAGCGTGGGCCTAGCAGCGAAGCGCCGAGACCACTCGTGGCAGAAGCATCCTCGGTTTGGAGTTAAGTTCATGAGAATAGATCGCAACAGGTACAGCGTAGCAGAACTCTTGGAAATGTTGGATCGAAGAGACTTGAAGATCAATCGAGAGTATCAGCGAGGCTCTGGATTGTGGCCATCCGGAGCAAGGAGTTATTTCATCGATACTGTCATAGGGGGATTTCCATTCCCGAATCTATATATATATGAATTCATTCAGTCCGGAAGAGTCAAGAAGGAGTTGATTGACGGACAACAGAGACTACTGACTATCAGGGATTTCGTGTGTGGGAAATTTGCCTTGGGGAGCGAGACCCGGCACCCCGGCCTGCGTTACAGTAGCATGGAAGAGGATGTTCGGGAAAAATTCATAGCCTATCCAATCCCTGTCAATGTGGTTCGAAATGCGAGGAAAGACGAGATCATTCAAATGTTCAGAAGGATGAACGCCTATACCTTGCCTCTTAACTCTGCCGAAAAAAGACATTCTACATTCAATGGACACTTTAGGTGGTTTATCAATGAACTGAATGCTGAATTGAGCGAATTTTTCCTCGAATTTAATGTTTTCACGAAGAGACAGATGTTGCGAATGGCCGATGCCGAGTTTCTGAGCGACTGTGTACTAGCAATGGAGCGCGGAATCATCAGCACTAGCCCGGGGCATCTACGATCTCTTTACAAGAAATACGACGACCAATTCAGCAATGCGACATTGTATAAGCAGCGGATCAGATTTGCTTTTGAGTATGTGAGGGATCATTTCTCTGGTTTGCGTAAGTCGTATATGATGAAACCGTATTCATTGCTATCGTTATTGACGGCTATAATTCACGCTCGCTATGAAATACCTGCTCTATCGCGGCAAGTTGAAATTGGCAGAACGGGGGACGTTTCACCGGATGTCAATCAGGCTGCAAGACTGCTCCTAGCATTAGCAGAGGCTCATGAAATAGAGGATCCCAGCAGCGAGTATGTGCAATATATTTGGGGTTGCTTGGCAGCAACCAATCGGGCGGCTCGACGGCTCGCTCGAATTCTAGGGGTATTTCGGGCACTCGGTTATCGAAATCCAACGGTAATCAGCAATGACATCGCTAAGCTACTTCCCAACTAATCCATTTTGACGCCTCTCGATACTCGAAAATGCACACCGAAGGCTAATGCAAGGTCGACACGGGATTCGCAAGCTTGATCGCTTCTCCACACAAGTGGGTTTGATATCCACATTGTGGCAGGTTTGGCATGACGCTAGTAGGTCAGTAATGCGCCTGCTACCGGAGTTGGTCGTTGCGGGCTGCATGAACTACAGCTCTCCGGCACGCAATGGCGATTGGTGCGAGGATGCCGGTCGTCACTCGGTGCGGATCGGTACGTCCCGCGATGCGGCACGGGCCAGATCTCAACGAAGCGATGGACTTGCCCCGAAAGGTCTGGGCCGTTGTTTCGTTCGCACCGACCAAGCCTGGCCCGATCGTTCCTATGCTTGGTAGCGGAATCGGGATTCCGTCAGGGTACGCTCATGGCCTTCCCCGACCGGCCTTGACGGGGGCTTCACCCACACATGTTCGACTGCGAGGTCGGAGCCGGGACCATGTGGCTGGAGACGTTCCTCAGGATCCTCGGCCGGGGCCGAAGCCGTACCGTGTCGCTTTCATTGATCCCAGTTGACGGGGGGCCGACGGTCGTTACGTTGAGCATCCGAATCGGCTGTATTGGCACATGCAGCAGATTACGATCCACAACACTGAGAGTCAGCCATCCTACATGCTCGGATCGACCACGCTGGTCAGGGTACAGTTGACATGAAGACCGGCGCGCCTGAATTTTGTTATTCTAGGTAGGCACTCGAGTGCGCCATTTCTCAAGGTCCCGAAGGAGGCTTGAGCAACGATGCGGATTGAGCAGATCGAAATCCGGAACTACCGTGTGTTCCGCAATGTGAAGCTGACCAAGCTCCCTTCAATGACAGTGGTGGTGGGTGCGAACGGAACGGGCAAGTCAACACTCTTCGATGTGTTCTCGTTTCTGAAGGACGCCGTTGTCGGAAACGCGACTTCCGCGGTTGCCGGACGCGGCGGATTCAAGGAGATCGTCAGTCGCAATCAGAGGGGTCCGGTTGGGATCACCATCAAGTTTCGAGAGAGCGGCGGACGCCTAGCCTCGTACATCCTCGACGTGGCACTCAAGAAGGGACGAGTGATCGTGAATCGAGAAGTGTTGCGCTACCAACATGGTGTTGGTAGCGGCCGCTCGAGGCACCTCGTCGATTTCTCTGCCGGAAGCGGCACGGCTATTGCGAATGAGTCGGTCTACGGCAAAGCGGGTGCAGTCGAGCATCGAGAGCCTTACGTGCTTGAAGATCCAAGCATTCTCGCCATAAAAGGGTTGGGACAGTTTCGTGAATTCCGCGTAGCCTCGGAGCTTCATAGCCTAATTGAGAACTGGCACACTTCGAACATTCATATCGCCGCCGCCCGACCAAGTGCCGAAGCTGATTGCGCCGAACACTTGTCTGCGCGAGGAGACAATGTTGCACAGGTTGCGCAATATCTTTACGAAAACCACCCCGAGCAATTTGGGAGGGTGTTAGCTAGCATGCGGTCACGCGTCCCGGATGTGGTTGACGTCAAAGCCATGCGGACCGAAGATGGCCGCTTGGTGCTGCGTTTCCAAGGCGGACGTTTCAAAGAGCCATTCACTGCTCGCTACGTGTCGGATGGTACGATGAAGATGTTTGCATACCTCATACTCCTCAATGACCCGAAACCTCACCCATTGCTTGCGGTTGAGCACCCAGAGAATCAGCTCTATCCAGCATTCCTCGGGGAACTCGTTGAAGAATTCAGGGACTACGCACGGCGGGGAGGACAGGCTTTCGTGTCAACGCATTCCTCAGATTTCTTGGATGGAGTGAAACTTGATGAAGTCTACTGGTTGGAAAAAGCGGAGGGATTCTCTACGATCCATCGCGCTCGGGACCAAGAGCTGCTCAAGAGCCTCGTAGACTCCGGTGATTATCTCGGTGATCTCTGGAGAAGGCGTCTGTTTGGCAAGGTGGATCCAAGATGAATGGATTGTCACTCGTGGTCGTACAACCATCCATGGCGAACTTCTTGTAGTGACTCTTGCCAATCGTTGCGGACTCCGTCAACTGCCGCCCTCCAGTCCGCGACGGCGACTTGGGACACTCAGGGAGTCCGATCATCACCTGGTGCGAATCGGAGCCTTCCGAGGTCCAGGTCCGGGGCGGTGCCGGGGACACGATGGACCGGCTCGCCTAGGGCTCGGAGCGGCATCTCGTTCGCGCCGACCCAGCCTGGCCCGAACGTTGCTATACTTGGTAGCGGAATCGGGGTTCCGTCAGGGCACACCCGTGGCATGCCCTGATCAGCCTCGGCGGGAACTGTACCCGTACCTCCATGTTGACGTTCCAAGACGTAGTGATGCGGCTCAAGGACTATTGGGCTCGCCAAGGGTGCATCATTCAGGCGCCGTTCGACTGCGAGGTCGGAGCCGGCACCATGTGCCCGGAGACGTTCCTCAGGGTTCTCGGGCCGGAACCGTACCGCGTTGCGTACGTTCAGCCCAGCCGACGGCCGACCGACGGCCGCTACGGCGAGAACCCGAACCGGCTGTACAAACACATGCAGCTGCAGGTGATTCTCAAGCCCGCGCCCGACGACGTGGTCGAGCTGTACCTCAAGAGCTTGGAAGAAATCGGGATCGATCTGACCAAGCACGATTGCAAGCTCGAAGAGGATAACTGGGAGTCTCCCACGCTAGGCGCTTGGGGGGTTGGCTGGCAGGTCATGCTGGACGGCCTCGAAATCACGCAGTTCACATACTTCCAGCAGTGCGGGGGACAGGACCTGGATACCGCGCCCGCGGAGTTGACGTACGGGCTGGAAAGGCTCACCGCGTTCATTCAAGACGTCGAGAGCGTCTATGACATCCAGTGGAACGACCGCTGGACGTACGGTGATGTCCGGCTGACCGACGAAGAGCAGTACTCGACGTACAACTTCGACGAGGCCGATGTCGACTTCGTGTGGCGAGAGTTCAAGCTCCACGAAGCCGAGTGCAAGCGCCTGATCGCCGCCTTCCACGAACGCGAAGACCCGCAGGCTCGACGTCGCTTCCCCTTGCTCGCGGCATTCGACCAGACGCTGAAATGCTCCCACTTGTTCAACACGTTGCAGGCGCGCGGGGCGATCAGCGTGACGGAGCGGGCTCAAGTGATTCAACGCGTGCGGAGCTTGGCGGTAGCGGTCGCGAACGCGTGGGTCGAGCAGCGAGAGGGACTCGCAGAGGTGACCGCATGAGCGATCTCCTGCTTGAAATCGGCACCGAGGAAATCCCGGCCCGCATGATTGACGCGGCGCGTCAGGAATTGCAGCGTCTCACGCTCGAGGCGCTGAAGCGGGTGGACCTCGAAGCTGGCGTCCAGATCGCCGTGGAGGCGACTCCCCGCAGACTTGCATTGATCGCCGAGAACCTGCCGCCCAAACAAGAGGACCGCACCCTGACGATCTACGGCCCGGCCCAGAACATCGCGTTCGACCCGGACGGCAACGCAACCCAGGCGGCGCTCGGCTTCGCGCAGAAGACGGGCACACCCGTCGACGAAATGAAGGTGAGCCCCGACGGCAAGCTCTGCGTCGAGCGTCCGCTGCTCGGTCGCTCCGCAGCGGACTTGCTGGCGGAAATCCTGCCCGAGGTGATCCTCGGCATCCATTTCCCCCGCAGCATGCATTGGACCGGTCGCAACGGACCGCGCTTCATCCGTCCGATCCGCTGGATCGTGGCCTTGCTGGACGGAGAGGTAGTGCCGTTCAAGATCGGCGGGGTCGCCTCTTCCAACGAGACTTGGGGTCACCGCAGGCTCGGTTCCGGAGCGCTCGCGGTAACCGGTGCCGACGATTACCGCAGCGCCCTCGCGGCGAACGGAGTGGTGCTCTCGACGGAGGAGCGCTGTCGCAGGATCGCGAGCGAATCGGAGGCTCTAGTCCCCGCGGGACTGCGCGTCCGCAGCAATCCCAGGCTCCTGCGGACACTCGCGTACGAGACCGAATTCCCTAGCGCCGTGCTGGGGTCCTTCGACCCGGAGTACCTGGACCTTCCCGACGAAGTGCTCGAGACGGTGATGCTGACCCATCAGAAGTACTTCGCGATCGAAACGGAGAGCGGCTCCTTGGCCAATAGCTTTGTCGCGATCGCGAACTCGGGCGGTGACCCGGACGGCGAAATCCGCCGGGGGCACGAGCGCGTGCTGCGAGCTCGCTTCAACGACGCTCGCTTCTTCTGGGAGTTCGACCAGCGCCTGTCGCTCACTGACCGCGTAGAGGAACTGAAGACCGTGACGTTCCAAGCGACGCTAGGCAGCTACTGGGACAAGACCGAGAGCAACTGGGCGATAGCGCGCGGCTTGGTCACTGACTTGGAGTTGGACGATCCAACCGTCGACGCAACGCTACGGGCCGTGAGACTTGCGAAGTCGGACCTGACTACCGAAATGGTCGGAGAGTTTCCGGAACTTCAAGGCAAGATCGGCGGGCTCTACGCTAGAGCGCAAGGCGAAGCCCAGGAAGTCGCCGATGCGATCTACGACCACTACCTGCCAGCGGGCGCCGCGGACTCGCTTCCCCGCTCTGTCGCGGGTCAAGTGGCATCCTTGGCGGACAAGCTCGCGACCTTGGGCGGCATGTTCAAGATTGGCTTGGTTCCGACCGGCTCCAAGGATCCACTAGCTCTCCGCCGAGCCGCGTACGGCGTTATCCGGATCATTGTCGAATGCGACTTGCCCCTCCAACTGAGCAGCTTGGTGAAGGTCGCGCGAGCGGGAGAGAACGCGTCCAGTCTGAGAGCGTTTTTCGTCGAGCGCCTGCGGCATTGGCTACAAGAATCTGGCGGCTTCACCCCGGATGTCGCGCAGGCGGTCCTAACTGCTTCGGACAATGTCCCTGTCGACGTAGCGGCACGCGCTCGAGCCCTCGCGCACGTGCGATCCACGCCCGATTTTGCGTCACTGGCGGTGAGTTTCAAGCGCATTCGCAACATCCTCGAAAAAGCGGGAGGCACGGATGCGTTCGCAGACATCGGCCCCGACACCGCGCTGTTCGATTCGGATGCGGAAGTCGACCTGCACGAGGCGCTGGAACGGGTCGAGGACGAGATCTTCAGTCACAACTCGAGTCGGGACTACGCCGCGTCGCTGACCGAGATCGCAACGTTGAGGCCGCAGCTGGATCGGTATTTCGACGAGGTGCTCGTGATGGCCGAGGACGAGGCCGTGCGTCGCAACAGACTGGCCTTCCTCGCCCACATGCTGGTGCAACTCACGACGATCGCGGACTTCGCCGCCATCGCGCCCGAACCGTCAGGGAACCGCCCCTGATCCGCCCGGCTTACGGAGCGACAGGCTCCGGGACGTACTGCCGCAGAAAGCGCGCGCTCTGTCGCAACGAGAGCTTGCGGGCCTCCAAGGATCCCTCGTATGCTCGATCCTCGACTTCGACGCAGACCGGCCCGTCGTAACCCGTCGATGTAAGCGTCGAGAAGAACTGCCCCCAATTCACGTCACCCAAGCCGGGGAGCTTGGGCGTGTGGAACTGCAAGGGGTAGGCCAAGATCCCCACATCGTTCAAGAGGTGCCGATCGATCCGGACATCCTTGGCATGCACGTGGAAAACGCGGTCGCGGAATTCGCGCAGCGGGGCGACGGCGTCCATGTGCATCCACGTCGGGTGCGAAGGGTCGTAGTTCAGTCCGAACGATGCGCTGGGAATGTCTTCGAACATGCGCCGCCAGATCGCGGGCGAGAAGGCGAGATTCTTGCCGCCCGGCCACTCGTCGCGGGTGAACGTCATCGGGCAGTTCTCGATGCCGACCCGGACACCGCAATCTTCGGCGAACGCGATTAGCGGACGCCACACGCTCAGGAAGTTCGGCCAGTTCTCTTCGACGGAGAGAGTCCAGTCGCGTCCCACGAACGTGTTCACGGTCTCTAGGCCAAGGGCCTGCGCTCCGCGGATCACGCGGCGAATCTGATCCTGGGCGATCCGCGCCTCGTCTTCGTCCGGAGACAACGGATTCGGGTAGTATCCGAGAGCGCTGATCTGCACGCCGTGGCGTTCGACCGACTCGCGGATCTCCGCCATCAGGGCGTCATCGAGGCTGGCCACGTCGATGTGCGTGACCCCTGCGTAGCGACGCTCGGCCTTGCCGGGCGGCCAGCACATGACTTCGATGCAGTCGTAGCCCTCCTCCGCGCCCACCTCGCAGATCTGGTCGAAGGAGAGTTCCGGCAAGATGGCGCTGACGTAACCGAGTTGCATGCCAGCCCCAGATTAGAGGATTCGGGTCGCGTGTCCGGCTGGACCGTCGGTACGACCGCCGAGGCTGGCTCGTGAGCGAAGGTCCAAGCGCAAGTCGCTCGGGCGCTGAACAGTCTGGCTCGTTCAGTGTCTGCACGGTTCGACCGACTCGATGTGCATGCCGTTTCGAAAAGGGAACGGCGGGGCTTGCGCCCCGCCGTTCGTTGCAAACACAAGTTCACAAGGAGAAGGTGTTTTGAATTGCAATCGTGCTTCGTTCCCCATGACGATTGAGCGGCACGGGTTTACGGCAGGCCCCCGCGCAATCCCGGGCGGCGCGGCATGCTTTTACGAACCCTTTACATTGAATTCTCATCACGCATGACGAAACGCCCTCGATCCGACTGGCCGCTTACGCCGTTGAGGAGTCCAAATCCCGGTACGCGAGCAATTCAATGCCGTTGGCACCGACGGCGTCGAGCACGGCTGGATCGCACAGAGCCTGCATTTCGGCATGCCGACTCTCCTTGAGCCTCGTGTTCGCGGCGGAGAGTTCGGATCCGCAGTAGCCGGGGTGGCACACAAGCTCTCCCGTGCCCTGCGGCAACTCGCCCAGCAAGGCGACAAGCCATGCGGCATCCACGGCGCCGGTCGCCGCGAATCCGGCGAAGTAATCGCTCGTGCCGCACCCGGCCCGGGCCAGGCGCGTTTCGAACGGGACCCGCAACGAGCCCACGGCGGTCGCGATCCAGCGGCGTCCCGAGCGAACCGTCCCGAACGGAATGTCGAAAGGCTTGCGAATCCACCGGATGCCGAATTCGCGCGCGACCTCGGTTACGGCATCAAGCACGGGCGGGAAGACATGCAGGTGCTTGTGGGTGTCCAAGTGATCGAGTCCGATGCCCCGCGCCAAGAGCTGTTCCACCTGGGATCGGAATTCGCGGATCGCGTCTTCGCGCGTCGGCGGATCGACCAGCAGTCTTCCCAGCGACGGGGGCAGGGTCGTGCCGGGGCGCGCGACGGACACCCCCTCGACGAGCGTTAGGTGGCAGCCGACCGCTAGCGTGGGGCACTGGAGCGCCAAGCTGACAGCGTGCTCCAGCGCGGAGCCGTTCGCCAGCAGCGAGGCGGAGCGGACGATCCCGTGCCGGTGGGAGTGCAAGATCCCTTCGTTGACGTCCCGGGTGTACCCGAAGTCGTCAGCATTGACGATCAATCGCTTCACACGGGAAGCACGGTGGCAGGGGTTCCCTAAAAATAGAACGGCGAGGCTTGCGCCTCGCCGTTCGTGTCAACCACAGGTTCACAAGGAGAAGGTGTATTCGAACCGTAGTTTGTGTCAGCGTCTCTTAGACGAGCGAGCGGCGGACTTTTTCGGCAAGACTTGCGCACGAGCTGAAGAATATTCGCTCGTGCGGCCCGGCGCTGTCACCCTTGATAGGGAGTCGACTGGCGGCACGAGTCGGGCGAGTCGTCTTTTTCCCGCCGCCCAGCGTCTTGCCTAGTGGGCGGATGAATCGTTCATGATCCCCGGATCCGAAGATCGCGCCCTCGTCCGGCGCGCGCGGCGCGGTGATGCCCGGGCCTACGCCGTTCTGGTATCGCGATGGGAGAAGAAGGTCTACAACTACCTGCTGCGCTCGCTAGGCAACCGGGAAGACGCTTTGGACGCATGCCAAGAGACGTTCTTGAAGGCGTATCGCGGCTTGCCGCGGCTCGCGGATACCGGACGATTCCCGCAATGGCTCTTTCGCATCGCCCACAACGAGGCCGCCTCCCTCCATCGTCGACCGCGGCCAGCTTCGGCAGTCGAAGACATCGAGACGACTGCGGATTTCGCGAGCCTGCCCGGGATTCGGGTCGGAGGATTCGGCTACGGCGATGCCGAACTCGCTTTCCTCGTGGAGCAGGCACTCGGCACGCTGCCGGTGCGCCAACGCGAAGCGGTGCTCCTCAAGGTGACGTACGGGTTCAAGTTTGACGAGATCGCGGAGATTCTGGACTGTCCGGCCTCGACGGTCAAATCACGTCTGTATGCGGCCTTCGACGCTTTGCGCGAAGTGCTGGAGCCGGTTACTAATGCGAAGGAGGTACGCACGTGAGTGTTTCACCGGAAGAAATCAGAGACTACCTGCTCGACGATTTGCCATCCCAGCGCAGGGCGGCTGTCGAAGCCGCGCTCAGGAGCGATCCGCAGGCCCGGAAGGAATTGGAAGTCCAGCGCAGGCTCTTGGGCGCACTGCGTTCCCTGCCGGAAGCGGAGGTTCCGGAGCACTCCTCGTTCGTACCGGATCCGGTACCGGCGGTAACCGCCCGCCCGGCATCCTCGCGGTGGGGCGCAGGGTACGGATTCCGCCTAGCGGCCGTCTGCGCGGCAGTGCTGGTGGGACTCTTCGGAGCGGTCTGGCTCAGTCAACCTACCGTCCAGCGCCTTCCGGATGGATGGATCGTTTCGTTCGGAGGTGCGCCGAAGGCGCCCGTTCCTCCCGGCCCGGCGGTCAGCGAGGAGCAACTCCGCGCTGCGATCCGGGAAGAAATCGAGCGGAGCTCTGCCCGTTGGGCGAGCGCGCTAATCGAAGTCTCAGCCTCGGCGGCGGGCGCGGAAGGCACCGAAGCGGAAGTCGCAGCACTCCGGCAGGAGGTCGCGGCAATGCATGCCGACTCCGTGGCCGCCTACCGATTCTTGAATGCCAAGCACGAACTTCTCAAGCGACAGCTCCTCGAATTCGATCTAGCCGCGATTCCGGAGACTCGGCCATGAAGATCTGTCTCGCATTGGTGATGCTGTGGGTTCCGCTCGGCGCGGCGGGCATCGAGCTGCTGGAGCCGGACCTGGTCGGGCAGATGGAAGCGCTGGAACGCGCGGTCGACCGGCGCTTCCGGCGCGCCACGGATGGCGGAGCGACCGCGATCAGCGCGACCCGCGGCATCTATCTCCCGGGATACGGCGTCGTCTTCTCGATCGAGGTCAACCTCGAGCCCGCCGCGAACCTGAGCCCGTTCCGCCGCTCTTACACCGCCGACGAGATCCGGCAGTTGAACGTTCGCAAGCGGGAGGGCCTGGAACCGTTGCGCCGAACCATGCGGATGGCTCTGGTCGACCTTGGCCCCCGCCTTACCGAACTAGCCCCGGAACTGCAGGTCGCCCTCGCGGTCTCGCTGTTCCACTTTCCATGGGAGGATCGGACGGAACTTCCCAGCCAGATCGTGATCGCGGCGGCGCGGGGCGCGCTGTCGGGCGAGACCAGGCTGACCACGAGGTACTACTAGCTCCGCCCCACGGAGCGTGGACGGGCCGCGGAGATGGCGATGCAAGCAACGCGCGGGGCCCCAGCCGAGCAACCCGAGTGCCTCGGCACGGTGCTCGTCGAGAAGGGCCTGCTGCAGCAGAGCGATCTCGATCGGGCAACGCGCCTGCAAGCGGACCACGGGAGCTGTCTCGGCCGCACGCTGGTGGACTTGGGGCTGGTCAAGCCCCGCGATTTGCTGGAAGTCGAGTCCACGTACTTCGGAATCCCCTTGATCCACAAGGAGGACTTTCCGAGCGAACCGCCTTCTGTAGGTCATGTTCCGCCAGACTACCTGCGTCAGTTCCGGATGCTCCCCCTCGCGCTGGAGGGCGAGCACCTCGCGGTGGCAACGAGCGACCCGCTCGACTTGGAATCGCTCACCAGCATCAAGTCCCTGACCGGCCGACCCGTAAGGCTCGTCCTAGCCACGGAGAGCGACATTCTTGCCGCGATTGACGAGCGCTACGGCTCGCCGGAGAAGCGCGAGATCGCCGAGGCGAGCGCTGACGACATCGAGCAATTGCGCGACATGGCCTCCGAGGCTCCGGTGATTCGATACGTGAACGCCATGATCGCGCAAGCCCTTGAAGAGCGCGCCAGCGACATTCACTTGGAGCCGCTAGAGGACGACTGCCAAGTGCGCTTTCGGATTGACGGCATCTTGGAACCCCGGAATGCCCCGCCCCGCCCGATGCGGGCGCCGGTCGTATCGAGGCTGAAGCTGATGGCGGGACTGAACATCGCCGAACGCCGCTTGCCGCAGGACGGGCGCATCGAACTCCGCATACTCGGCCGGGATCTCGACGTGCGCGTCGCCACGCTCCCGACACTCCACGGGGAATCCGTGGCGCTGCGCTTGCTCGACCGCGCGACCTCCGGGGGCTTCAGTCTCGAATCGCTAGGCCTTGGAGAGGATCTGCTGGCGCGGGTGGCGCGCCTAGCTGCCGTGCCCCACGGCTTGCTGCTCGTGACGGGCCCGACCGGTAGCGGCAAGACGACCACGCTGCACGCCGCGCTGAAGAGCGTGAACTCCCCGACGCGCAAGATCGTGACGCTCGAGGACCCCGTCGAGTATCGACTCGAGGGCGTCACCCAGATTCATGTCAATCCCCCGATCGGACTGACCTTCGCATCCGGGCTGCGGCACATCGTGCGGCAAGACCCGGACGTGATCATGGTGGGCGAGATTCGCGACGCCGAGACCGCCGAGACCGCCGTGCGGGCGGCCCTGACCGGGCACGCCGTGTACTCGACCTTGCATACGAACGATTCCGCGAGCGCAATCACGCGACTGGCGGACATGGGTGTCGAACGCTATTTGCTGGCCTCCTCGGTCATCGCAGTCCTCGCCCAGCGGCTCGTGCGCCTGCTATGCGCGCGCTGCAAGACACCGAGCCGACCCGCGACCGACCCCGACGGGCGGCCCGTCCGCACCTGGCAAGCGCCCGGCTGCAAGGAATGCCGGGGCCAAGGGTACAGCGGCAGGATCGGGATCTTCGAGCTGCTGGAAATCACCGAGCCCATCCGGCAGACCGTCGCCAGCAACCACAGCGCGAGCGAACTCGGTGACGCGGCCCGGAAACAAGGCATGCGAACGCTGCAATGGGACGGATGGCAGAAGATCGAGCGGGGTCTGACAACCGTCGAGGAGGTGCTCGGCGCCACGCCGGAAGGGTGAGGCGCGAGACAGGGGCACATGCAGACATTTCGCTACAGGGCGGTCAACGCGGACGGGCATGCGCTGAGCGGTTCGCTCGCCGCCGAGGACGGGCGGATGGCCGCGCGCGAATTGCGGAAGCGGGGCTTGGTAGCAACCGACATTCATGCCGAAGCACCCTCCCGCCGGAAACGGAGCGCCGGGCCGTCTTGGCGTCACCGGCGGGCCACGCTGCGGTTCACTGAAGAGGTCGCGACACTCTTACAAGCGGAGGTCCCGCTGGAACGAGCGCTGGAGACTGTCGCGGAGGTTGCCGAATCCGAGCGCGACGCCCTCGCCATTCGTGCGATCTTGCGTAACGTGCGATCAGGGGAGTCGTTCGCCGGCGCACTTGGCCTCCAACCGGATCGCTTTTCCCGCCTCTACATCAACATGGTGCGGGCCGGCGAGGCGTCCGGAGCGCTGCCGGTCGTGATGGACCGGTTGGCTGCGTTCGAGCGCACTCGGGACGAAATGCGTAGCGAATTGTCCTCCGCGCTCGCCTATCCCGCGCTGCTGCTGGCGGTCGGCTCCGCGTCGTTGCTGGTCATGCTGTGGTACGTGGCGCCGAGCTTGACCGAGACGTTGCGCAGTTCAGGCACCGAGCCGACCCTGGCCTTGCAACTCATGCTGAGCGGCGGCGAGGCGCTACGCCGCTGGTGGCTGGTCCTGACGCTGCTACCGACAGTTGCGGCGGGCGCGCTCGTTTGGTGGGCGCGCACGGCCTCGGGTCGCCGGCGCATGGACGCGGCACTGCTCCGCGTCCCCGTGATTGGACGCCTCGTGCGGCATGCCGTCACGGCGCGCTTCGCCCGGGCGATGGCGACTCTCCTCGGCGCATCCGTGCCGATCCTTCCAGCACTCGGCATCGCTCGAAGCGTGCTCGCGAACCGGGCGGTAGAAGCGGCATTGGAACCCGTCACGGAAGCGGTCAAGCGGGGCGAGACCGTCGCCCGATCCGTCGCTGGCACCCAAGTGTTTTCGGCCCTTGTCGGCAGGCTCCTAGCCGTGGGCGAGGAAACCGGCCACTTGGACCGCATGTTCGACCAAGTGGCGACGATTCACGAGCGCCAGACGCGCGAGGCGCTCAAGCGATTCAACGCGCTTCTCGAACCGCTCGTGATCCTGCTGCTCGGCGGCTTGATCGCCATCATGGTGTTCGGAACGCTGCTCGCGCTGTCCGGCGTCCAGCGCATGGGGTTGTGAATGGAATCTAGGGAGCGACCCAGACCGAGCGCGGCGGGCATCACGCTGATCGAGATGCTCGTGACCGTGACGATCATCGCCTTGTTCGCGGCGGTTGCCTGGCAGCAACTCGCCCCGGTCGGGGACCAAGGCCGGCGGGCCGCGGCCCGTGCCCAGATCGAATCGTTCATGACGGCGCTGCAACGCTTCAATCTCGACGAAGCGCGCTTTCCGGCTGCATCGGAAGGGCTCGAGGCGATCCGCCCCTACCTCGACAAGGAGATCCCGCTCGATCCGTGGGGCAATCCCTACGTGTACCGCTTTCCCGGGGAACACGGGCCGGGACCGGAAGTCCTCTGCTTCGGGTCCGACGGTCAGCCGGGCGGCGAGGACGCCGCGGCGGACATCGTCAGCTGGCGGTGAGGGCAGGCGGTCATGCGCTTCAAGCGGGCCGGAGTGACCTTGCTCGAGGTCTTGGTGGCGACGACGCTGGCGGGACTCGCCCTCGCCGTAGCGTACCCGGGGTTAGACCGGGCGTTGGACGGCATTCGACTGCGCAGCGCCTCGGACGCGGCAGGAACGTTGCTGCTCCAGTCGCAACAGCACGCGGACCGGAACCGGGTAGCCGTGGCGGTACGCATCGATCCGTCGGCTGGCCTGATCCAGGCAGGCACGGGCGACGGGGCTTGGCATCGGGAACTTGAATTCCAACCGCCTGTTCGCATCGTCTTGCCCGACCGCGAACTGACGGTCGTCTTGCACCCAGGGGACATGCCCCCGAACCTAACCGTGGCGCTTGCCGCCCGCGGGGACGGTCGGGTCGGCTTCAGCGTGGACCCGCTAGACGGCACGCTCCGGGACTTGAGGGCCGACCGATGATCCGCAAGAACGGATTCTCGTTGCTGGAAGTTGCGGTCGCCACGCTGCTGCTCGGCGTCGCCGCCGTGGGCATCCTTAGCGCGATCGGTTCGTCAGTGTCAGCGGCGGGCGCCGCGCGCGATCACGGCGAAGCCGGACTCCTCGCCAGGAGTTGCATGAACGAACTGCTCTCTCGCCGGTCTCTCGAACCCGGCGCAACTTTCAGGGGGCGGCATGGATCCGCTTCCGAATGGGAAGCGTTCGTGGAACCGCTCGATGGATTCGGTGCTGACGCGAAGGGCAACCGCCTGATGCGCGTCCGGCTGGAATGGCGGTGGCAGCGCGGGGGCGAGCGGAGATCGATTCGCCTAGAGGGCTACCGGAGGCTGCGACTGCCATGAATCGACGCCGCGCACCCGCTTCCGGCATGGAGCGGTCAACGCGGGGCGCCACGCTCGTCGAAGCAGTGACCGCCCTGACGCTGCTGGCTCTATTGGCTACCGGTCTGGTCGCGGTGACCGGGAACGGGTTGCGCGCTTGGGTCGAGACACGCGAAGCGCTGCGACAGGACCGGCGCCTCGGAATGGCGAGCTTGCGGCTGCACGAGGCCATCTCCTCTATCGTCCCGTTGGTCACGCCGCGACCGCGGGGAGAGTCGCCGCAACCGTTCTTTCAAGGGGAGGAGCGCACGGTGCGTTTCGTCACCGGGCATTCGCCCACGACGGGCGGGCGAGCGGGCCTGCGGTTCGTCACATTGGGGGCGATACCCGAATCGGGCGGTGTCCAGTTCGTCTTGACAGATGTCCCTTGCCCGAGTCTGCAGGAACTTGGCGCGCTTCTGGAGAGTCCCGCCTCGAACGCCGCGAGCCCCTTGGTAGGGGCGGAATCCTGGACTGTCGCGGAGGATCTGGTCGACTTTAGCCTCGAGTATTTGGAGATCCCTGCGGGGACTGACGAACCGGAACGCTGGGTGAGTCGCTGGCGCGACAAGAACAGAGTGCCTCGGGCAGTGCGCATCCGGTGGACCTCGGGCGTGTCGAGTGCCGGATCGCGCGACGGGCAACAACGTTGGGTCACGGCATCAGTGCCTGCCGAGGCGGAAGCGCTTGGAGGGCTCGGCCGATGACCCCGAGGTCGGCAGAATGCTCGGGTCGTCGATGCTCCGCACGGCGCGGTTCGGCCCTGCTCGCCGTGCTGGGCGGCGTCACGACATTGAGCTGTATCGCTCTCGCTCTCTCCTCGTCGGCTCGGACCGCCTTGGATCGCGCCGCACTGCGGGCGGACAGCGCGCAGGCGTACTTGCTGGCTCGCGGGGGCATCGAAGCGGCGCTGCACGAACTCGCGAATGGAACGGTTCGGAGAGGCTTTCTGTCGGGAAGCGTCCAGCGTGATTACAGCTTCCCGGCGGGCACCGCCGATGTGCGAATCGTAGCGGAGTCCGGAAAAATCAATGTGAACCGGTGCGGCAGGCAAGCGCTGCGAATCCTCATCGGCGGGCTGGTTTCCGCACCCGACAACGCGGGCTCTCTGGCCGACGGCATCGTGCAATACGGGCAGGGGTTGCTTGCGGGCCGCATCCGCCACTTCAATCCGTCGCAGCCCGGTTCTCCGGATTCGACCCAGCGGTCGTCTTTCGAGCGGCGATTCGCGTCTATACAAGTAGTTGAGGAACTCTTGACGGTTCCGGGCATCTCTCCAGACCTGCTTTACGGTACGTACCGACCCGTCGCGCCGGACAGCGGAAGGAAAGGGCTGCGAGAGATCGCGGGCCTGCGCCGCTACCTGCGAACGGAAGGATCCGCAAGTGTCGACATCAACGCGGCTCCCCGCGCCGTGCTCCTCGCTACCGGCCTGTCCGCGGCCCTAGCCGACGAAGTGCTCGCCGCTCGGGAGCAAGCCCCGCTTTCTCAGACCGGGGCGCTCTTCCGCCGAGCATCGCGAGCCGCCATGCACTTGCCGCTAAGCACCGGTGCCGATGCCGGAGAGTGGACGATCACGGCAACGGGGAGGGAGCTTGCGCGGCTCGCCTCGCGCACCGTCGCGGCGACGGTCGAGGCAAGCGAATCGACCGGTCGCTTGCGGGTCCGCCGCTGGTACGAGCGACCGCTCTAGGGTCCGTGGATCGCACCGAACGCATGCTGGGAGGGGTTCTTGCCGGGTCGACTGGTTGCGGGATTGCCGTGCGGGGCGCGGATCTCGTCGCCGTCGCGGTGCGCGTTGAGCGCGCCGGCGTCGCCGTGCTCGGTCGGGTGCGTATTCCGGAATTCGCCGAGCGCCCTCCCCAAGAGTGGGGTCGGGAGTACCGGGGATTCCTTCTCCAGTGCGGGATCAAAAAAGGACACGCGACTCTCTGCATGCCGCGGCAAGACGTCGTCCTGCGGACTCTCGACCTGCCCCCGATGCCGACGCGAAAACTCGCGTCCTCGGTCACTCTGCAGGTGCCGGGCCTGCACCCGTTCGGAGACGAGGAAGTCCTACATGACTGGGTGTGTCCGGAGGGTCAGGTTGGCGAACTCGGGCGGCGGAAGATCCCGACGATCATTGCCCGTACCGCCACGATCAACGCCTATGAGGAGCGGTTCGCGGCGGCGGGCATCCACTTGTCCGCATGCACGGTCGCGGCTTCGGCGCTAACCGCAGCCACGCGTCTGCGCGCAACCTCGCTTTCCGAACCGATTCTGATCGCGGACATCGAGGGAGAGCAACTCGAACTGTATGGCCGATCCGCTGGAAATCCGCTTTGGAGTGCCGCGATCGACCTCGGCGGCGTGACACTGGAAGGTGCCCTGCGCCTAGCACTCGAGGGCCTGCCGGGGCATGGCGATCGGCCGACCGGGGTGGCATTCGCGGGAACGGAGATCCCCCCCGACCCGGTGACGGGTCTCGGCATCGTGCCGCTCCGCGACATGCTGCCCGAGCCGGTTCGCGCGGCCGAGGGGTTTGACTTGGTGCGCGACGCGGTGGCCTACGCGACAGCCATCGAGTCGGCCCGGCCCCGCGCCGGCCTGCGACTGAACTTGCTTCCTGCCCGCCGACGGACGTTCCTGTCGCTCCTCCCGTCCGGCCGCACATTGGTGCTACTGGGCCTGCTTGCACTTCTCGGCTGCGCACATCTCGCAGTCTTGGTGTTGGAAGATCGCAGCTATGCCGAGAGGCTTCGGAAAGAGGCTGCACGGCTAGAAGCGGACGCGGATACGTTCGCTCCCGACAATGCCGAGGCCGCGGATCTTCAAGTCAGTTTGGACTGGCTGCGGCATCGCCGGAATCGGGCCGCGCGCGACCTCGTCACGCTGCGCGAAATCTCCCGGATCCTTCCGCCGTCCGCATGGCTGACGGGCCTCACGCTGGACGACGCGACAGCGACCCTCACAGGGGTCGCAACGAACGCGAACCCGCTGCCGGGCATCATCGACGCCTCCTCAACCCTCGGCACCCCGCGATTCTCCATGGCCCCCTCTAGAGGCGACCGTGGCGAGAACTTCCAAATCGAGGCAACCCGCCGATGAGCGGCTTCAAGAATCTTTCCGAGCGAGACAAGCGAGCGCTCCGCGTCCTCGCGGTCGTCCTTGCCCTCGCCCTGCTCTGGCTGTTAGGTGGAACCCTGCCGGCATCCAGGCAGGCTGCCGCCGAGGCAAGCCTCGAAACGCTCGAGCAGCGATACCTGCTCGCTCGGCAAGTTGCGGCGCGGCAGCCCGCCCGCGAGCGCGAGTCGCGCCAGGTGACCCGCGCCATGGCGCAACTGGAAAGCGGGCTCCTGCAATCGCCATCGCCGGCACTGGCACAAGCCGAGGTGCGCACCGCGATGTCGGGCTTCTTGGAGCGGGCAGGGATCGAACTGGAACGATCGAGCTTCGCGCCGCCCGAGACGGCCGGACCGTATGACGCAGTCTCCTTGGGCGTCGAATTCAGGTGCGAGATGGAGCAATTCGTGGACCTTCTGGCGACGCTAGCGAACGCGGAGACGCTCCTCGCTCCGCGGAATGTCGAGTTGCGGCCTGACGGTTCCGGGGCGAACTCGATTCGCGTAAGGCTCACGGTCGAAGGCTACTTGCGGAAGAGCACCGAGAACCGATTCGATGCGGAGGCCCTGCCATGAGGCTCGCTTTCCGCTGGTGGGACATTGCCCTGCTTGCGACGTTCGTCCTGAGTTGCTGGCACCTCTGGCACTACTCCCGGGCGAAGAACGCGCGCAACGACATCTTCGACGGCGGCGCGCGGCAGGAAGAAGTTGCCGGTCTGGCGGAGTCGTCTACCCCGCCCGCGCTCCAAGCGGGGGAATTCACCGAGATTGCCGAGAGCATGCTGTTCAGGCCCGGCCGGGGCACCGCGGTTCGAGTCTCTTCGACGCAGACCGTGCATTCGCCGATCGTCGCCCTGCCGAGGCTTTTCGGCGTCGCCGACTTGGGCGACGGACCGGCTGCCCTGCTCGCGGCGCGGCCGGGCATGCGGGCCGAGTGGGTGCGTCCGGGCCAGCCGGTCGGCGAATTCGTCCTGCGGTCAGTCAGCTCGGACGCCTTGGTGTTCCTCCGATCCGGCAGCGTCTTCACGGCCACCCCCGACGAACTGCGCAATCCAGAGCGCACGGCCACGCGAGCCGTACCGTCGAATCGCGTCAACGCGCCGTCACGGCCCGCGACTCGCATCGGCGACGAGCCCACTGCAAGTAGGCCGCCCGGAGGTGAGTATCGCGTGGGCGCGGAGTTCCGTCCGGGTCGCTTCGCCGCGGACCCGAATGACGGCGCGACGGATGGCACGACCTCCGGCGGATACGTCCGCCGGGTGCATCATTCTCCGTTCGGCGCCCAGCACTGGTGGGAAAGAGAGGAACGGTAGAGGGCCATGACCGACACGGCATCGCAACTTGGCCGACAGGGCGGCCCGGCCACCGGTCTACGCCCTTGGCATCGTTCGTTCGGCGCGGTGGCGGGCATCGCGCTGCTGCTGGCAGGCATCACCGCCGATTCCGCGCGCGCACAAGGGCAGCCGGGGGAGGACGTGCCGGCGAACCTCTCGTTCAGCAACTTTCGCGACGCCAGCCTCTTGGATGTGGTCGATATTCTGGCGCGGCGCCTGCAACTCAATTACGTCGTCGATCCCGCGGTTCCGGACGGTTCCGTGACCGTGAATACGTACGGCCCGCTCGGAGAGGCCGATCTGCGCCCGTTGCTCGAGACCATCCTGCGGATGAACGGAGCGGCGGCCGTGCAGGTCGGGAACACGACCCGGATCGTGCGCTTGGATGATGCGCCGCGCATGCCGATCGATGCCCTCCCAGACGGGGCGGACCTGCCCGAAGACGAGCGCCTCGTGCTCAACGCGATTCGCTTGCGCCACGCATCGGCCGCCGAGCTTTCCGAGATCCTCGAGCCGTTCCTCGGCCCGGGCGGCCGCTACGCGGTGGTCGACAGCGCGAACGCTCTGCTGGTGCTGGACAACAGCCGCAACATGCAGAGGACCATGGACTTGATCGCGTTGTTCGACACGGAGGAACTGGTCGACCAAAAGATGCGACTGTTCGTGATCGAGAACAGCTTGGCCACTACCTTGGCTTCCGAGGTCGAGGAGATCTTCCAGACGATCCCGGGCGCCGCGCGTACCGACGCGATCCGGTTCCTGCCGCTTCCGCGAATCGGGGCGCTACTGGCCGTAAGCACCAGCGACAAGTACATGGAGGAAGCCGCGTCTTGGATTCAGCAACTGGACCAAGCTACCGTTTCCGGCGGCAGGCGCAATTTCGTCTACCGCGCCCAGTACGGAGAGGCAGCGAATCTGGCGGCGACAGTCCAGCAACTCTACAGCGGCGCTCCGACAGTCCTCGGGGGTGCAAGCGGCCAGGACGCGCTAGCATCCTTGAACACGGAAGCACCATTGATGGCGGAGCCGTCGCTGCGGATCGTAGCCGACACGATCAACAACCTCGTGCTGGTGCAAGCGACCAAGCAGGAATGGGAAGCTGTCCGCGGCACGCTCCTCGCGCTCGACACCGCTCCGCGACAGGTGCTCATCGACGCCAGGATTTACGAGGTGAGCCTTACCGATTCGCTCTCGAGCGGCGTGTCCGCCTACCTGCGCTCTCGATCCAAGGACCCCGCCGTGCGCAAGCTGGGCGTCGGCCTGAGGCCCAGCGGAGTGGCGAATCTCAGCATCGGCGCGCTCGTGAGCAACACGCGGGAATTGGCGATCTTCCTCGAAGGCAGCGCGGAGGAGGGCCGGACCAAGGTGATCTCGGCGCCGTCGCTGATCGCGACGGACAACATCCCGGCCGAGATCGTGGTCGGACAGACCATTCCCACGCTGTCGTCCCAAGCCGTCGTGGGCGGCGCGTTCTCCGAGGGCTCGTCGCTCTTCACCAACACGGTGAGCAACGTGCAAACCGGCGTCCGGCTGTCCGTGACCGCGCGGGTCAACGCCTCGGGCATCGTGACGCTGCGGATCATGCAGGAGGTCTCCACGCCCACCGGCATCACCGGCACGATCCAGTCCCCGACGATCGATCGCCGGAATGTCAGCACACAGGTAACCGTGAAGGACGGAGACACGGTCGCGATCGGCGGGATCATCCAAGAGACCAGCATTTTCAACTCAAGCCGCGTACCGATCCTCGGACGGATCCCGGTCCTGGGGAGAGCCTTCGGCAGCACGGAAGAGACTACGAGCAAGACCGAGTTGATCGTGCTGCTGGAGCCGCGCGTGATCTACGACCAGAACCAAATCGCGAGCGCCACGGACGAACTCATGGCCCGGCTCGAGTCGCTCCGGCGGGTGGTGCGGGCCTCAGAACCGGTCGGCGAAGACGACGTAGCTGAATAGGAGTCCGAGCAATCCCGCTGCGACCACGTAGTACAGCATCGGGTAGATCGTGCGTCGAATCAGCAGGCCTTCGCGCCCGACCAAGCCGACAGTGGCGCTGGCGGCCACCACGTTATGCACGGTGATCATGTTGCCGGCGGCCCCGCCCAGCGCCTGCAAGCCGAGCACGACTAGGTGCGAGACGCCGATCCGGTCGGCGACGCCGTACTGGAAGAGGCTGAACATCAAGTCGCTGACTGTGTTGGAGCCGGCCACGAAGGCGCCCAAAGCCCCGATCATCGCCGCGAAGAACGGCCATGCCGCACCCGCGACCGCGGCGGCGAACCCAGCGAGTTCCAACGGCATGCTCTGGAGTCCCGAAGCATTCGCGTCGGAATCGATAAAGACCCGCACGAGAGCCACGGCGAACAGCAGGGCGAACGCCGGCCCGGCGAGCATGCGCGCGGATGCCGACCACGCGCTACGGACCTGGCGTCCCGACATGCCGTGCAGCGCGGCGGTCGCCAGCGAGACGATCAGGAAGATCGTGCCGGGCAAGTACAGCGGCTGGATGCCTTGGGACAGTCCCGTGCCTAGGATGTTGTCCCAGCCGACTTGAATGGATGCGAGCCAAGCCTTTAACGGCAGGGCGGGCAGGCGCGTGATCACGAGCAAGACCGCCACGAGCACGTAGGGCATCCATGCCCGGGCCAGAGGCATGGGATCGCCCTCGCTCTTGGGCTCGCCGCTGAACGTCCCGACCCACTCCGCGAGCCACGACTCGCGCGGCGGAAACTCCCACGGCTCGACACCGGAGAGCAGGAATCCGCGTTGGGCGGCCACCACGACGAGCCCCAGACCCAGCAGGCCCCCGAGCAGGGACGGAAATTCCGGCCCGAGGAAGACTGCCACCAAGATGTACGGCACCGTGAACGCCAAGCCCGCGAAGAGCGCGAACTTCCAGATGCCGAGCCCCTCGCGGAAGGACCGGTTGCTGCCGAAGAAGCGGGTCAGCATCCCGCAAATGATGAGCGGGATCAAGGTTCCGACGATGGCGTGGGGAATCGCCGCAAACACCCCGATCTGATAGATGAACTCCGAGTACTGCAACCCGGCCTGCGCGATCGCGGTCTCGACCGTTTCGACATTCAGGGATTCCGCCATGCCGACGAGGATCGGTGTGCCCACCGCTCCGAAGGTCACCGGGGTGCTCTGGATGATCAACGTACACATGACCGCGGCGAGCGCCGGGAATCCAAGGGCCAGCAGCAACGGGCCGGCGACGGCCGCCGGTGTGCCGAAACCCGAAGCCCCTTCGATAAAGGCGCCGAACATCCACGCCACGATGATGAGCTGTACCCGCCGGTCGCGAGAGACGTTCATGAACCCGTGGCGGATGGACAGCGCGGCACCGCTCTCGGACAAGGTCTGGAGCAACAGGATCGCTCCGAAGATGATCCACAGTAGCGACACGGCAATGAGCACGCCGCGAATCGACGCGGCGAGCACGTGGACGACCGACACCTGCCAGAAGAACAGCGCGAAGCAAGCGGTCATCGCGTACGCGACGGGCATGGCGCGCGTCGCGGGCCAGCGCAACGCGACGAGGAATACCATCACTGCCAGAATCGGCAGCAGGGCGATGAAGGCGTTAAGGGCGGAAACTTCGGGCACGGGCGGATTTCAAGCCTATGAAGCCGCCCGCCTCGCTGTCAAGCGGAACGCTAGCTTGGGTAACGCCATCTACGTGCCAAGTTCGGGTCGACCTGGTTCCGATTCACCCCGCGCGGCATCTCGACGGAGTCTGGCGAGTCGGCGACACGGCCAGCCGCTGAAACGCGTCGCGGGCGCCATCGGACAGAGCTTCAGCGAGGGTCTTGGAGACCGGCCTGACGGGAGCCCCCGATATCGATTCCCGGAACCCCAGGGTCCGCGGCATGCCCTGTCCCGGAATCCAAATAGTATCCAGAGCCGACGAAGACGGGCACGCCTTGCGCGAACACGCGCTTCACGAAAGCGACCTTCCGTTCGACTCGCCCGGTAGCTGGATTCATGGTGCGGTAGTACAGGTAGGCCTCTCCGAACGCGTCCACCACGCCCATTACGTCCCGGCCGCCGAACTGACCGGCCAGATCGCCCCATTCGTGCAGCGGCGCTCCATTCACTGAGATCTTCCGACCAGAGAGCCACTGCCCGCCCATCGCGTCCAATCCGAACACGTATGCCGGACCGTTCGCCCAGCGGGGGTCATCTTTGAACGCGCCGGCGCCGAAGTACCCCTTTTCCTCGACGATGAATGCCGCGCAACGGACGAATTCCTTGAGGGCTTGATTGGACGGCTCGGAGGCCAAGGCTGCTGCGTTGACAGTGTCGGCGGCGCACGACGCCGGGAGATCGCGCGGGTAGACCCCGGAACCGATCACCGCCTTGGTCCCGTTCCAGTCGATCGCCCGAATGAACGCGATCTTGTGGGCTGGGATCATCGTCGCCGGGTCGGCGAACGAGTAGTACCAGAACCCGCTCCCGTAGTTCTGGACGATGTCGACGCCGTGGGCAAGGTAGTCGCCCCCGAACTGATCGGTCAGCAAGCCAAACGGGCGGCCCTCGAGATCCTGGCGAATCGCATGCACGAAGAACCTCGCTTCGTAGCTGCTCGGAATCGCCTCGACCACGAACACATAGGTCGACCCGCTCTTCCAGCGCTCGTCGTTGTGGAACGCGCGATACGCCTCGGCCTCGCCCATTTCCATCGCGTACTCGTGAGCGCAGTTCACGAACGCCCGCGCGTCGTCAGGTGTCTGGACAGCGGCAGCGACAACGGAACGCTCGGCGCACGGCACTTCGTCAGCTCTCGCCGCATGCGTAGCGCCGAGCAGCACTGTGGAGACAAGGGCGACGCATGAAAAGGAGCCTCTCGGTGACATGATTCAATTCTAGCGTGAGCCGAGCACCGTCCCGGTGTCGACTTTCTCTGGCGGCGAAGGCGCGCGGCTCTCTGACCGGAGTTCTTGGTTATCGGGCCATCGAGTGCGTCCGGGATCATCTCAGACACTCTACGACTGCTAGCCAAGATTCACTAGCATGGCCGTTCCCGCATGCGAATCAGGATGGGCGCAGACGCCCCACCGGGTCCCGTCTCTGGAACGTAAGATTCGACCGTCCTTGGACCTGCAAGGGGGATCACGGTCTCCGAGGGAGGCTTGCGAAATGATCCCGAACCAACTGTTTGGCTTCCGCGAACGTATGATCTCTGGGTTCTCCCGGAGCCCTGATCCCGGCTCGGAGTTTCGCCCATGGTCGACCTTGGTGAAACGTGTCCCACCAGCTGCGCGCCGTGTTCTGACGGTTTCTTCCTTGGTCGTGCTTTCCGAAACCCTCTAGGCAACTGTTCCAAACGGGCTGATACCGTGTGATCAAGGCGCGTTCAGCAAACACGATCCAAACGGGCTTGATTGGAAGCGCCCGGAACACGAAATCCTCAAGCGAGAGGTTGTCAGCTTGGTTGATCGACTTCTCGTGGTCCCTGAGGCGGAACTGGAGCGCTGGCTTGGAAACATCCCCTTCTCCGCCCTTTCTCGAGCCGGGAGCGACGGCCTTCCCAACATAGATCGGAACCTCGGTGTTCGCGACCGGCTCGTACTCCGGTATCGCTCCCCTGTAGTAGAGCGCGTAGATACCTGGCCCTTCGATATCGTCACGGTCATCAATCGAACGACATGGCTGCGACTCGAAGTGTGCGACCGTACCGGCCATCAGGTTTTCGTACGTGAGCGGGTCCCAGAGATCCGCCATCAGACCCTCCTCAGTTCAACGACAGACTCGTACAAGGCGCACCCGTTTGCTTTGCCCGCCCGGACGCTGGAATTGACGATACTGTTCCCGACCCGGGTGTCACGAGGCACGTGTATCTCGGCGATCTCGAAACCCTGCGGTTCTGCGATCTTCGCCAGAAACTGGTCGGTCGGAATCGGGACGCCCTGCAAGACCGAGTTCCCTACGACTACCAAGGCCGTCCCGCCTCTACGCAAGCACCATGCAGCACCCTCGGCAAATCGAGCGCAATCGTTGAAGTAGCGGGCCGCGTAGTTGGCCCAACCTTTACCCCCGTAAAGACCCTTCTCGGGATTCTTCTCGCGCAGGCAGTCGATGGTTTCCCGAATCCCTCGGTCTGTGATGGAAGGATCGAGATCGATTCGCTCCCGATCCCTTGCGTTCTGCCAGTAGGTCCCGAAGTTCAACTCTTCCAACTGCTTTGCATCTCGCGGTGACGAACAGAATCCGAGCCAATATAGCTGGGGCCGGGTGTTGCGGTTGTAGTGGTAGTTGTTCAGATACGGAGGTGATGTGACGAGCAGTTGCACGCTACCCTGCCGTACGTTTCTGTAGGCATCGAAGAACGACTGCCTGAAGACGTTACCGGGCTTGCGGTCGCTGTTGAGGCGAGCATTGCGATACCACGCTGCGTCCTCTGCCATCTGGGCGACTTTGCCTCGGATCGTCTCTGCTACGTCGCAGTCATGCACCTCGGGCCGTCCCCACTGTCACCTTGCGGCCCAAGCTTGGCTCGTACGAATAGTTTGAGTACTGCACCATGGTCGCGGCGAA
>CBDETK010000002.1:0-11896 GCA_965242865.1 Candidatus Latescibacterota bacterium
GGAGCAGCGCAACTTGGCGAATTGGTGCGAGAAGCAATGCGAGTCGGGTGCTCTGACGGTCGATGAGTTGGAGTTCGCGCAGGTGACAAACCTTATCGACGTGTCAAAGGCGGACCCGATCTTGCGGGGGAGCGCGGACCAGTTCGTCGCGGCCTTGAAGAAGGAGATCGACAAGAAAAAGGACGATCTGCCTTATTAGTGTTGTACCCTGCATCTCTCACGGGGTGAGTTGGGAGTGGATTGAAATACGGGGTGAGCTTGGGAGTGGATTCCCGTAGTATTTCTCAGCCAAGCGGCTGGCCAGAGTGGATTGAAACAAGGGAGGCTATCATGGCCCGAAAGCAACGAAAGCAACATCGGTATGACATAGGCGCGGGGGGTGCGGCGGATGGGGCGACCTTGCGTGCTCGTTGGAAGCTCGGCAGCATCACGGCGGCTATTCGTCAGGCGTTGGCGCGGTCGGTGGCGGACGACCCTCCGGTGGCGGATGTAGCGGCGCTGGTGGCGGACGTAGAGTCGGCCAAAGAGGTTTTGTGGCGCGCGGTGCCCCCCGTGGGGCATGGGCGCGAGGCCCTCCTGCTGGCAGACCATTGTCGTATTGCCGTCGCGGATCTGGTCGATTACAAACGTCGGCTCCAGGCTATTTCGAATTCGTATGCGAAGTTGGAGGCGGATCGCGACGGGTACAAGCGGTCGCTTGCGGAGTGCGCTTCGGAGCGCGATGGGATGCAGGAGACCGTGCTCACCCTCCGGGCGGAGCGCGATGCGTTGCAGGAGGATGTGGCAACCCTTAGGGATCGGATACGCGAGATGGAGGAGGTGCATCATAATACGGTGGAAGCGCAAACGGCGTTGCGGCGGGAGGCGCTGGCGACTCTCGTTGAGGCGGGGTTGTGCGACCGTGATACGATGCCGCTGCAGGCGGGTGTCAACCAAGCCAGAGACCGGTTCCACAGGGTGCGCGAGGATGTCAAAGCGCTGGAGGCCCATATAGACGCCTTGAAAGCGCGGGAGAAAGAGCGCAACGACCACTTCGAAAAGTCCCAGCGGGAGGCGGTGCAGGCTCTCGTAGAGGCGGGGTTGTGCGATGAGTGGAAGGCTGTCGATACGCTGAGCGCCAAAATAGCCCAAGCGGTGGAAAATTATCAGTGGTCTGTTACGAATTGGGGGCGTCTCCAGGACGACCGCGACCGTATCAAGCGACAGGCCGAACGGGACGTAGAAAGCGCCCGGGTGCGTTGGATGATGTGGACGTGTCTGTCCTTTGCGGCGGGCGCGTCGTTGGCGGTGCTGGCTCTGGTGGCGTTCGGGGGCTTTTGGCAGTAAAAACAGGGCGCGGCTTGGTGTGGGAACCGTTCCCAATCAGCGCGGCGTTTCGTCTCTCTAAAGGAGCCGGATTATCCGCGTCGCGGTCTAAAGGTCACCGGGCCGCGCCCACTAACCGAAGGAGAGGAATCATGTTGTTGGATGAAAAGCAGTTGGAGGATTTGAAGCAGGAACAAGCGGAGCACGAGGCGGAGCTGGCTCCGGTACGGGAACGGTTGCTCGAAGCCCGTGCGGAGTTGGCGGAGGCGTCGGAGGGGATCCGCACCCGTCGGGACATGGAGCCGCGCCGTGCGGCGTTACCCTTTTTGTGTCGGCGCAACGAGTTGGAGTTGGAGTATGACCGCGTGAAAGCCCAGTTGGATCGGGTGGCCGTGAAGATCGATCTGGGCAGTAACCCGCATTTGTTCCCTCTCAGGCCGGACGAACCGGAACATTATATGCTCGTTTGGGAGACGACCCTCCACGAGCAGGTGTGGGTGCGGCGCGATGCGCCTATCGACGATCTGCCGCCCACGGTCCGCGAGAGTTTCCGAAATCGGCTATTAGATGAGGAGCAGAAACGCGAGGCGGCGGAGGGCCGCCCCACCTACCAGGCTACGAACTACTGGGCCGGCGAGGAGGAGGATGACGAAGATGAAGACTAAGACCGAACAACCGTTCGCGCCTATGCGTAAGGGGCAGGTCATTGCGGTGGCTCGGGTCTGGTGGGACGAGGCGGAGGTGGTCTGGGGGTTTACGCTCGCCCGGGTGGTGCGTACCAATCGCGAGGGGTTTGTGACGCACTTCGTCTTGAGCACGCGGGACGGGTTCCCCGATGCAACGCCGCGCAAGGCGACCCAAGGCAACACGCTGGGCATTACCGCGTGTTATGATATTGGGTGGGGCGCTCAGTCGGTGGGCGACCGCTTAGCGGGCGTCGTCTGGCCCAATCTCAAGGCGGCGCGGAAGGCGATCCGTGCGGCGTATGACGACCTGCCCCCACCGGAAAAAGGAGACCTAGCATGACCGAGCGCCGTAGCGTAGTAGCCTGTATCTCCCGCGGGCTGAGTCGGGAGTGGATTGAAACCGATGAGTAAGCCTACGCGCGGTCGGTCCCGCAGCCCCGTGTCCCGCGGCGAGCATGATGACCAGATACGGGCGTTGTATGAACGTGGCTACACCCACGCTGAGATCGCGGAGCGGGTTTGTTCAAACCGTACGACGGTCAGCTATCGGATCAAGGCGTTGGAGCTTACGCGGCCGGCGGGACCTCCCCGTCGGCCGCGCATCATCACGAGGCGCGGGAAGTTGAAGTCTGGGGCCTACGACAAGGCCGCCTATGACCCACACAAACGCCTCGCGGCGGATATATTGGCTCCCTTGTGTGAGGTTGCGAAATACGAACCAGACAGCAACGAGGGACGTCTGGCGCGCACCCAACTGCGTTGGGCGATGGGTACTATCGAGTTGAACATCATTGGAGCGTGCATTACAATACTGGATGTGGAGCGGCAAGTCGCTGAGTTACTAGACCCTGTATCTCCCGCGGGGTGAAATGGGAGTGGATTGAGTCGTATTTCTCTCTGATTTTTGGAGAGTGGATTGAAACTGTATAACGCTACTGGATGTGGAGCGGCAAGTCGCTGAAATTTTAACGAAGGAGGAGTAGATGAACAAACCACTCAAACGAATGCTCGATCAGCACACCGCACGGGTTGGTGAGGCTATTCAGTCCCTCGAGGATAAGCTCGCCCAAGCCAAGGGGGCGGCCATGCGGTTAGAGCTCGAAAACGAAACGCTACGCGAGAACAACAAACGGCTGACACAGCAACTTGAGGCGGCCCGACGCTACGGGCTAATGGCAGCCGATGAATAATCCGCACGTGTGGGTGCAACATTACGACGGCATGGCCGGTCGTTTTTTCAAGCAATACGCCCACGGGCTATGCGCCCTGGTATCCCCGAAAGACCATGTTCACCGCGGGAAGAAAGGGCGGACGTGGTTTGCGCGTATCAGCCACGGGGCGGGGGGGGCGGTGCCCTATCGACGGGACCCCGATTCCAGTTGCGATGTCATATACCAATCGGGCTTTGACACGCCGGAAGCGGCGATGTTGTGGGCGGATAATCAAGTAGCAGCGATCGACAACCTAATAACCAACCAACAACCCAACGGAGGAAGTGAAGATGAACGAGCAACATGAAGCGATGCAGCAAGCGCAGGACGATGCCAAGATCGAGGCGACCCAAGAGGGCGTCCGCATGCAGAACGCGCACGGCGGCGAGCTGGTGATCAACGAAGGGCTGGTGATGTACCGAAAAGTGCTTTGGGCGTTGCCCGAGCGCAAGACGCCGTAGCGTAGTAGCGTAGGACCCTGTATCTCCCGCGGGGTGAGTTGGGAGTGGATTGAGTAGTATTTCTCTCCAAATTTTGGAGAGTGGATTGAAATTGGAACAAGACGTGCTGGCGCGTGCCCTGCGGCGGCTATCGGATTGAACCCTCACCCCAACGCCCCTGTATCGCCTTCTGAGCGACGCAGGGGCGTTGCTATGCTATGACACCAGTGGGCGTCCCCCAGCGCGACACGGGGCATCCGGGGCGCTCAATCGACCACTTGGAACGTGATCGGCATATAGATTGTTTCTGTGCCGTCCGACGCAATCAGCACCGCCGGCCGTGGGTATAGGTCGGCGGTGCTTTGTGCGTTGGCCGACAACTGGAACACGTTGCGCGCTAATGTGCTGCTACGGGCTATTTGCACCGGGCAGCCCGTCGTGTACGCAAAGCGTAGCGTGTAGGTGATCGTACGCCCCGCCACCGTGCTGGCATACGAGAAGTCCGCATTGGCGGTCTGTCGTTGCGTCCCGCGCGTCCCCTCATTGAACACCACAAAGTTGCGCGTCCCTTTCTTGATGGGATAGAAGGTCTGCGCGGGGATGCCCGAGGCGTTCGGTAGCTCATACGCCCACGTCAGGTTATTGGCGGCGGCCGACGCGCCCCCCACAAACGTCTTGAGGGTGCTTAGCTTGACGAAGCGGTTGGGGTCGCCACTGGTGCTCTCATCGCTGACGACCATGCGGTCATCATCGTGCAGGGTCGTTAGCTCGGTGGTGACATCATCGTGTAGGTCGAACGCAAGCCGGCTTTTTATTTGGGCGAAGGTTACATAGCGGTTCGGGTCACCGGGTATAAGTTCTGCACTCACCACAAACCTATCATCATTTTGTGGTGAGTGCCCTATGGTAACGTCGTCATGCAGGTCAAACAGGGACCCTATCTGATACTTATACAGCCTAAGCGGCCTTGCGGTGACGTCGGTATGGCTGGCCGCAATGAACAGGTTGCGGCTGCTGTCGGTCGCCAGATAGACCACACGCTCCGCCGAGCCGCTCGACGCGCCAATGGTCAAGCTAAGGCTTAGGTCGTCACTAACCAGACCATTATGTCTTCCATCGGTGGTCAAGTTGCCGCCGTAGAACCATTTGAGTTCGGCGCGCTCGCCGCCCAAGTCAATCGCAAAGATAGACGTAGCATAATCGGTGGGTAGGTTCATGTTGGCATCTACATACCGACGACGCCCCAACGTCGAGGAAACGATTGAACTGCGGCTTGACACCAGCTTCAACCCGCCCGGCGCATCGGTCGAGAACGTGGGGGTGAGGAACGTTCTAAGTGTAGCCAAGGTGGCATAGCGGTTGGGGTCGCCACTGGCCGACTCGTCGCTCACCAACAGCCTATCGTCATCATGCAGCGCGGCGATAGCCGTTGTTACATCGTCATGCAGGTCAAACGAGCCGCCGCCACTGCTGCCTATGAACGTCTTGAGGGTTGCCAGCGTGACGTATCGGTTCGGATCGCCTGACACCGACTCATCGCTAACCAGCATCCGATCGCTCTCGTTCAGTGACGAGATAGCCGTTGTTACATCGTCATGCAGGTCAAACGAACCGCCGCCGCCCGTGCTTAGGCCCGCCGTAATGAAGGTCTTGAGGCTTGCCAGCGTGACGTAGCGGTTGGGATCGCCGCTGGCCGACTCGTCGCTAACCAACATCCTATCGTCGTTATGCAGGGACGGAATGACTGTGGTAACGTCATCGTGCAGATCAAAATCGCCGCCGCCACTACTTAACCCAGCCGTGAAGAACGTCTTGAGGGTGCTGAGGGTGACGTAGCGGTTCGGATCGCCGCTGGCCGACTCGTCGCTCACCACCATGCGGTCGTCGTTGTGCAAGGCGGTCAGTTGCGTCGTAACGTCCTCGTGCAGGTCAAAGGCGACGTAGTTTTTAAGGGTTGAAGCAGTAATGTACACATTGGTATGATCATGAATGTTGCCAAGAAGGAACCTGTCCGTGGCTATCACCGACGATTTGGCGTTTGTGACATCGGAAAACAATACAAAGCCCCCGCGATCAAGCCCCTCGGTGATAAAGGTCTTGAGGAGTCCCAAGGTAATGTATCGGTTGGGATCATTCGTCAATGATTCGTCGCTAACGATCATCCGGTCGTTGTTGTGCAGGGATGCGATAGCCGTGGGGACATCCGTATGCACTCTGAAGTCATCGGTAACAGGCAGGTCTTGCCATGTACTGCCATCCCAATACTCAAGCCCCGAAGGACTGGCATTGTTATACCGTACTTCCCCTTGGCTGCCTATATCGGGTTCGCGGATGGTGACTCGAATGATCTGACTGATCGTCTCTGTTCCACTCTGAGCAACCCACGTGAACGAACTGATCGTCTCAAGCACCGGCAAGCGCCCTACCACCGCAACGGCCCGCACGGTGGTGTTGACCGAGAGATAGGACGGCACCCCTTCGGCGCGATAGGCCACGGCCGCCGCCTCGGTGGTCGTGGCCGCCGGCAGTATAGGGGCCGCCGGTTGGAGCACCGCCGTCCCCACATCGCCCGTAAGAGCGGTCACGCCGCTCTCATCCCATGTAAGCGTAGGCGGAGCCGCCCCCGCAGCAATGCCTTCCGGTATCTGAAAGAGCGATATGTCGTTGACATGATGCGTGAACGTGCTGCGGAACATAAGCGTATTACTCGAGGAACGAGCAATCACCTTCTCGTTGACCAATAAGGCTCCTACTGTCGTGTCCGCAGCGTATTCATAATCGGTGTTTGCTCTTTCAACCAGGCTGCGTAGCGTCTCTGCACGAACAAAGAAACTGCCGCTCGTCCTATATAGAAGCCGGTAGTAGAGCAAGCACAATCCACTGGCGGGCAGGGCAATGCCCGTGTCCATCCAACCGGCAGCGTTCGGATCGCCGCCCGAGAGACTACGGTTTCTAAAAGGCTGCCCTATGCGCGTGATGCTGTTGACATCATTCTGCTCAAGCGTAAGCGAATAAACACGCAACGTTCCCGTGTTAGAAGCCGTGAAACGATCTACGTCATTGACTATGCGGAACAACAACTGGTTCGACTCAGATCGTGTTAGTTCAATCCATGTGGTGGTACTATATGGGGCTGTGTAATAGAGGTATTGTGCCGCCGTCGGCCGGCCGCCTCTGCTGGGAGGGAACAGGCGCAATAACGAAGGAGAAAAGACTATGTATCGACCGCTCCAATCATCGACATGTAACAACAACCACCCCGCGGTCGGTAGGGTTATGCCTGTGTTGTAATAATAGGCACTGCCTCGGGCGGCCAGCGTGTAATCGCTGCCCACTTTAGTTATGCCTGAGTCGCCTGTACCGGGAAACGCGAGACGATAGACGGTAAAGGTGCTATTGAATAAGCGACTAAAATCGGCATCATTAACGGCATCTATCAACAGTTCATGGGTTGCCGATTTTGATAGTGTCACAAAAAAATCGCCGGCTGAGACTGCGGTTGTTCCGGTCGTCCCCATCTCGGAACGCATCTCAGCCGCATTAAACAGGTAGCTTGGCCCTTTTGCGAACTGAAAGAATAGCCAGCCCGTCTCGGGGATGGTAAAGCCGGTGGCCCATTGCGTGGAGCCTGAATAGGTGAACGAATACGTATCGCCTATCTGCTCTATCGAATAGTCTGTTGGCAGCCGGTCAATGTTTAAGGTGATCACCTGCGAGATGACTTCGCTGCCGCTGGTCGCCTGCCATACAAAAGAGGCCGGCCCCATAGGGGCATTACCCGTAGCGGTAACAGCCCGTGTAGCGACGTTAATGCTAAGCCATGACGGGGCATCCACCGCCGCATACACAATAGCCTCCCCGTCGCCCTGCGTAGCCGACGGCAGCACCGGCGCGGTCGGGTCTAAGGTCTGTGTGCCCTGTGTAACCCGAATACTATAGGCGTCGTCGTTGTCCCATGTCAGCTTAGACGTAACAGCCGTAACATCCGCCGGCGTTGTAACCTCCACCGTGCTCGCCGGCACGGAGCCGGTCACGAGCGTCCCCGTGGGCAGCCACCACGCGGCCCTGATGCGTATCTTCGTCTCGGCGGGTAGGGTGTCGAGAAGAATGTCGTCGCCCACGTCAACGCTCTCGCGCCGCCCTAAGCGCGTATAGGTCTCGACCGCGCCGGGCAACGGAGCGGTCGTAAGGCTACCCCACTCCAACGAGACCTGCGGAAAGACGGCGTTGGTTATGTTAACCGTCACGCGGTCGTGCAACA
This sequence comes from Candidatus Latescibacterota bacterium, assembly GCA_965242865.1. Lineage (GTDB taxonomy): Bacteria > Latescibacterota > UBA2968 > UBA8231 > UBA8231. The sequence continues at coordinate 7,904 of CBDETK010000002.1, forward strand.
GGTCCTTCGTGGTGATCGTGGGGGGGGCGGTCGCCTGCTCGGGCAACGGCGTCGTGTCGATCTCGCCTAACGCCGTCGAGGCACCAAACAACGTATCGGGATCCTCGCGCAGATAGGCTTGAAGCGTAAGCTCTTTCGTTACATTCGTCCTAACCACCCGGAACCGCTCGCCCGCGATCCCTTGCTGCGGATCCGTGAGGGTGACATAATCCCCGGGGCGCACCGTGAGAAGCGCCAGGTTATCGCGGGGGCGTAAGACGTACGTGCTGCCCCTAAAGAGGCGCAGGTGGCGTAGGGCCAGCGCGGTAAGGCGTTGCGCGGTGTGGGCATTAGAAACCAACGAGACATCGGGCAGCCGCTTTTTTAGGCGCACGTTGCCATCATCGGTCAGCGCATCGCTATTCGTCAGTTGGATGTCGTAGGGCTGATAGTTCGCTTGGGCGGCCTGCTCGACCTTACAGGCAACCACGTTGATACGCTCCTCCACCGGGGGGGCGACATAAAACGGATTGCTCTGAACAATATCATCCGCGGTGAGCACTCGTGCGCCCGACGGGTAGGCGCGCCCCGGCTCGTAATACACCTTGTCGCCATGCTCGACGACCGCGCCCTGCCACGCAAAGTCTAACTCCTCCTCCACCGCCCGCGGGTCATCGCTATACTGCACCAGACCCGACACCGGGTATTGAATCGTGCGCGGCACCAACGCCACCGTGACCGTGCCACCAATCTGCTGAATAATCTTTTGGTGGTCCGCCGCCGAGATCGTCCACGAGGCATAGCCCGTGTGCCAGGTGGGGTCGGTCTGCCCCGACAGGTCCGCCCGCCGCAACGTACTCGTCGGACGGCCCTCGCCGTCTATGTCATCGGGATGCAGCCAGACCACACCCCCATTCGCCAGCGTGATTTTTACGGAAACGCTATGCGTCCGCAGCCAATTCCCGATAGGTTGGGTCAGCGTGACGGTATTCGCGGTCTGCGTGGCCGCCTCCACGTTGACCCGGGCGGTATGCACCGCCCCCGTAGCACTTATCTCTATGTTCGTCAGCAGATGGCCCGACGAAAATGTGCGTTGCGCGTCCGTGCCCGCGGGCGCAAAGGTGCGCGCAGGCCCCGCCCCCGTCACCGCGCAACTCACCGACAGCACGTCCGCAAACTCGACCGACCGCGCGCATTCGGCTACTGCCGACGTGAACGCGGTGCTATCCAACGACGCATCCTCATCGCCAAACACGCGCTTGCGGTAGTCGTAGCGGACCACTGCCGCATTTTCGGAAAACGTGGGCGTCGTTTGTCCCGGCCAAGTCGTTTTGAGACCGCGCACGAGAAAACGGATGTTCGGTACAGAATCCTCGTTCTGCCAATAGCGTATCGTGCGGAACGATTGACCTGCTAAAATGCGCTCAGACCGGGCGCTGGTCAGTTTGACATGAACCCAGCTCCAATTTTCCATACGATGGCTGCGCGACCAACCGCCCTTAGCCCACAGGCTGGCACCCTGATTGCCGTCCGCCGCGAAGTACTCGCGCAACTCAATCCCGCCATTGAAGTCCAGTATATCCGTTTCACAGGTCAGCCTATCGCCAGTCTCGCCCGTGGGCGGATCATGGCGGGTGAGCACCGCCGGGCGGTCGTTGATATAGAGACCCTCAATCGCCTCCATCGCGCCGCGACCCAACACATAAGCCAAATGCAAATCCACCGGGTTCGCTGGGTCTTGCCAAGCAAAGACCAAGTGCCCCGGAACGTTTGCCCGACCATAGACCAAGCGCGGCGTCAATGGGCCGCTACTGGGTACCTGTAATTCGCGCTGTATGCGCTCGTCGTGCGCGGGGTTGCGGTTCAGCAGATAGCCTACCGCACCCAAGCCCAGCGCCGCGGTGACGCCCCAGGGACCGGAAAGCTGCCACGCCGCCAGTTCACCGCCGACGCTCGTAGCCAGTTTTAAGAAATTTCTGTCGGCCATTGAAGTTATCCTGTGGCCCGCGCCAGCGGCCAGTCAAATTTCTTTTCGCTCACTTCATACATGAAGTCTAATCCAATATCGGGGTCGCCCACGCGCTCATTTTCGCGTTGTCGTTCGGGCGTCCAAACGGCGTCCGGTTTCAACAAGTTGAACTTGCGCTTGGAGACTTCCAACAACCATTCACCGGCCTTATCAACGGTGCTCTGTCCTGCCGTCCCCGTGAAGCGATAGCCCGTATCGGCCCATGCGCCGCCGTCCTCCCGCGAGAGAAGATAAACCGACACGGCCGCCGGCCCCAGGTCTTCCGGTAGGGTCTGCCGTTGGGCGTCCGAGAGGGCGATAGCCACCGCCAACGACGGCTCCGTCCCCGCCTCCAGCGTGTGCTGCGGGAAACGGACGTCGAGCAGCCGCCCCCCACCGCGATACACCTCGCTCTCAAACGTAATGTCGTCGGGGAACGTCGCCAAGCGCAACGTCGTTCCGATCTTCAAGAGAATAGCCGCGAACTGCATCACACCGCCTCCTCAAAGGGGATGACCCACGGCCCCCACCGGGTCGCGGTGCGCGGTAGGTCTAACGCCCTCGTATCCAAGCGCACGTCCATGGTCGTCGCCGGGGTGATCCCATCGCCCACTGTTCCGACAAACACCGGCACCGGGTTCACTTGCGTCGCCGCGGGTTGCGCCCCGTAGGCTTGTAACAAGCGGTCGCCCGCCGAGAAGAACTGGCCGTCTGCCAACGCAACAGCACGGGAGAGGGTTAGACGCCCGCTCTGAGCATCTATCGCACTAATGGTGACAGACGGCACAGGGTTTTCAATCGTCCACAGACCCGCCAACGGGAGCGCCACCGTCAGGTCACCGCCCCGCGTCTTACGCAGGAGCGCCGACAACTGACTGGCCAGCCGGTTCGCCTCGTCCTCCTGCTGATGGGCAAAGCTCATCCATGTCACCTCGCCCCGCCACGCCCCCGGCGCATAGTAGGCAAAAGACTGTTGACCCGTGTATTCAGAGCGATGCGATTGCAGCCCGGGTTCCCACGGCAACAACGACACCGCCGTGATGCGGTTCGCCAAATTTTCGGGGATTTGTATGTCGGCCATTATCGCCTCGTGTCGCGGGCTAACGAATCAGAAATATCGATCATGTTCGGCAATATCTTTTGGTTAAACTCACGGATCAACGCCTCCCCATCGCCAAACCCTTCAATATGAAACGTGGGCTGAAAATTTATGGTCGGCTTACCCGCCGCTTCCCGTATAAGCTCTTCGGCCAAGCCCGGCTGCACCGACCCGATCCCCGTTGTGGGCGCACCTAATGCCGGCAGGCCGCGCAACTGATTAAGGAGATCGAGGGAACGATCCGCCGCCGACGTCTCAAAGAGGAACGGCGTCGTCCGCGGGTTGAAGATACGCGCCATCAGCGGCTCAATAATCTTTAGGCGGATGACCAACAACGCCATCTGGCGAAGCATCTGGCGCATCGCCTCCACCACCGACCCCGGCCCTATGATAGCACTCGCAATGCCCTCAAACGCCCCCGTAAGGGTGCTACGCACCCGGGCACCCGCCTCGGTCATACGCGCTAACTGTTCATTCGTCGCTTGCAGCGGGCCAGTCAAAAGCCCTAAGCGCAAGAGCGGGGCTATGTCGGGTCCGGTGAACGCCTCCGCACTCACCCGCTGGCTCAAGCGCACCGCCCGCGCCATGAGGCGCGTACTCTTATCCACCTCCTCGCCCGTCTGACCAATCGTACCCGATAACAAGCCCCAGGCCCGACGCAGATCCTCCAGCGTCGCCTGCCACGTCAGACTCAACACATTATTGACGCGCTCGGACTCGGCTTCGGTCACCCCAAAATAGTCCAGCGTCAGGTCGCGGGTGCTTCGAAAAAATTGGGCGATCTGAGCCACATTCGCTTCCGCCTGTTTGCCAGTGGCCCGTAGCCCCGTTTCTAATTGCCCGGTAAACTCATCAATCACCGTGCTGAGACTCTCGCCGCGCAACCCCGCCGCAATCGCATCCACCA
>CBDETK010000003.1:0-17507 GCA_965242865.1 Candidatus Latescibacterota bacterium
CAGACCCGCGCGCGGCGTCACGGCCACCCCGCCGTCCATCGGCAGGCGCTTCCCGACCTCCACGCCCAGGGCGTAGCCACGGCCGTTCACGTCGTTCTTCAGCGTGGCGCCGGTCATCGATTCCAGATCCGCCTGGTACCACGTCACCGCGGCCTGCGCGTCCACGTGGAAGCCTCCGTCGAGCGCCCTCGTGGCATGCACGCCCACCCCGGCGCCCGACAGATCGATCTCGCCACCCCCTGTCATCTCCGCCGAACCCCGCAAGCCGTGGACCGACACGCCGACACCCCCGGCGTCGCCCATCGCGAAGTCCATCCCCGCGCGCACCCCGTGGCGGCGATGGTCATAGGCGACGTTCTCCAGTGGCGTCGAAGTGTCCGCCGTCTGTTGCTGATGCGTCGAGCTGTCTGCCTTCCACTTGCCGCGCGCGGCTTCCACCCGCGCCCAACCACCCTTGGCGTCCCGCGCCGCCGACGTCCGCTCCTCGTAGGTCGGGAGGCCGTTCATCGCCAGCAGCGCCGATGGCAGCGCCGCGTACAGGCCGCACCGTTCCGGCACAGTGACGCAATTCATCATCATCGGTTCCGGTGCCGGTGCCGGTGCCGGTGGCGGTGCCGGTTTCGGATCGAACCTGGGGTCTTCGTCGGAGCCCAGGTCCGGCACGCCGTCCGGGCGAAGGGGCACGGGCCGCGTTTCCATGCCGGTGTTCTCGCCATCCGAGTCGACCGGGGAGAAGGTCACCCCTCCGGAGGCATCAATGCCAGAGCCGTCGATGCTGCCCCGCACCCTCGCCACCGCATTCTCGGCACCTTGCTGATACGGTCTTCCGGTAGTGGGATTCACGTCGTCGGCCGCGACCAGATAGATCACCTTGGTCGCCGGGCCGTCGCCCTGGATGGCATCGTCGGCGCCGTTGGCGTCCACGAGGGCCTCCAGGCCGACGGTCACGCTGCCGCCGCCGGTGAGATGCACCGCCGCCTCTGCGCCCGTGCTGCCCCGCACCTGGCCGTCGATGACGATGACCGCTTCGCCCGGATCGTTGACCAGAACCGCCGGCTGCCCGGCACCGGCGTTCAGCATGCCGGTCTCGCCGACCAGCAGCACCCCACCGCCATGGAGATGGACGGCCGCGGCCCCCGTGCCGCCCATCACCGTGCCGTGCACCGTGACGAAGTGCTGGCGCAGGTCCGTCATGTCTTCCCGCAGATACAGGGACTCGCCCCGCTCGGTGTCCTTCCCCACATCGCCCAGACCCGCGTTCGCCACGTAGATGCCCGCCTCGGGGCCGGCGCTCGTGACGGTCGTGCCCGCGGCCACGGTGATGTCGATGAGGCCGTTGCTGTCGCTGGACTCCGCGTAGAGGGCGCGGATGCCGGTGCTCCGCGATGTATTGATGTCGATGCTGAGGCATGGGTTCGGCTCCGAGCTGCAATCGTAGTCCGGAGCCGAGGGCAAGGGCGTATCCGTGGGCGGGACCCGGCACATGCCCATGCCGTCATCACCGCGGGTCTGACCCTCGGGGCACGACGGCAGCGGAGCCTCTTGAAGGCCGGAGACGTTCAGCAAGCCCTCCGCGTTGAGCGGAACCCGCATCTCCATGCCGGTCGAGCCTTCCGAGTCGAGCACGGCCAGCCTCACCCCTTCGGAGGCGTCGATGCCAGAGCCGCCGATGCCGCCCTGCACCCTCGCCGCCGCCGCTTCGGCGCCTTCCCGATACACGACTCCGGCATCGGACACGTGCCGGCGCCCGGTCTCGGTCGTGCCGCCGGCCGCGACCAGCAGCCTCACCGTGGTCGCCGCGTCGTCGCCCCGGATGGCCCTGCGGGCGCCGTTGGCATCCACCCTACCGCTCGTGCCGACGGTCACGCTGCCGCCGCCGGTCAGATGCACCGCCGCATCCGCGTTCATGCTGCCCTGCACCTGGCCGTCGATGACGATGACCGCTTCGCCCGGGTCGTTGACCAGAACAGCCGGCTGCCCGGCGGAGGCATTCAGCCTGCCGGTCCGGCCGACCAGCAGCACCCCACCGCCCACGAGACGAACGGCCGCGTCCTCCGTGCCGCCCGTCACCGTGCCGTGCACCGTGACGAAGTGCTGGCGCAGGCCCGTCACGTCTTCCCGCAGATACAGGGACCTGCCCCGCTCGGAGTCCATCTCCACATCGCCCAGACCCGCGTTCGCCACGTAGATGCCCGCCTCGGCGCCGGCGCTCGTGACGGTCGTGCCCGCGGCCACGGTGACGTCGATGCGGCCGTTGCTGTCGTCGGGCGAAAAATAGAAGGCGCGGATGCCGGAGCTCCGCGATTCTTCGATGTCGATGCGGAGGCATGGGTTCGGCTCCGAGCTGCAATCGAAGTGCGGGGGCGGCGGAGCCCGCATATAGCCGGAGACGTTCAGCAAGCCCTCCTCGTTGAGCGTAACCGGCATCTCCATGCCGGTCGGGCCTTCCGAGTCGACCACGGCGAGGTGCACCCCTCCGCCGTCGGAGCCCGTGATGCCGTCACCGGCGATGCCGCCTTTCAACCTCTCATTCACATTCTCGACGCCCTGCCGATACGGGGTTCCGTCGTCGTCCACATACCGGTGTCCAGTAGTTTCACTCGTGCCGCTGGCCGCAACCTCCACGACCACCTTGGTCATCTCGCCGTCGCCCAGGATGGCGTCGGTGGCGCCGTTGGCGTCCACGCTGCCGACCGGACCGAGGGTCACCACGCTGCCGCCACCGGTGAGATGCACCGCCGCCGGCGCGCCCGCGCCGCCCCTCACCTCGCCTTCGATGCGGACCTCCGCCCGGCCGGAGCCGTTGATCCAGATCGCGCGGCCCGAAGAGCCGGCGCCGGCGTATACCTTGCCCATCTCGCCGACCGTCAGCGTACCGCCGCCGACCAGATGGACGGCCGCGTCCGTGCCGCCCGTCACCGTGCCGTTCATGACCCTCACGGTCTGCTTCAGGATGCGGTCGACACCGGTTCCCATGGCGCCCGCGTTGGCGACGTAGATGCCGGCCATGGCGCCGGTGACGGTGGCCTCGGTGCCGGTGTTGGTCGTCGTGCCATCGGCCGCAATGACGGGAGCGACGCCCACGGTGACGCTGATGGCGCCGTTGTTGGCGTTCGGCGTCGCGTAGTAGGCGCGGATGCCGTCACCCCGCGAATTGATGGAGCCCCCGGTCATGTTGACCCGGATGTTCCCGACGTTGTAGCGGTCGAGGAACGCCTTCACCAAGCTCCAGTAGTCCGCGTCGTTCGCCATGTCGTCCATGACGCCCGCGTCGGTGAGCGCGGCGTCCACGGCGGCTTCGTCACCCGTCGCCACCGCCGCCAGCACCGCCTTCTCCTTGTCCGAGAGGCCCCGCGTCATGAGATCCACCAGGGCGGCCCGGTTGGCGAGGCCGTCATCCCCCAGGTAGGCCTCGATCTCGGTCTCGGTGTACACGTCGTTGTTATCGGTGTCGATGGCGTCGAGGGCCGTGGCGAGCGCGCTCCCGTCCTCGACCATGACGTCACCGTTGTCGATCGCTGCCTTGGCCTGCTTCACGAGGGCGTCCGTCTGAGTCTCGAGCTCCGAGCCGGCCGCTGCGGCGGGATTGAACTCCAGGAGCTGGGCCGCGCGATCCGCAATCGCGGTCTCGTCGGCCTTCGCCACCTGCTCCACCACGTCGCGCCAGGTCATGACCTGGGCCTCGATGCCCGCCGGCGCGCCGTAGCGGATGCTCCCCTCGACCTGCCCGGCCTGCACCTCCCGGTCGAGGTCGAACGCGGAGGCGACGGTCGCCGCCACGAAGCGGTCGTCGTCGTTCGGGGCGACGGTGGCCGTCGTCCCGTGGGAGAACGTGCCCATCCAGGTGACGTCGATCACTTCCGGTTCCGCGGGGGTCGTCCGAGCCACGGCCGTTGCGGCGGTGGAGTAGGGCGCCACGAAGGCGTAGACGCCCTTCCGGCCCTGGATCGTCCCGCCCTGGGTGACCTTGATCTGGCTGCCGTTGTTTGTCGTGGTGTCGGCGTCCTGCGTCCCCTCCCAGAGGCGGGCGAAGATCCCGGCGTTGTACTTCGAGATGAGCATCGTGTCGTCGCCCGAGACCTCGACGATGACGTTGCCCGTCCCCCGGTTCATGGCGAGGACGGCGGCCCCCTTGCCCCTGCTCGCGGCGGCGGCGGAGGGGGAGGTGGCAAGGGCGGCGGCGACGGGGTCGGCCTTGGCGCTCGCCCGGACCGTACCGCCCGTCACCTTGACGGTCACGGGGTCCGTGCTCGCCGTCGCGCCGGCCCCCCTGTTCTCGACGAAGATGCCGTTCCACCCCGAGGCGACGATCGTGCCGCCGGTATTGGTGATGGAGGTCGCGCCGTTGCCCCTCCTCGACACGTAGAGGCCGTGGCTCCCCGCGGTGACGTCGGCGCCGTTGGAGATCGTGACCGCGCCCGTATACATGGAGTTGTCCCGCACTTCGATACCGTGCCTCGGGGCGGTGATCGAGCCGCCCTCGGTCGTGACGGTCATGGCGCCGCTGTTCGTTGCCTCGTTGCCGGCGGAGTTCGGGGCCCTCTGGATGAACATGCCATCGGTGTTATCGGCTGTCGCCACGAGGTCACCGCCGGTCATCTTGACCGTGATATCGCCCGTGCCCTCGATCTGGTAGAGCTCGACGGCGTTGCGGGCGGCGGCTGTGATGTCGCCGCCGATGTTGATCGTGGTATCGCCGGAGCCGGCGGCTGTGTTGGCGCCGCCGGTTTGCCCGTGGCGCACGAAGACGCCTTGATGATTCGAGGTGATGGCGCCCCCGGTGTGCCCGACCGTGAGGTCACCGTGGCCTTCGTAATCCACCGAGATGCCCCGGCCCGAGGCGGCCGTCGTCGTGATGTCGCCATTGCTGGTGACTGTGAGGTCGCCAGTATCCGTGGTGTCCGTGGAGCGGGCATACCACGCGTAGATGCCGTGGCCGCCGGTCACATGGATATTGCCGGTGTTCTCGACCCTCGAGTCTGCCGTGGTGCCGCTGTTCGCGCCGTTCCGAGAGAACCAGATGCCCAGCCGGTTGGCGTAGATCTTCGCCGCGGACGTTATGGTCGCTGCGCCAGCGGTCTCCTGCAGGATGCGGACGCCCGCGGTATTGTTGTTGGTAGCTATCGGGCTTCCACTCGCGCCGATTGTCACGTCGCCTTCGATGGTTATCGTCGACGTCCCGTCGCCGCTGCCACGCCAGATGTAGACGCCACTCGAGACTCCTCCTCCCGTGACGGTCACTTCGGACACGCCGCCCACTTCGAGCGCGGCGTTGCCGCCGCTGGCGTTCATGAAGACGGCGCCCGAACCCGTGGCCGTGAGCACGATCTTTGCCTGGGATCCCGTCTGGCTGCCCACGTAGACCGTGCCTGCCATATTGGCGGTCGAATGGGTGTAGGAGATGGGCGAATAGGTACCGGTTGAGACACCGTCTGAGGTGGTGACGGTCGCGCCGGTGCCAATACCATCGCAGTTGGCCGTAAGCGGGCTGCCGGACAGGGTACCGCACGTGTTCGCCCTCGCCTCGCCCGGCAGGAGGAGGAGCGCGGCGAGGAAGGCGACGGCCGCGGCCGCCATCCCCCTCGGCGACGCCCCGGACTCGCGAGCCGCGGGGCCCTCCCCCGAGCGCCCGCGCCAGATGCGGCTGCTGGAGCCGTTCCCAACTGCAAGTACGTTCATTGCCTGTTTCCTCTTGTTGAGATCGCCCCCTGAGCCGCTTGGGCGGGGTTGGGGCATTCAGCCAGCCGTCGCGGCCAGCCCACGCGGGCGGAAGTATACCCCCCGAAGTTCGACGTGCAACCCCCTGATCCCGCCCCTGATCCCGCGCACGTCAACGCGGGCGGAGAGGCCCCCGCCCCGCTCCGGGAGGCAGGTGCGCGGGGGGGACCTTCGCCGGTCGCCGGGTGCGCCTCCCGCGAACGCTCCCGGGGGCGGCGCGCCCTCGATCCGAAGCTCCCCGGGTCACGGTTCGGCGGCGAGTCGCCGCGACGATGGGGGCGGCGCACCCCCCAATCCGAAGTCCGAAGCTCCCCGGGTCGCGCGGCCCGGCCGGGCCGACGGCCCCGATGGGGCGGCGCGCCCCCAATCCGATGCTCCCCGGGTCTTCCCGTGCCGGCGGGACGCCGGCGTACCCGGGGCGGGGCGGCCCCAATCCGGCTCCCCGGGTCTTCCCGTGCCGGCGGGACGCCGGCGTACCCGGGGCGGGGCGGCCCCCAATCCGGGCTCCCCGGGTCTTCCCGTGCCGGCGGGACGCCGGCGTACCCGGGGCGGGGCGGCCCCAATCCGGAGCTCCCCGGAGTCTTCCCGTGCCGGCGGGACGCCGGCGTACCCGGCGGGGCGTCCCCCAATCCGGGCTCACCGGGTCTTCCCGTGCCGGCGGGACGCCGGCGTACCCGGGGCGGGGGTACCCGGGGCGGGGCGGCCCCCAATCCGGGCTCCCCGGGTCTTCCCGTACCGGCGGGACGCCGGCGTACCCGGGGCGGGGCGGCCCCAATCCGAAGCTCCCCGGAGTCTTCCCGTACCGGCGGGACGCCGGCGTACCCGGGGCGGGGCGGCCCCCAATCCGGGCTCCCCGGGTCTTCCCGTGCCGGCGGGACGCCGGCGTACCCGGGGCGGGGCAGCCCCAATCCGGGCTCCCCGGGTCGGGCAAGGCTCGACTGGTTATCCGGATTCGGATTTTTCAGCTCTCGGAGGTTCCCGGTACCGGGAACGATTCGATGAGGCGTGCGGCGCGGCGCCGGGTCGGCGCCGGCTCGGTGGGCACGGACAGGGCCGGGGCCGAGGGGCCGGCCGGAACCCGGCAGGTGTTGCGGCAGCGGGCCGCGAGCTCGCCGAGCAGGGTGTCGAGGCCGTGAAGGGGCGCTCCGTCGTCGCTGCGCCGGGATGCTTTCCCGTGCCGGGCGCGAGCGGTGGGTTGGGCCGCGGCGACGGGGTCGCGGGTGCGCCGGGCGTCGGCCAGGGTCCCGTCGTCGAACCGCAGCGGCGCCCAGGCGCGGCGCAGGCGCCATCGGTGCGCCACCGTCCCCACCCCGACGCCCGCGGTGGCGCCCAGGCGCGGCGCAGGCGCCATTCGGTGCGCCACCGTCCCCACCCCGACGCCCGCAGCGGCGCCCAGGCGCGGCGCAGATGCCATCGGTGCGCCACCGTCCCCACCTCGACGCCCACGGTGGCGCCCAGGCGCGGCGCAGATGCCATCGGTGCGCCACCGTCCCCACCTCGACGCCCACGGTGGCGCCCAGGCGCGGCGCAGATGCCATCGGTGCGCCACCGTCCCCACCTCGACGCCCACGGTGGCGCCCAGGCGCGGCGCAGGCGCCATTCCAGGCAGCCGGCCAGCAGGCACACGAGCCGATGCGCCCCGACCCGGCGCTCCTCATGTTGAAGGTCGCGATGGTGTGCTGCTCGCCCTGGGAGGGCACACGAGCCGATGCGCCCCGACCCGGCGCTCCTCGCGGTGGCGGATGGGACGCACCCGGACGTCGAGCCCCTTCAGCGTGCGGAACCAGCGTTCGGCGTCGGCCAGCCCCTTGCAGGTGCGCACCGTGTCTTCGGGGGAGAGCCGCCCGGCGGGCTCGCTGGTGCGAAGCACGTACGGGCTCGCCGGTGCGCAGCACGTACGGGCTCGCCGGTGCGAAGCACGTACGGGCTCGCCGGTGCGCAGCACGTACGGGCTCGCCGGTGCGCAGCACGTATGGGCTCGCCGGTGCGCAGCACGTATGGGCTCGCCGGTGCGAAGCACGTACGGGCTCGCCGGTGCGAAGCACGTATGGGCTCGCTGGTGCGCAGCACGTAGATGCCGTCGAGGCGCGCCTCGGCGTCGGTCCGCGCGTGGTCCCGTTCATGGACATCGAGGCGCGCCTCGGCGTCGATCCGCGCGTGGTCCCGTTCATGGACATCGAGGCGCGCCTCGGCGTCGATCCGCGCGTGGTCCCGTTCATGGACATCGAGGCGCGCCTCGGCGTCGGTCCGCGGGTGGTCCCGTTCATGGACATCGAGGCGCGCCCCGGCGTCGGTCCGCGCGTGGTCCCGTTCATGGACCAGGCGCCCGTCGTGGACCGTCCACCGGAAGTGCTTGGCCATCCCCCGATGGGACTCGGGGGCAGGCTCGTGCCGTGCGATGACCCGGCCCGCCTCGTGCCCGGGCCGTGCCGCGTGCCCGGGCCGTGCCGCGTGCCCGGGCCGTGCCGCGTGCCCGGGCCGTGCCTCGTGCCCGGGCCGTGCCTCGTGCCCGGGCCGTGCCTCGTGCCCGGGCCGTGCCGCGTGCCCGGGCCGTGCCGCGTGCCCGGGCCGTGCCGCGTGCCCGGGCCGTGCCGCGTCGAGCGGCGTGCGGGTGCGCCGGGCGGCCTCGCGCGCGATGCGTCCGGGTCGTCCTCGTCGTCCTCGTCGTCGCCCAAGTCGAGCTCCTGGACCAGCGTGGTGGTATGCCACCGCCGGGCGGTGCGAGCTTCGAGCCGGGGTGGAGCAGCCGTCCCACGACCATGGCCAGGACCCGATCACGCTCGGGCGAGCGCTTCGGGGCGATGAGCCGGTCCAGCCCCAAACGCCGGGTCATGGCCAGCACCGCTTCGACATGGCCATGGGGGAGGGAGCGTTCGATGGTGAAGGCTTCCTCGGGGCCGGCCCGTCCGGGCTTCTCCCGCTCCACGTTGCGCTCCGGTTGCGCCCGTCCCATTACGGCGCACTGGGAAATGCGGGCTATTGATTCGCACATTCAAGATTCGCACCTCCAAGCTTCGCACCTAAAAGCTTCGCACCTTCAAGATTCGCACCTTCAAACTTCGCACCTTCAAACTTCGCACCTTCAAGCTTCGTACACTCAAGATTCGCACCTTCGAGATTCGCACCTTCGAGATTCGCACCTTCGAGATTCGCATCTTCGAGATTCGCACCTTCGAGATTCGCACCTTCGAGATTCGCATCCCTCAAGTCTGCGCGAAGAAGCTTCGCATTTTGCAGCTTTGCCCGAGTCAGATTCGCTCCTTGCAACCGGGCTGATAAAATATTCGCGCCTCGTAGATCTGCCCGAGTCAGATTCGCTCCTTGCAACCTGGTTGATATGATATTCGCGCGTTGTAGATTTGCCCGATTCAGATCCGCCTCTTGCAACCGAGTGTTCGATAATTTTGCATCCTGAAGAGAAGCCAGATTAAGATTCGCATTCTGCATACTTGCGCTTGCGAGGTCGGCGTTCTGCAACCGCGCACCTCTCAGATCTGCATCCTGCAGTTTCGCTTTCGAGAAATTTGCACTCTGCAATCGCATGCCTCGCATCTCCGCACCCCGTAAATCTGTTTCTTCGAAGTTCCCTCCATGTATCCAAGTGGATGTCAATTTGGCGAAAAGAAATTTTCGCGAGCTCAGGTCGACTATATCCTTGTAAAATCGGTTGATTCCATTCTCGTCTTTGGATTCCTCGGATGATCGAGCTTTCAGCTCCCGGTCTGACATTCTGACCAGCTCCCTGTTTCTGACATCGAGATAACGGCAGGCGATGCCCCATGATTCGCAGGGTACCGCATCGAGAAAATTTCTTCTCATGAGCACTACGTCGATGATCTTCTGTAACTGCGATATTTCATCGGCCTCAGGGAATTCGCGCCAGATCTGCTTTCGATCTTCTTCTACGGTTTCGTGATCGAATACCGGAGGACGGGCTGCGAATAGTGCAATTGACACCATGAAGATGGGGACAACAAGTAACAGTAACGTTTTCCACAACGTCGTCCACGAAATGGGTCTGGGATTTCCGCGTGGCCGAGGGCCTCCATCCTCCATGAGTCTCTTTTCTGCCCACCTTTTACTATTGAGTACGATCCACGCAACAAATATCAAATCCGTTAAGAACAAGGTATCATGGATCAGGGTAATCGTACCAGATTGATAACGAACAAAAGAAAGATCGACAGCGAACAGCAACCCCAATGGTATTGCCACAATGACCAGGAATGCCAACAGTCTTGACAGCCAGTTTGAACTTTCCTGGCAGTTTGAACTTTCCTGGCAGTTTGAACTTTCCTGAATCGCTTGAACGAAAATGGAGGCGGAAAGCCGATCTCGCAATTCCTGTCTGGTTATACCGGAACCGGGAGTTCGAGGACATTCCTCTTTCAACACTAAATCGAATCTTGATGTTTTAAATCTGAGCTCTCGCAATACGAACAAGAAATAGATATGCAGAAAGAACAGGATCAATGGCCCAATGATATAGCTATCCCTCAGTGAAAGTCCGATGTCCAACTGCCCCACTATCAAGTTGAGGAAAAGATTTTCATCGGTAGAGGAGATCACTATCCATAACAGGTAGAGCGCCACCACCAGGAACAGGAGCATCGTGGCCTGCGCCTTCCGGGCCGTGTCGTTGACTGCTTCAATCAGTCGGTGCAATCGCTCGTCATTCATCCGGAACTCCCCTTTCGGGCTATTCAAGGACGGGTTGCCGCCGCAAAGCCGGAACCCCGGCATGTCGCCGCTATTCGTGTTTGCAACGCTTGCCCCCGCGGCGGCAGGCATTGCCGCGCTCGTTCCCTCCATGTCGCCCGGTCAGGATCCGGAGGCAGGCATTGCTTCCGTGCCCTGGTGAGAGAAGCAGGCTAAAGCCCGAAGCCGACCTGTCCCGCCAGCAAGGCGGGAACCACTTCCTTCATCCATCCGCAGCACTACGTCTCTACCCGCCCATCTGATCCGGGGCCTCTGCCCACCTCTTGATTGCGATTCGACCGCCACTGCCGGTTGATGGGAGGACAGCCTCGAAGGAGTCACCTGCTCGCAACACTATTCTCTGGAGCAATCGTCGTGACATTCATCCTCTGATCCGCCATCGCGTTCGCAGACGTCTATACATGTAGCATAGTCCGCATTGGCCGCTGGCGGAGACGCCAAGAGCGGAATTGCGAGCACCAAGCCGACAAGCCACGACGGCAAACGCTTCCTGTTCATGTTTTGCTCTCCTGTCACTGGTCACCGGTCACTGGACCGGCGGTTGGCTGCGCGCGAAGCGGCCGACGTCTCGAAGCGAGCACTCCCGCTCTCGAACGCGAGGCCGGCCGCTGCACCCTGTCATGTCAGCACGTCCTGTCCCGCGAGGTCGTCGAGCGGGGTCCAGGCGAGAAAGAGGTCTCCTGCGTTTCATTGCACGGCGGCTTCCAGCAGCCCGCCGTAGTAGAGTGCCATGGCGTCTTGGCCGATGATTTCGTCGCAGTGCCGGCCCGGGGCGCAGGGCACTGAACACGGCGGTCAGCGTCGCGTTCGCGACCATGAGGCCCGGTGCGGCTTGGCAGAGGCAGGCGCGCGCCACGGCCGGGGATGCTCGGAGGCCGGGGATGCCGCATCCGATCGTCGAGCCTTATTCGCCAGTGATTTTCTTCAGATCAGCACGCAACTGTTCCGGCAACATGTTTGCCACGGCAGGACACTTCGCTTTCAGCAGATTCTCCGCGAGCTGGGGACCAAGCAAGCGATCTGCAAAAGCCCGACGAGCAATTCCCTTGGCGACGTAGCCACTTGATCCGTCTTCACAGGCCAACTCATCGACAAGGTAAGTTGCAAGTTTCTCTCGATATCTTTCGCCGATTGATTCTTCTTCGGAATGTGGGAAACCGTGTGCATCATCATCATCAATAGAATATCTATGTTTTATGGAGAGTTGATCAATTGTCTCATGATTCTTTGCATTTGCAATTCTATCCTGTATTTTCTCGAAGACCTCCATATCATCAACAGTTTTCCTTATCTGCGTGTGTAATTCAGAAAGATCTGGCTCACAAGAATCGATGGTGCGCAGATCTGCATAATCGAAATTGGTTCCGATCAATTCTGTACCACAAAATTTAGCTCCTCTCAAATCCGCACCACCAAGATCGGCATTTGTCAAATCCGCTCCATAAAGCTTGGCCTTTCTTAGATCTGCACCTCTGAGGTCAGCATCCCTTAAATCCGCCCCATGAAGTTCGGCCCCGACCAAGTCTGCCCCATGAAGTTCGGCCCCGACCAAGTCTGCGCCATGAAGTTCGGCCCTGTTCAAGTTTGCGCCATGGAGTTTGGCCCTGCCCAAATTTGCGTCATGAAGTTCGGCTTCGTCCAGATTTGCGCCATGAAGTTCGGCCCTGTTCAAGTTTGCGCCATGGAGTTCGGCCCTGTTCAAGTTTGCGCCATGGAGTTTGGCCCCGCCCAAGTTTGCCCCATGAAGTTCGGCCTCGTCCAGGATTGTATCGTGAAGTTCAGCGTTGAGAAAATTTGCACCGTGAAGTTTAGCTCTGCTCATCTCTGAACCGTTAAGTATTGCGAGCTCAAAATCTACTGCACACAATATTGCGCCGGATAAATCTGCGTCCCTAAAAACACGATCTTTCAGATCAAGCGGTCGGGCATATTTGCACCAGACAGGTGTGCCAGGATCGATTGCTTCTTCGTCACATCGATTCTCGCCGCAGGTGTCAAGATAGGCTGATAAAATTTCAGGTGGAGGTCTCTCCTGTACCAATTCACGATCTTGAAATTCATACTTCCGTCGAAAGCATGATATAAAATGTAAGCTAATCCCGATATTGATATTGCGATTATTATCACACTTTCAATTGTTCGTCGTAGGTTCTCAAACGACCGTCTCCTCTGATTCCGAACCCACTGTATCCGTGTCTTTTTTGGTGCAACGATTCCAGGCCATAGCCACCACAGGATACCGACATCTGCCACCACGAGTATAAATTGCAAAATCGTGATGCGTCCCGATTGATACTCTAGAAATCGTACTCCAGTGACAACTAAGATGACGAGTGGTATTATAATAATAGGGATTATAACCAAGAATAGATTCTGCCATGTACAGTCAGAGTCTCCTTCTGCAATCATATGGGCGAGCGGTGCGGGAAACAGAAGATTACGCATCTCCTTCTTCTCGCCGTCCTTCTTCTCGCCGTCCCTCTCCTCGCCGTCCCTCTCCTCGCCGTCCCTCTCCTCGCCGTCCCTCTCCTCGCCGTCCCTCTCCTCGTCGTTTGACGACGACGGCAATCGGTGCGAATAAATCTCCGAAATCGCCAATGCATACCGATGCACTTTGTACGAGAGAAATTTTGCTTGAATAAGTAGATTGAAGTGCAGGGCCAGAAGAATCAACGGTGAGACGATGAAGAACGATCTAATTGGTACACTAAAATTGACAATAGCTATTTGTAAACTACCATTACGAAACAACTCCTCCTTCTCCCTGAACATCACGATAGAGAGGATGTAAAGCACGATGACGAGGTAAGAGACGTACACCGTGCGAAAGCTGCGTGCACTGTCATTCGCGGATTCGCGCAGACGGCTCAATCGATCCAAATCTTTCCTATTCAAGGTTTATCCTCCTGACCACCTTTCCCTTACGTATATGAAGATCAGGCTATCCTGTCGATTGTATGTTCTCATCGACAGAAGTATGGCTATGTGACTTCTTGAGATGGAACAAGGCAACGGATCGCCAGATCACCCATTTCGATGGGGATCGGGAGATATGATTTCGCATATCGGATCTGACAGCATTCATGGTTGTACGTCACTCGCCTGGATTTCATCTGGTCCTCCGTTTGAGATATTCGTATCCATCCAGTGCTTTCCTCCCATCACCATCCGCTTCGGGTACGCATACGTAGCTATTGGCGATATCTCGACACTCACTGTCGGAAATTCTACTCTGGGTATCGCACCTTTTCGAAGCACGATCGCAGAGATGATTGCTGGCACTTGCATGGGTGGTCACGAACATCATGGCACCAAGGACGAGCGCCAGGATACCGCTTGCGTTCAGCTTGACGGGGATGGCCCCGGTGGCCGCCGCCGCTCTTTGGACCGTCTCTTTCATCTCCACTTCTCCTCTTCTGGATCGATACCGGATACGACGCTGAACGTGCCGGCGCCGGCTCCGCCTGCGACCGTCATCCATTGTCCGCGGCCCCCGAACTCGTCCCCGCCCGGCTCCAGTGCCTGCGCGCTGAGGGTGCGCGCCTCATCGACCGGCAGGGTGAGATGCACCTCGCCCTCGGGGGCGTCTCGCTCCCTGGCCGTCCAGCCCGGTGGTGATGACCACTTCCGTATCGATGTCCGATGTGTTGACCAAGCATAGCCGACCGCGATTTTCGAGATTGTTCGCTGGGTTGAAGGTCAGCACGTGGTCCGGCATGATCCGGACATACTCCGGCGATGGAGAGAATTGGAGTCGAAACACTCGCCAAAATCAACCCCTGAAGCGATTGCCCTGCCTCATGCCGGCAGTCCGGCGCCCGAGTCCTCATTGTGCCCCGCAGCCCCGGCGACCCGGGAGACGAAGCACGCCGCCTCGGCCTCCTTGCGCAAGGCGCGAAACGCCTCGATGCGCTTCCTCGACTGCGGGGCCGCGTCGCGGAACATGCCCCCCCTCTCCCCCGGGGTGCCGTAGAGAAAGCTCAGGGTCTCGGCCGCGGTGTAGTCCCGGTACGCCATCCGGGACGCGATCCTGTCGATCGTGCAGATGCACGGGTAGAGGGTGTCGTAGCTCTGGCCCCCGTGCTCGCCCATGCAGGCAAGCACGAACTCGACGCGGGCCTGGGTCGGGAAGTCGTTCGCCGTCGCACCGCCTCCGTAGGATAATGCGGCGAGCGCCAGCGCAAGCAGCGGCTTTTTCATGACGTGGACACCGGGAGGAACGAGGGATGGATGGTAACGGACGCTCGCGCGATTGTCAGGGCAGGGGCATGCCGGGATGCTTTCTTGTGCCGGGCGTGAGCGGTGGGCTTGGCCGGGGCGACGGGGTCGCGGGTGCGCCGGGCGGCCTCGCGCGCGATGCGTTCAAGGTCGTCCTCGTCGTCGCCCAAGTCGAACTCCTGGGCCAGCGTGGTGGTATGCCACCGCCGGGTGGTGGCGAGCTTCGAGCCGGGGTGGAGCAGCCGTCCCACGACCATGGCCAGGACCCGGTCGCGCTACGCCAAGCGCTTCGGGGCGATGAGCCGGTCCAGCCCCAAACGCCGGGTCATGGCCA
The DNA here is from genome assembly GCA_965242865.1 of Candidatus Latescibacterota bacterium. Taxonomy (GTDB): domain Bacteria; phylum Latescibacterota; class UBA2968; order UBA8231; family UBA8231. The sequence goes on from CBDETK010000003.1 coordinate 14,990, forward strand.
GCACCGCTTCGACATGGCCATGGGGGAGGGAGCGTTCGATAAGGCGTGCCCAGCAGTGGACAGGTGAAGAAGTGACCACGCATCAAACTACTTCAACAGCATTTTGGACACTCGCCGGGAGTGTCCGGTGCATGAGTGAGAAGAGAAACTACCTCGGGCTCATCTTGGATACTGGCGTAATGTAGAGGCAATTTTCCTTGTCCATCCTCCATCGAAACTGCACCAGCGCTCAACAAAATTCTAATAATCATGACATCACCAGTGTAAGCGGCCGCATGCAGTGCGGTGAGTCCATTTTCGTTCTGAAGATTGACGTCTGCATCAATCTCCAGTAGGGAGCAAACGACCTTGGAATTAGCCTTTCTAACGGCCTCATGCAGGGCAGTATCGCCCCGGTTGTCGCGCTGATTCACATCAGCACCCCATTTATGCAGGAGAACAACGAAAGCAGGGCGATCTCGTTGAGCTGCACGATGCAAGGGAGTCTTTCCAAAGATGTTACGCGCATCCAATCGGCTACCAGCCTCCAACAAAATCTCACCGATCTCAAGATGACTTTGAGAGGCAGCTTGATGCAGAGGAGAATGGTCAAACTTATCTTGTGAATTCGGATCTGCCCCGAATTTGAGCAGTATACGTACAATCTCGACATAGCCTCGAGTAGCGGCCAAGTGTAGGGGGGTGCGGGTCCTGGTCTGTAAATTGAAATTCGCGCCAGCCTTGAGCAAGAGATCCACAGTGTCTTTGTGGTCATTCTCAACTGCCAAGTGTAAAGGGGAATAGCCAAAATTGTTCTGCAAATCCGGATTTCCGCCATTGTCAAGAAGACGTTTGACAACCTCGTTGTTGCCCCTAATCGAGGCCCAATGCAAAGGGGTTAATCCATTGCTATCGGGAGCATTGGGATTGAGGCGACGGTGAAGGCGAGGAACGTGAACAACCTCATTAGTGGTATATGAAGGGTGCGGGTCAGGATAACGGAGGGAAGTGGTTTCTGAAGAGGACAACTGAGGAACACGAGTTTTTATGGCAACGGCAGATTCCAAGGTATCGACAAGTCCGTACTTTTTGGAGAAGTCGGATGGGGGTTCAGCATCACGAACCTTCGTAGGATGAAGGAGATCGGCATAGCGTTGGAAAGATACAGGGTCAGATCCAAAAGCGAGTAGTTTGTCAACAGTCGTGAGGTCGCCGTTGAAGGCGGCTTGGTGGAGCGCGGTGAATCCATAATCACCCCACATATCCGAATCAATAACTTCCAAATCAGCGCCCATCGTGGCTAGGGCGATAACAGTCTCAGAGTGACCTTGATCCTTGGCCCGCTGGATCGGAGTCAACCCCTCCTCGTCCTGCACACTCGGGTCGGCGCCAGCGATAATCAAAGCGATGGCAATCTCGGAGTATCCATGAGCCGCTGCCTGATGCAACGGGGTAGACCCGTTGTTGATCTGCACATTCGGGTCGGCACCACCTGCAAGCAGCTCATCGACAACCTCGGAATAGCCCTGAGTGGAAGCTTTGTGCAGAGGGGTACATCCACCTTCGGTCAGCGCATTCGGATCAGCACCATAAGAGAGCAGACTGGAAACAATCCGAGGACGATCCAGAGCAGTGGCGATATACAGAGGATTGCATGCAGTGTCCTTCGCATTGGGATCGGCACCAGCCTTTAACAAAATATCAACGGCCTCGATATGGTCTTCGAGAATAGCGATGACCAGGGGAGTATACCCGTCGACACTCTGGATATTCGGATCAGCGTTAGCCTTCAACAAGGCATTTATAGTCTCTGGAAAACCCAGAACAGCCATATGCAGAGGGGCGAAACCGTCGATGTCCCGCGCATTCGGATCAGCACCGCCACGCAGCAGCGCGTCGACAACATCAGGAGCATCTTGAAGAGTGGCGATATACAGTGGGGTAATCAGGTTGTCATCCGGAATATCTACTAAGCCAGCATCAGCCTCCAGCAAAACACCAACTGCCTCGGAACCACCTTGAAATGCGGCCAAGTGCAGGGGACTGAATCCGTCAGTGCTCTGGACAGCTAAATCAGCACCAGCCTCCAACAGCGCTGTGATATTAGCGGGGTCGCCTTCGAAGGCAGCCAAGAGCAGAGGGGTCAAGGCATCGACAGTCGGCAAGTTGGGATCGGCACCTGCCTTCAGCAGAGCAGCAACCTCCTCGACATTCCCACGGATAACGGCGTCGTGGAGCGGACCGAAATGGCCGGCGGCTTGGGCCGCATAGGCCAACACCGTGAATATAAATGCGATGAGAACTCGGAATCTCATAGGAACACGTAGACCCGGATAATTCATACCTTACATGGAACGCATGAGGAACACACTGCAACTTACTGATCTAGTAGCAATTTTCCGACCAACTAAGGCGTCCCTCGCACTAGGTGGCGGCTTATACCAGAAAAAAGAGGGGAATGTCAAGTCTCTCCGACCGAGACAGGCGTCCACGCTGACAGACCTTGAATTATGCTTATATTTCAACGAGTTAAATGATT
>CBDETK010000004.1:0-28433 GCA_965242865.1 Candidatus Latescibacterota bacterium
GTATCGAGGAGTTGGGTTTTGTCGGTGCATCTCAGTTCGGCGCGTTGGACGTGATGCAGGAGGAGTTGGAGGGCGGGCGGGATGTGAACATTTTGGATAACGGCGGGCAGACGGCGTTACATGCGGCGGCGGAGTTCGGCCACCTGGAGGGGGTCAAACTGTTGGTGGCGTGGGATGCGGACCTAACCATCGTGGATCGCTGGGGCGACACGGCGCGGGATTGTGCGGCGGCGCAGGGGCATGCGGAGATCGTAGCGTTTTTGGAAGCCGCGGCGGTGCGGCGCGAGAAACAAACCCATTTAAACTTTTGAGGGGAAGTAACCATGGAAAAGAAACATATCACGACGGCGTTGGGTCCGGCGCAATTGGAGAAGTTGATGGCGCGGTGCTCCGAACTGAATGTCAAAATGTCGCCGCTTATCGCGATGATGATTGACATGGGGGGGTTGGATTTGCCCGGCTTGGAGGAGGCCGCGGCGGCCCACAATCGGTATCGCTGTATCCGCAAACGCTAATGCATGCTCGGTCGCCCCTTCTCTATGCCGGGGGTAAGAGCCGCGCATTAGATGTGTTGTTGCCGTACATCCCGCTGGGTCGTCGGGTGGTCAGTCCGTTTATCGGCGGGGCCTCGTTGGAGTTGGCGCTGGCGGCGCGGGGGCAGGACGTGATTGGTTACGACATTTTTGACCCGCTCGTGAATTTCTGGCAACAGGCGCTGTGCCGTGCATCCGAGATGGCGCAGGTTATTCGGGCGCAATGGGGGTACGTACTCAGCCGGCCCCATTTTAAGCTGTTGGAACGCATTACTCCCGCTTGGGAGGATATTGATCCGTTTTCGGCGGCGGTGATGTTTTGGGTGCTCAACCGGCATTCGTTTGGCGGCGTGATGTTCAATTACGGCAGTCGGGCTACCAAAAGGGCTTCTTCGGTATGCGCGGCAACCAAGAAACTGGAGCAGTTTGCAGAAAAACGGTTGAGTGTGCGGTTGGGGTGTTTTTCGGAAAGCATCCCCAACCACCCCAACGATTTTCTATATCTTGACCCGCCCTATGCCGAGGTGGGCCGAGAAAATTATTACGGCATGAACGGCACACTCCACAAACAATTTGATCATCGCGGCTTGGCATCCCTGTTGCGCCACCGCGGCGATTGGGTGCTGTCTTATAATGACTGCCCGTTGGTACGCGAACTGTATGCCGATTGCACTATAGACATCTTACATTGGATGTATAGTATGAATCATAATAGAAAATCAAACGAGGTGTTGATTCGCCCACCGGGCAGCCGGGATGTCGGATTACAAGCCTCCTTTGATTTTTAATTGCAAAACGTAAAAAAAAAGTGTTTTGGTTTCTTTTTTTTACGTATATTCTGGTAGTCATAAAACGTACCTACTCAAACGCTCGGATAGGCCGGGATGTTGGGTGTGGGACCAGCGCAACGCAAAACGCAAAGCGCAAAGCGCAAAACGCAAAAGGAGAAGCATTATGCAAGAGCAGGAGCAGTGGCAGACCGCCGAATACAAATGGGCCAAGCTGAAGGAGCCTGGCGATTTTATTGAGGGGCGGCTGGCTGATTTTGATTACGAGGCCGGCGAGACGATGTATGACAAGGTAACCCCGTGTGGGTTCCTGGATCTGTTCAATAGCAGCACGGGCTTGGTGACGCGGTTGGATCTCTCGAAAAAGCAAATTTTGGAGCCGTTCAAGGCGTCGCAGCCCGTGCGTGGGCGCAAGTATCGGATCACGTTTGTCGAGAAGCGCGAGTCCCAGCGTACCACGGGGGCCAAATGGAATTACTACACGGTTCAGTTTGTGCCCGGCTCGGAGCATGATGAGGAGGCGTTGGTGGATGCGGTGCCGGAGGCCGAGCCGCAGCCGGCGACGCCGCCGGCGACGCCGCCGGCACCCCAGCCGGCCTCTCAGCAGACTCAGTCGGCTGAGTACTTGACGTCGGAGGAGCAGCGCAATCTGGCGAATTGGTGCGAGAAGCAATGCGAGTTCGGGTGCTCTGACGGTCGATGAGTTGGAGTTCGCGCAGGTGACAAACCTTATCGACGTGTCAAAGGCGGACCCGATCTTGCGGGAGAGCGCGGACCAGTTCGTCGCGGCCTTGAAGAAGGAGATCGACAAGAAAAAGGACGATCTGCCGTACTAGTGTTGTACCCTGCATCTCTCACGGGGTGAGTTGGGAGTGGATTGAAATTGGCTTGTGTTCCCGTGTGGCCAGCCAAGCGGCTGGCCACACCGCACTCAAGGGAGGCTATCATGGCCCAAAAAAAACGAAAGCAACATCGGTATGACATAGGCGCGGGGGGGGCGGCGGATGGGGCGACCTTGCGTGCTCGTTGGAAGCTCGGCAGCATCACGGCGGCTATTCGTCAGGCGTTGGCGCGGTCGGTGGCGGACGACCCTCCGGTGGCGGATGTAGCGGCGCTGGTGGCGGACGTAGAGTCGGCCAAAGAGGTTTTGTGGCGCGCGGTGCCCCCCGTGGGGCATGGGCGCGAGGCCCTCCTGCTGGCAGACCATTGTCGTATTGCCGTCGCGGATCTGGTCGATTACAAACGTCGGCTCCAGGCTATTTCGAATTCGTATGCGAAGTTGGAGGCGGATCGCGACGGGTACAAGCGGTCGCTTGCGGAGTGCGCTTCGGAGCGCGATGGGATGCAGGAGACCGTGCTCACCCTCCGGGCGGAGCGCGATGCGTTGCAGGAGGATGTGGCAACCCTTAGGGATCGGATACGCGAGATGGAGGAGGTGCATCATAATACGGTGGAAGCGCAAACGGCGTTGCGGCGGGAGGCGCTGGCGACTCTCGTTGAGGCGGGGTTGTGCGACCGTGATACGATGCCGCTGCAGGCGGGTGTCAACCAAGCCAGAGACCGGTTCCACAGGGTGCGCGAGGATGTCAAAGCGCTGGAGGCCCATATAGACGCCTTGAAAGCGCGGGAGAAAGAGCGCAACGACCACTTCGAAAAGTCCCAGCGGGAGGCGGTGCAGGCTCTCGTAGAGGCGGGGTTGTGCGATGAGTGGAAGGCTGTCGATACGCTGAGCGCCAAAATAGCCCAAGCGGTGGAAAATTATCAGTGGTCTGTTACGAATTGGGGGCGTCTCCAGGACGACCGCGACCGTATCAAGCGACAGGCCGAACGGGACGTAGAAAGCGCCCGGGTGCGTTGGATGATGTGGACGTGTCTGTCCTTTGCGGCGGGCGCGTCGTTGGCGGTGCTGGCTCTGGTGGCGTTCGGGGGCTTTTGGCAGTAAAAACAGGGCGCGGCTTGGTGTGGGAACCGTTCCCAATCAGCGCGGCGTTTCGTCTCTCTAAAGGAGCCGGATTATCCGCGTCGCGGTCTAAAGGTCACCGGGCCGCGCCCACTAACCGAAGGAGAGGAATCATGTTGTTGGATGAAAAGCAGTTGGAGGATTTGAAGCAGGAACAAGCGGAGCACGAGGCGGAGCTGGCTCCGGTACGGGAACGGTTGCTCGAAGCCCGTGCGCAGTTGGCGGAGGCGTCGGAGGGGATCCGCACCCGTCGGGACATGGAGCCGCGCCGTGCGGCGTTACCCTTTTTGTGTCGGCGCAACGAGTTGGAGTTGGAGTATGACCGCGTGAAAGCCCAGTTGGATCGGGTGGCCGTGAAGATCGATCTGGGCAGTAACCCGCATTTGTTCCCTCTCAGGCCGGACGAACCGGAACATTATATGCTCGTTTGGGAGACGACCCTCCACGAGCAGGTGTGGGTGCGGCGCGATGCGCCTATCGACGATCTGCCGCCCACGGTCCGCGAGAGTTTCCGAAATCGGCTATTAGATGAGGAGCAGAAACGCGAGGCGGCGGAGGGCCGCCCCACCTACCAGGCTACGAACTACTGGGCCGGCGAGGAGGAGGATGACGAAGATGAAGACTAAGACCGAACAACCGTTCGCGCCTATGCGTAAGGGGCAGGTCATTGCGGTGGCTCGGGTCTGGTGGGACGAGGCGGAGGTGGTCTGGGGGTTTACGCTCGCCCGGGTGGTGCGTACCAATCGCGAGGGGTTTGTGACGCACTTCGTCTTGAGCACGCGGGACGGGTTCCCCGATGCAACGCCGCGCAAGGCGACCCAAGGCAACACGCTGGGCATTACCGCGTGTTATGATATTGGGTGGGGCGCTCAGTCGGTGGGCGACCGCTTAGCGGGCGTCGTCTGGCCCAATCTCAAGGCGGCGCGGAAGGCGATCCGTGCGGCGTATGACGACCTGCCCCCACCGGAAAAAGGAGACCTAGCATGACCGAGCGCCGTAGCGTAGTAGCCTGTATCTCCCGCGGGCTGAGTCGGGAGTGGATTGAAACCGATGAGTAAGCCTACGCGCGGTCGGTCCCGCAGCCCCGTGTCCCGCGGCGAGCATGATGACCAGATACGGGCGTTGTATGAACGTGGCTACACCCACGCTGAGATCGCGGAGCGGGTTTGTTCAAACCGTACGACGGTCAGCTATCGGATCAAGGCGTTGGAGCTTACGCGGCCGGCGGGACCTCCCCGTCGGCCGCGCATCATCACGAGGCGCGGGAAGCTGAAGTCTGGGGCCTACGACAAGGCCGCCTATGACCCACACAAACGCCTCGCGGCGGATATATTGGCTCCCTTGTGTGAGGTTGCGAAATACGAACCAGACAGCAACGAGGGACGTCTGGCGCGCACCCAACTGCGTTGGGCGATGGGTACTATCGAGTTGAACATCATTGGAGCGTGCATTACAATACTGGATGTGGAGCGGCAAGTCGCTGAAATTTTAACGAAGGAGGAGTAGATGAACAAACCACTCAAACGAATGCTCGATCAGCACACCGCACGGGTTGGTGAGGCTATTCAGTCCCTCGAGGATAAGCTCGCCCAAGCCAAGGGGGCGGCACATGCGGTTAGAGCTCGAAGGAGAACGAAACGCTACGCGAGGAACAACAAACGGCTGACACAGCAACTTGAGGCGGCCCGACGCTACGGGCTAATGGCAGCCAGTATGAATAATCCGCACGTGTGGGTGCAACATTACGACGGCATGGCCGGTCGTTTTTTCAAGCAATACGCCAAACGGGCTCGTTGCGCCCTGGTGATCTCCCGAAAGACCATGTTCACCGCGGGAAGAAAGGGCGGACGTGGTTTGCGCGTATCAGCCACGGGGCGGGGGGGGCGGTGCCCTATCGACGGGACCCCGATTCCAGTTGCGATGTCATATACCAATCGGGCTTTGACGACGCCCGAAGCGGCGATGTTGTGGAGCGGATAATCAAGTAGCAGCGATCGACAACCTAATAACCAACCAACAAACCCAACGGAGGAAGTGAAGATGAACGAGCAACATGAAGCGATGGAGCAAGCGCAGGACGATGCCAAGAGCGATGCGTCCCATGAGGGCGTCCGTATGCAGAACGCGCACGGCGGCGAGCTGGTGATCAACGAAGGGCTGGTGATGTACCGAAAAGTGCTTTGGGCGTTGCCCGAGCGCAAGACGCCGTAGCGTAGTAGCGTAGGATCCTGTGTCTCCCGCGGGGTGAGTTGGGAGTGGATTGAGTAGTATTTCTCTCCAAATTTTGGAGAGTGGATTGAAATTGGAACAAGACGTGCTGGCGCGTGCCCTGCGGCGGCTATCGGATTGAACCCTCACCCCAACGCCCCTGTATCGCCTTCTGAGCGGCACAGGGGCGTTGCTATGCTATGACGCCAGTGGGCGTCCCCCAGCGCGACACGGGGCATCCGGGGCGCTAATCGACCACTTGGAACGTGAGCGGCATATAGATTGTTTCTGTGCCGTCCGACGCGATCAGCACCGCCGGCCGGGGGTATAGGTCGGCGGTGCTTTGTGCGTTGGCCGACAACTGAAAGACGTTGCGCGCTAAGGTGACACTGCGGGCTATTTGCACCGGGCAGCCCGTCGTGTACGCAAAGCGTAGCGTGTAGGTGATCGTACGCCCCGCCACCGTGCTGGCATACGAGAAGTCCGCATTAGCGGTCTGTCGTTGCGTTCCGCGTGTCCCCTCATTGAACACCACAAAGTTGCGCGTCCCTTTCTTGATGGGATAGAAGGTCTGCGCGGGGATGCCCGAGGCGTTCGGTAGCTCATACGCCCACGTCAGGTTATTGGCGGCGGCCGTGGACGGCTGCACAAACGTCTTGAGGGTGCTTAGCTTGACGAAGCGGTTGGGGTCGCCGCTGGTGCTCTCATCGCTGACGACCATGCGGTCATCATCGTGCAGGGTCGTTAGCTCGGTGGTGACGTCATCGTGCAGGTCGAACGGGTCGGCGGTGGGTGTGCTACCCGTGCCAATGAACGCCTTGAGCGTTGCCAGCGTAACATACCGGGTAGGGTCGCCGCTGGCCGACTCGTCGCTCACCACCATGCGGTCGTCGTTGTGTAAGGTGGTTAGTTGCGTCGTAACGTCGTCATGCAGGTCAAAGGCGTACCGATTATCAAGGGCCTGCAAGGTGATAAAGCGATTGGGCTGGTTGGCCGCCGACACGTCGGCCACCACGAACTTGTCGAGCGGGTCTAAGCCCGAGCCGACCAACTGGGTGGGTACATCGATGTTGAGATGGAACCCCGGAACGTTCGCCCACTGACCTGTGTTGTTGACATACTGGAGCCTGCGGGACCTACTGCTATAGAAGGCATTGCCTTGTGTTCGAAAAAGCAAGTAACTCGCGAGAGAACCAACCGCCACATAGCGGTTGGGGTCACCTGATACGGACTCGTCACTAATAAGCATCCGATCCTCAGCATGTAAGGATGAGATAGCCGTGGTTACATCGTCATGCAAGTCAAACGAACCGCCGCCACTGCTTAGGCCCGCTGTGAAGAACGTCTTGAGGGTGCTGAGGGTGACGTAGCGGTTCGGGTCGCCCGACGCCCCCTCGTCGCTAACCAACATCCTATCGTCGTTATGCAGGGACGGAATGACCGTGGTAACGTCATCATGCAGGTCAAAATTCTTTAGCCCCGCCGTTATGAACGTCTTGAGGGTGCTGAGGGTGACGTAGCGGTTCGGGTCGCGGCTGGCCGACTCATCGCTTACAACCATGCGGTCGTCGTTGTGCAAGGTGGTTAGTTGCGTAGTAACGTCATCATGCAGGTCAAACGAGAAGAATAACTTGAGGGCGCCTAACGCGACATAGCGGTTCGGGTCGCCCACGAGCGACTCATCGCTAATCAACATCCTATCATCATTGTGCAGGGCCTGAATGACCGTGGTAACATCATCGTGCAAATCAAAATTGCCGCCGCCACTACTTAACCCCGCCGTGAAGAATGTCTTGAGGCTTGCCAACGTGACATAGCGGTTCGGGTCGCCGCTTTCCGACTCATCGCTAATCAGCATCCGATCCTCATCGGCCAACGCCGCCGCCACCGTACTCACATCATCATGCAGGTCAAACGGGTCCGCCACAAACGTCTTGAGGGTTGCCAGCGTGACGTAGCGGTTCGGATCGCCACTAACTGATTCGTCGCTGATTAACATCCGGTCGCTGTTGTTCAGCGTTGTTAGTTGCGTAGTAACGTCATCATGCAGGTCAAACGCGAAGAACGGCTTGAGGCTTGCCAACGTGACATAGCGGTTCGGGTCGCCGCTTTCTGACTCATCGCTAATCAGCATCCGATCCTCATCGGCCAACGCCGCCGCGACCGTACTCACATCATCATGTAGGTCAAACGTCTCCACCGCCGGGACCGCCACATCCTCCCAACTATCTCCATCGTAGTATTCAAGATTGGACGGCGACGTGTTATCGTAGCGTACGTCATTCGCCGCCACGGGCAACTCAGTAACTGCCACATCCTCCCATTCGGCCATCGCCGTATAGCGTTCCAACTTGGACGGGCTAGTACGCGCATAGCGTATGTCGCCAGCCCGTGGGTCGCGCACGGGCACGTTCTGCCAAGCCGTGCCACTCCAATACTCAAGGGATGTTTCGCTGGAGGAGTCATAGCGCACATCGCCGCCCCCCGTGGTAACATCCACTTCAATAGGTAGGCTTATGCTCTCGTTGCCGCTGGTCGCTATCCACGTGAACGACACCACTTGCTCTGTCGAGGGAGCAGGGGCATTGATGGTAACAGCACCCGTCATTAAGTCCACGTCTAACCACGTAGGGAGCTCCATCGTGCTATATGCAATAGCGGCCATATCCACGGTGGAGACCGCCACGGGCAACACCGGCGAGAGCGGTGCTGTGACGGGCCGCCCCGCCTCAGCACGAAAACGCCGCGCGCCCGCCGTAGCCCATGTAAGCGTCGCGGCCGGGGCAACGGTCACATCGTCAATAGCAACATAGATAGGCAAGCATATCGCCTCGTCGCCGCTCGTGGCGATCCATACAAACGACTCCGGCCCTTCGGGCGCATCCGCGATAGCCGTTACAATGCGAGTGGTAAGGTCCACACTGAGCCAGCTTGGAACATCGACCGCTGTATAGACGATAGACGCGCCGCTGGTCGTAGAGGATGCTTGAGGTAACGTGGGCGTTACCGGGTCTAACACACGGCTGCCCTCAACAATATCAATACGACGGGTGCCGCCCGCTTGGAAGGTGAGCTCGGCAGCAGGAACCGTGCCGGTTATAATTACGGGAGAAGTGGTAAGCCGTATTAGATTATCAGTAATAATATGGCCGCTAAGTAAAAAATTGAGGAGATTATATGAACTGTCTCTTCCATACCAACCGACTGAATCGGTTGCGGTCCCTATATTTGTTTCACTTGATTGTCTTACTGGTAATGCTCGAAGTTGTGAAACATCCAGCAGTTTACCTTCACCGGCACGATTTACTGCAACAGGTGCGACCACCCATCCATCGGCTGGTATCGTTTTTGAACTTAGAGTTTCAAACGCATTTACCCCCGACGTTAGTTTCAAGTCAACTGAATACACTTCAACCGTAACTTGTCCATCCCCATAAAAACTACTTAGGCTTAATTTACCAGAACTACTATTACGATAAAAGGAAAAAGTCTGATCCCCGCCGTTCAAGTTAATGGTCGCATTATAACTAAACGCATATTCATTGTCTTGAGGATTAGTAGGACGACGAGCCTGTAATAATATGTTGGAATTTGCTGGTATGGTAATATCAGTATTTAGAATACCATCATAAGGAACCGAAAGAGAAACTCCTCCAATACGAGTGATTGCACTTCCCCCGCTTGTAGCGGGCAACGCCAATGTATGAATACGACAAGCCGTTCCACTTATAATTTTCCCCTCATTATTAACTGAAAAACTACCTTCTATTCGTTGCCGGAAAGAACTAATAGCATCTGTTCTAAACCCATTCGCTCGCACTTCTGCGGCCCTTGCCCAACGTTGCGAACCTTTCTTACGTGCTGTTGGAGCAAACTGAATCCATAACCACCCGGTGGACGGGATGGTAAACGACGACATGCCACTGCCCGAATACGTCCCTAACTCAGTAAGGGTAAAGTCTGGCGGCACACTGGTAGTTGCCGCAATAGACAGACTAATCGTTTGACAGATCGCCTCTTCGCCGCTCTTAGCGATCCACACAAACGAAGCAAACGTGCTGACACTGGGCGCGTTGGCATTCGCCGTGACCTGCCGGGTAGTCGTATTGACACTCAGATACGAAGGAACGCCGCTGGTCTCGTAGGTGATCGTGCCGCCGCCGGTCTTGATGGCTTGCGGCAACGTGGGCGTCGTGGGGTTAAGCGTTTGGGTGCTGGGCGTAACCCCTATCATCGTGTCGCCGCCCGACGCCCACGTAAGCGTTGCTTGCGCTTCGGCGCCCAGCATAGCAATCTCAACGGCTATGACTTGGCTAATGGTCTCGTTGCCGCTGGTCGCCTGCCAGATGAACGACGCCGGCCCCGTCGGCGCTACATCCGTGGCGGTGACAGCCCGTGTGTTTACATCGACGCTAAGCCATGTAGGGACGTTCAACGCCGCATACACAATCGCCGCGCTATCGGCTTGCATCGCTTCGGGGAGCACGGGAGCCACCGGGTCTAAGACATTGCTTTCCTCCGTGGCCCCAATACTAAACGGCTCGGTATTGCTCCACGTTAGCTTAGACACGACACCCGCGGTATCGGCGGGCGTCGTCACCTCCACCGTGCTCGCCGGCACGGAGCCGGTCACGAGCGTCCCCGTGGGCAGCCACCACGCGGCCCTGATGCGTATCTTCGTCTCAGCGGGTAGGCTGTCCAGAAGGATGTCGTCGCCCACGTCAACGCTCTCGCGCCGCCCTAAGCGCGTATAGGTCTCGACCGCGCCGGGCAACGGTGCCGCGGTAAGCGTCCCCCACTCCAACGAGACCTGCGGAAAGACGGCGTTGGTTATGTTAACCGTCACGCGGTCATGCAACAGGTCCTTCGTGGTGATCGTGGGGGGTGCGGTCGCCTGCTCGGGCAACGGCGTCGTATCGATCTCGCCTAACGCCGTCGAGGCACCAAACAACGTATCGGGATCCTCGCGCAGATAGGCTTGAAGCGTAAGCTCTTTCGTTACATTCGTCCTGACCACCCTAAACCGCTCGGCCGCGATCCCTTGCTGTGGGTCGGTCAAGGTGACATAATCCCCGGGGCGCACCGTGAGAAGCGCCAGGTTATCGCGGGGGCGTAAGACGTACGTGCTGCCCCTAAAGAGGCGCAGGTGGCGCAGGGCCAGCGCGGTAAGGCGTTGCGCGGTGTGTGCATTAGACACCAACGAGACATCGGGCAGCCGCTTTTTTAGGCGCACGTTGCCATCATCGGTCAGCGCATCGCTATTCGTCAATTGGATGTCGTAGGGCTGATAGTTCGCTTGGGCGGCCTGCTCGATCTTACAGGCAACCACGTTGATACGCTCCTCCACCGGGGGAGCGACATAGAACGGATTGCTCTGAACAATATCATCCGCGCTGAGCACCCGTGCGCCCGACGTGTAGGCGCGCCCCGGCTCGTAATAGACCTTGTCGCCATGCTCGACGACCGCGCCCTGCCACGCAAAGTCTAACTCCTCCTCCACCGCCCGCGGGTCATCACTATACTGCACAATCCCCGACACCGGGTACTGGATCGTGCGCGGCACCAACGCCACCGTGACCGTGCCACCAATCTGCTGAATAATCTTTTGGTGATCCGCCGCCGAGATCGTCCACGAGGCATAGCCCGTGTGCCAGGTGGGGTCGGTCTGCCCCGACAGGTCCGCCCGCCGCAACGTACTCGTCGGACGGCCCTCGCCGTCTATGTCATCGGGATGGAGCCAGACCACCCCGCCATTCGCCAGCGTTATTTTTACTGAAACGCTATGCGTCCGCAGCCAATTCCCGATAGGTTGGGTCAGCGTGACGGTATTCGCGGTCTGCGTAGCCGCCTCCACGTTGACCCGGGCGGTATGCACCGCCCCCGTAGCACTTATCTCTATGTTCGTCAGCAGATGGCCCGACGCATAAGTGCGTTGCGCGTCCGTGCCCGTGGGTGAAAAAGTGCGCTCACTCCCCAACTGCGACACGGCGCAAGAAACCGACAGCACGTCCGCAAACTCGACCGACCGCGCGCATTCGGCTACTGCCGACGTGAACGCGGTGCTATCCAACGACGCATCCTCATCGCCAAACACGCGCTTGCGGTAGTCGTAGCGGACCACCGCCGCATTTTCGGAAAACGTGGGCGTCGTCTGTCCGGGCCAAGTCGTCTTCAGACCGCGCACGAGAAAACGGATGTTCGGTACAGAATCCTCGTTCTGCCAATAACGAATAGTGCGGAACGATTGACCCTGTAGGATGCGCTCCGCCCGTGCGCTGGTCAGCTTGACATGCACCCAGCTCCAATCTTGCAAGCGATGGCTGCGTGACCAGCCGCCCTTAGCCCACAGGCTGGCCCCCTGATTGCCATCCGCCAGAAAATACTCGCGCAACTCAATCCCGCCATTGAAGTCCAGTATATCCGTTTCACAGGTCAGCCTATCGCCGGTCTCGCCCGTGGGCGGGTCATGGCGGGTGAGCACCGCCGGGCGGTCGTTGATGTAAAGCCCTTCAATCGCCTCCATCGCGCCGCGACCCAGCACGTAGGCCAAATGCAAGTCCACCGGGCTTTCTGGGTCTTGCCACGCAAAGACCAAGTGACCGGGAACGTTTGCCCGCCCATAGACCAAGCGCGGCGTCAATGGGCCACTACTAGGTAACTGTAATTCGCGCTGTACGCGCTCGTCGTGCGCGGGGTTGCGGTTCAGCAGATAGCCTACCGCACCCAAGCCCAACGCCGCGGTGACGCCCCAGGGACCGGAAAGCTGCCACGCCGCCAGTTCACCTCCGACGCTCGTAGCCAGTTTGAGAAAATTTCTATCGGCCATTTCTGTTTTTTTCTCTAAAACCTTCGTATATTAGGGTAGAGCAAGCCCAGTTCTTCCGCGGGCTAAGGCGGAAGTGGATTGAAACTGAGGTTACGGAGCCGTCGCTGGCGGTGGCTATCGGTCTCCCCTTGCTTTGGTGAGGGGAGTGGATTGAAACATCATACGATACAGCCCCTCGGGCGCTTGATCCGGTCTCCCCTTGCTTTGGTGAGGGGAGTGGATTGCCGCCCGTCAACGCTTTTGGTTGGCGGGCGTTTTTTTATGCCCGCGCCAGCGGCCAGTCAAATCGTTTTTCGCTCACCTCGTACATAAAATCCAATCCAATATCGGGGTCGCCCCCGCGCTCCTGCTCGCGCTGCCGCTCCGGTGTCCACACCGCATCCGGTTCCAACAAATTAAACTTGCGCTTGGAGACTTCCAACAACCACTCGCCGGCCTTATCGACGGTGCTCTGTCCCGCCGTCCCCGTGAAGCGATAGCCGGTGTCAGCCCATGCGCCGCCATCCGTCCGCGAAAGCAGATAAACCGACACGGTAGCCGGCCCCAAGTCTTCCGGTAGGGTCTGCCGTTGGGCGTCCGAGAGGGCGATAGCCACCGCCAAGGACGGCTCCGTACCCGCCTCCAGCGTGTGCTGCGGGAAACGGACGTCGAGCAGCCGGCCCCCCCCGCGATACACCTCGCTCTCAAACGTAATGTTTTGGGGGAACGTCGCCAAGCGTAGGGATGTTCCGATCTTCAAGAGAATAGCCGCGAATTGCATGATCAGACCGCCTCCTCAAAGGGGATGACCCATGGCCCCCACCGGGTCGCGGTGCGCGGTAGGTCTAACGCCCTCGTATCCAAGCGCACGTCCATGGTCGTCGCCGGGGTGATCCCATCGCCCACTTTTCCGACAAACACCGGCACCGGGTTCACTTGCGTCGCCGCGGGTTGCGCCCCAGATGCTTGTAACAAGCGGTCGCCCGCCGAGAAGAACTGGCCGTCTGCCAACGCAACAGCACGGGAGAGGGTTAGACGCCCGCTCTGAGCATCTATCGCACTAATGGTGACAGACGGCACAGGGTTTTCAATCGTCCACAGACCCGCCAACGGAAGCTCCACCGTCAGGTCACCGCCCCGCGTCTTACGCAGTAGCGCCGACAACTGGCTGGCCAACTGGTTCGCCTCCGATTCCTGCTGATGGGCAAAGCTCATCCATGTCACCTCGCCCCGCCACGCCCCCGGCGCATAGTAGGCAAAAGACTGTTGACCCGTGTATTCAGAGCGATGCGATTGCAGGCCGGGTTCCCACGGCAACAACGACACCGCCGTGATGCGGTTCGCCAACGCTTCGGGGATTTGTATATCGGCCATTAGCGCCTCGTGTCGCGGGCTAACGAATCAGAAATATCGATCATGTTCGGCAATATCTTTTGGTTAAACTCACGTATCAACCCCTCCCCATCCCCGAAGCCTTCTATATGGAACGTGGGTTGGAAGTTTATTGTGGGCTTCCCTGCCGCCGCTTCCCGTATAAGCTCTTCGGCCAAGCCCGGCTGCACCGACCCGATCCCCGTTGTGGGCGCACCTAATGCCGGCAGACCGCGCAACTGATTAAGGAGATCGAGGGAACGATCCGCCGCCGACGTCTCAAAGAGGAACGGCGTCGTCCGCGGGTTGAAGATACGCGCCATCAGCGGCTCAATAATCTTTAGGCGGATGACCAACAACGCCATCTGGCGAAGCATCTGGCGCATCGCCTCCACCACCGAACCCGGCCCTATGATAGCACTGGCTATCCCCTCAAACGCCCCCGTAAGGGTGCTACGCACCCGGGCACCCGCCTCGGTCATACGCGCTAACTGTTCATTCGTCGCTTGCAGTGGGCCAGTCAAAAGCCCTAAGCGCAAGAGCGGGGCAATGTCGGGTCCGGTGAACGCCTCCGCACTCACCCGCTGGCTCAGGCGCACCGCCCGCGCCATGAGGCGCGTACTCTTATCCACCTCCTCGCCCGTCTTACCAATCGTACCCGATAACAAGCCCCAGGCCCGACGCAGATCCTCCAGCGTCGCCTGCCACGTCAGACTCAACACATTATTGACGCGCTCGGACTCGGCTTCGGTCACCCCAAAATAGTCCAGCGTCAGGTCGCGGGTGCTTCGAAAAAATTGGGCGATCTGAGCCACATTCGCTTCCGCCTGTTTGCCGGTAACTCGTAATCCCGTTTCTAATTGCCCGGTAAACTCGTCAATCACCGTACTCAAACTCTCCCCGCGCAACCCCGCCGCAATCGCATCCACCAACGCGTTCCCCAACGAGTAGAACGAGCCGACAATAAGCGTCACCGCCGCATGGATGCTGTTGACTATGAAACTGGGTATCGTAGCAATAGCCGCCACCACATTAGCCACAAACCGAAGACCCAAGTTACGACCCAGTTCGCCCCACGTGACGTTTTGCTCCCGCAAGATACGCGACAGATTGAGGAACGCATCGATCAAAAGAATGACACCCTCAATAATAGCACCCACGAGCAGAGCACGAAAAGCAGCTTTTGCGGCGATACGCACCAGACCTAACGCCCGCGTCAAGAGGGACAACTGACGACGCATGGCGACCAAGCCGCGACGCACCCGCAACACCGCCGCCGCACCAAACGCCAACAGCAACGCACGGCCCGTCGCCGTGATCACACCCCGGAAGCGATCCAGATTGTCCGTCAATTGGTTGAAGAAGCCCGCAATGGACGAAAGGAAGTTGGTGAGCTCGGTGGTGACGCCGAACATCCTATCGACCGCCTGTACAAAGCCAAAGGCGGCCGACGCGGCTAAGCGCAGTTGCCCTATAAGCGTAGCATTGAGTAGGTCCGCCATCCGTTGGGCGGCCCCCGTGCCACCACGAATAGCCGTCGTCAAATCCTCCACCGAACGGACGTTGCGAATGAGTATCTCGGCAACGGATGCGTTTTCTCTCCCAAAGATATTGAAGATTTCGGCGGAATCGATCCCCGACCGCCGCAGGTTCTCCAACACGGGTATCAAGCCCAACGACGCAACACTCACGTCATCCAACGAGAGGCCCACCGACGCGAGCGACTGCGCCGCCGCGCCCGACGGGGCCGCCAGCGACGCCAAGAACCCGCGGAACCCGCGACCGGCGCGGGTGGCGAAAATACCGGCGTTACCTAAAGCACCAATCGCCGCCTCCGTGGTTTCAACATCGATACCAAATTGCCGAGCGATTGGCCCCACGTAGCTAAGGGCTTGAGTAAGTTCCTCAAAGTTGGTGTTGGCGCTATTCGTGGTTGTTACGAGTGTGTCCGTTATGCGCTCGGCATCGGCCACCGACAGACCAAACTGATTGATTATGTTGGTGAGTTGATTGCCTACCTCGGCGGTGGTTGCGCCGCTGGCTGCCGCAAGGTTCAATGTAGCCGGGAGGAGTGAAAATTGCTCGTTGACCGTGTTGCCCGCCCGGGCCAACTCAACCATCGCTTGGGCGGCCTCTGCAGCCGAAAAACGGGTATTTCTTCCTAAATCACGGGCCAGTTGGTCCAAACGCTGAAAGTCATTGCCGGTGGCATTCGTAATGCCCCGGACTAACGCCATACTCTGCTCGTACTCAGCCAGTTGGCGGATGACGCCGCCCAAGCTGGAGGCCGCGCCGAAGGCAGCTAACGCCGCCGCCGCCCGCCGCGCCACCGAGTTGAAGCCCGAGAGTTCATTCCGTAGGGAACGCACTCTGCGCTGGTGACGGCGTAAGGCCACTTCGGCCGCACGGGTGCTGCGTAACAACTCTCTGGTTCTACCAGAGAAGTTGACGAACAAAGTACCGAGCCTCACGCTTGCCATTTGACACTCCCCCAAAAAGGGCTATACTTTAGTTGCCGCTTCTTGCGGCTCCTTTTATTGCGTCGCGGGGTTGGGTTCGCTACCCGCCCCGCATCTACTTCGCAATAAAAGGCTCACACGCAATAAAAGGAAAATCCCGTGATTAAGCAATGTACCGAATGTCCAACCACGTTTGATACGAAAGAGCGTGGTCCAAGTGCAAAAACTTGCTCGCCAGAGTGTGCAAAAGCGGCTCAGCGAAAGGCGGATCGAAAGTATAAACAATCGCCCAAAGGGATCGCGACGCGGCGAAAGTATCAGCGAGAGTATTATCAATCGCCCCAAGGGATCGCGACGCGGCGAAAGCATAACCAATCGGAAAAACGCAAAGCGTATATGCAAAAGTATCAACAATCGGAAAAATACAAAGCGTATGAACAATCGGAAAAACGCAAAGCGTCGAAACGAAAGGCTTTTGCTAAACACTACCACCTGCTCGGCGGGCATGGGTATCGCCGGGCTTTACCCGAACTCATTGTTGAGCAAAACGGCATCTGCAACATCTGCAAAGACCCGTTGCCCGAAGATCATTCAGAGATAGACGTTGACCACGTTCAGCCCGCATCCAAAGGCGGTTCTAACGACATCAACAACTTGGCAGCTACCTGTAAGACGTGTAACCGAAAAAAGAAAGACAAGTGGGACGGCACGAAGAAGGGCGAGAAGCCGGCACAAATGGGATTATTCGAGTAGCCCTTCCTCCCGCATTTTTTTTGTGCGGTCCCACGCCGCTTCGAGTGCCTCTTTTTTCATTTGGCGCTCAGCCTTTTCCCGCGCCGCCGCTTCCGCATCCCACTGGTCGAACCGCTTGAGCCGTTCTTCGCGCGAAAGGAATTGCGGAGCCAAGTCATATACATCCAACCGCCGGGCTTCTTTTCCTGTGTTCGCGGTATAGAAGAACTGTGTGAGTTGGGCCAGCAGGGACTGTACCGGATAATCGCCCCACGGATACCGATCAAAATGGAGCTCCCACGCTAACCGCTCGCGGCGCGACAGAGCCAACACGTCCCGCAGGGGTTGGCCCGTCGCCCGGGCGATTAGGAACGGGTAGGGTCGGCCTCCACGGCGTCCTCCAGCGACGCCACGTTCAGCCCACACACCTCCATGCAACGAACCGCCAGCGGCGAGCCGACGCCCCCCGACCGAGTAAGCACCCGCCAAGCCATATCATCGGACGTCAACTCCGGCAAGCAGCAGCGCAACGCTTTCAGTTGCAAGGTCAAGCCCCGTTCCACTTCCTCCGCACGGCCGCTCGGCTTATTCTCTTCGGCCCATAATGCCAACTGGGTCACCTGTGCGCGGGATGGCTCCGTTAAGTGAAACGACCCCGCACCGCTCTCCACCACGAGAAACTCGTCGGAAAGCAGTTCGTCCAGAACCGCTTGGTTCTTGGATGGTGCTTTGGCTTTAGCCATTTTCCTCTCCATTCTTCAAGTGAGACCCTTCAAACGTACCGCCTTCACCGCGTCCGACGACAATGCCTTTGGCTTCGGTGAGCACCCCGCCGGCGACCAAGAGAATAATATCGCGCACGATCTGCGGGGGGCTTTCAGACTTCCAGATCGCCATGCACACCCCGAACACGGCCACCGCCACAAAAAGGAACAACGCCCCCATGACAACATGGGCGGCTACTTTTTCAACGCAATCGCGTTTGAAGCCATTGGAACTATGGTTGTCCATCTACCCCCCGGCCGGCGGCTCCTGCTCACTACGATAGATGCACTCCCGCACCCACTGAACCTGCCCATTCGGGCTTCGCGGAGCCACCTGCACCCAAACAGTCAAGTGGTTATCATACGCCCCCGGCGACTCATATTCATACCCCGCCCCCTTCTGACTCAACCGAACAATACGATCAAACTCGGCCGCATTCAAACTGATGGACATACTCGTTCCTCCTCAAGTGAAGTAAAGCAGTTCGTTGGCAAATAATAATGCGGCGACAGGGCCAACCAACCCGCCGCCGCGAACTAAACACATAGCAACTCTCTGTTGAGAGAAAGGATTGCTCTACGCACTAATATACGAAGAAACCACGCAAAACGCACAAAAAAAATCAAAGCATCTCGTTGGCCATGATAATCAGGGCCAGCATCACCGCACAAAATAGAACGGTTCCCGTTTCCATACGTAGGCTCGCTTTTTTTATTCCTAATTCCTTCGTATATTACTAATGTCGCATCATGCGACGCCTTTCGTCAAGGCTCGCGGGTTGGGGGTCGCTCCCCCGCCCGCATCTATGGCCCAACGAAAGGACACGCTTGACGAAAGGTCTAACCCATGATCAAACAATGCAGTGAATGCCCGAATACAGTCTCGCACTTTAACGCCAAGACGTGCTCTACGGGGTGTTCCAAGAAACGAAAAAAACGAATAGCCGCGGCGTACTACCAAAACAATAAAGCCGAAATATCCCAAAAGAGTAAGCAGCATTATGCCGCTAACCGAAAAGCCATGATTGAGCGAGTTATGCGCCACTACTACGCCAATCCGCAGGCAGGGAAAGAGCGAGCTAAGAAGTGGAACAGAGCACATCCAGATGTCATAAATAGGCTTACCAGGGCACGATATAAACGGCTGGGAGGAAGGGGCTATCGTCGTCATCTTCCTGCACTGCTCGTCAAGTATGGTTATATCTGCCAAATTAAAGGCTGCGAACTGCCGAGAGACCATTCCAAGATTGACGTGGACCACATCGTCCCTGTGGATGCCTGTATTGCTATGGGCTGGACTAAAAAGCAAATAAATGATCCGTACAATCTTCAACCGGCTTGTCCTTCTTGCAACTACGCCAAAGGGAACCAATGGGATGGCACCATGCCGGGCGAACCACCGGCTCAAATGGACTTGTTTGAGTAGCGTTTTCAATTTACGGTCCAAACCTCAAGCGGCGAGATCGTCCGCACCAAATCGCAGGTAATGATCAACTCGCCAGTCGCCTGCCGCCCCACGCGCAGCGTATCCACGCGACCCGCGGCCGCATTTTGCACCTCGACCTCAATAGCCCCCGTGGTGGAAACCGCATTACTGCTATCGCCTATCCGCGAAGTCACCAGCCGCCCCAACTCCGAGCCGCTGATCAGCACATCGCCGCAGTGAAAACCGCCCAAGACGAGCCGAAATAGCTTGTCGGTATAATCACTCGGCAGTGCGTAGCCCGTATCGGCCCATTGATTGAGGCTGGTGATAGCCACGTTCTGCGAGTGCTGCTTGACCACCCCCGGCGGGATCGTCGGCGCGTTGTTGATGTCATCATAATCAACCGGACGCTTGGCGACCGGGATAGCATCCTCATTGCCTACCAGCGTCCACGGCTCGACGTTGGGCGTCAACCGCATCCACCCCGTGGGCGTCCGCATCGTCGCCGGCTGGTATTCCCAGATATTGCGAAAATCGGCGGTGCTACTATACTCCCTTTGAAACCCTCTATGATACTGAAGGATCGCGGCGATCTCGCGGCGCGTCGCCCGCGGCTGGTGCGAGTAGTCGAGCGACGCAATCGTGCCCGTCGCGCCCGACACCGACTGGGTATTCCGCGAGAAAGACAGTTGCCCCAAGTTCGTCCACGTCTGATCGCCCACCCGACGGACACGTACATAGAACGTAGGGTTAACCGCCTGCGTGACGGCCATCGTGCGGATCGCAACGGTAAGGCGCTGATAGCGCGGGTCGCCGCCGTCCACGAAACCCAACGACCAAGCGATGTCAAAGGGGGCACCGTCCGCTGCGGTATTGCCGGCGATCGTACCATTGCCGCGCCAGTCCGCGTCTTTGGAAGCCCCGTCGAGGATGACCGTGCCGCGACCGCGGTTTTCAACCGCCATTTCTTCGGTGGTCAGACCAATGATATAAGGAGCACCCGTGCTCGGCTCAACCAGTTGTATCGTCCCCTCCGCAACGCCCGTGGTGGCTGTGGGCGCATCCACGCTGTGAGGCAATATGACAAGCCCCCCGGCATTGCCGTGCGTCACAGCGCGTATGGCGGCCTCTAAGCCGCTAATAAAGCGGGCGGCGATGTCGATATGCTCCAGTTGATCGGGGGCATCCCATTGCGCTTGCAATTTGGATGCCGCGGGGATGTCCGCGATCGGCAAGTTGTAGTACCAATAATGGTCGTCGTCACCCAAGTAGGTTGCGCCCGTAGTGGCAATAACGAGAGCCTCCGCCTCGTCGCCCGTGACCACCCGAAAGAGCGCCAAGTCGTCGGTCGAAGGCTGTATTTCGTAGAGCGTCTTGGGAACGCGGAAAGCAATGTTCTTGCCCGTCTCACGCGCCGCCACCGTCCGCGTGGCGGTGTACGTGGCCGCCTTCGCGGTCGCCTCCGTATAGGCATCGTCCGCTATGGGCGACAACCACAGGCCATCCTCGGCGCGCCACGAGCCATCGACCACATCGTCGTTGAGCCGCTCAACATTAGGCAGGGCCGCCTTAATCGCCGCGACCGCATCGGCGGCCGTGAACGGCGGCGACGCCGCCGGAATATCCGGGCGGTTGTCTATATCCGTGTTCCAATCCCAATTCTGACCGCCCAACTCAGCCTTGTCTTTGACGTGGCTTCGTATCAGCGCGACCACCGCGGCGGCGTCTAACGTGGCCCCATTACCGCCCCCGCCCTGCCCCGTGGGCAAGTGGGAGGCAAGGAAAACCGTATTGGGACCGGGCGACCGAGTGCCGAACAGGAACGCATACGCCGACTCCACATAATCACGAGCCTGATCGTTGGCCTCTTGGCGCACCGTCGCAAACGTTAAAATATCATCGGTGAACGCCACATCCGACGGCAAGTTCTCGCGCCGTATCGGCACGATATGGCCGTCGTCATACCGCTGCGCCCAGTCCTGCACATGCCGCAAAAACGCTTGAAACACCGGGCTGGTGGAGCTATGCGGGGGAGCCAATACGTTATCGGTGGTTTCGTGCAAATGGATGTCGTCCAGAAAACGAATGGTTCGGCTCCATACCGCCACCTCGCCCACGTTCGGCTCGGTGTTCATAATGGTCACCCGATAGTAATGACCCGCGGGCGTGGTTTCCAGAAAGATGTCGAGCATCCCCTGCGCGTTGGTACGCCCCGAAAAGCTCGTGGGGACCACCACGCCCGTCGCGGCGTTCACCCACCGCGCCGTCTCGCCGGTACGACCATACTGATCGACCGCCTCAACCCGCACCAACTGGTACGGCAACACGCCCAAGTCAAGGTTTAACGTGCTCACATGTAACGTATGGAGTGCCATTTTTTGGGTTATCCGCTCTGGCTTATCAGCCGTTGTTGTAGCCTGTTCAACTGTCCTTGTTCAATCTTGCGGAACGACTGGGACATACGCGCCGAGATGATGTTGAACAACTGCCCTTGGGTCTCAATGATAGCCCTTCGTAGATACGAACGCGCATCGCGCCGTTGCCGCGGGCGGATGCCATACTCAACAAAGACGGCATGACGCGCCCCCGGGCCGCCACTGGTCACCCGCGCCCCCGCGCCCGGCACCCGCCGGACCCCGCGGTCGGTCAGCACCCGCTCCGAGAGGCGACGCGCCTTGATGCTGCGCCGCAACGCACCGCTCTTGACCGGCACGACCGTCTTAGCGCGGGTCGCCACCGCCCCCGCCGCCGCCCGCAGCCCATCGCCCTGCACACGCTCCGCCAGCAGCACCGGCAGCGCAGTAAGGTTCTGCCGGAGCTCGGCCAGACCTCGGCTATCCACTTCCAGATTAATCATTAAGCGTTAAGAGTACTTCGGCTTTTCGCCGCGCACGGATTGAACGCAACGTCCAACCACGCAGATATTTCAGGTTTTTGCCGTCGGCCGCATCCACATTCTCAGCCACCAGATGCTCAAAATAGTGAAACTGATCCAGTTCCTCCAAACCGCGTTCCCCGCGTTCCTCAAAAATATCACTCAACGCGGCTAAAGTCCCCGGCCCGTAGAAGCCATCGGCAAAGCCGGGCGCAAGCGACTCATCGAAATCCATGCACACCTGCTGCAACGCCCGCATAGCCCGACGCGGCGACCGGGCACACATCTGCGAATACTGAAACTGCAGATGCGCCGGCACCTGATCGAGATGAAACTGAGTGTAATACGTCGCGTAGAACGCATCCAAATATTCACGCAGCGCCGCCGCCACCTCGTCCGAGTCCAAGTCCGTACCATCCAACTTATAGCCGTCGATCAAGACCCAGCCCGACCAGTCGGCGTTATGCACACGACTCACACCGGAGTAGGTGCAGCCCGGTGTCCCATCGGGCAACGGCGCATTGCCCGCATCGTCCGGGTCGTCGGTGTAACGCCCTTCCTCCTCAATGGTCTGGTCCACGATTGCCTTGAGAACTTTTTCGTCAATACCCATGTCCCTCTCCTTATAGGGTTACTTGGTACGTGCGGCTCCGCGCATAGATGCGCCGATCGCGCACGATACCCACTTCGTCAAAAAGGCCATCGGACAGTTGCAAGCGTTTCGTCTCGTTGAGCGACGCCAGCAACAGTTTATCCAAGTCCGTCACCTCCTGCATCGTCCCGGCCCGCGCAATGACGCGCACCTGGTGCGCCGTGTCCTTACCCTGCTTCAGCCCCGGCTCATACAGGTTGCCCGTCACCTGGTAGTAAATGGCCGGCACCGGGCTGTCACTGCGTTCCCGTTGGGCGCTTATACGCTGCGTCCCTTCCTCATCATCCTGATAGACCACCGAGTCTAAGTCCAGCAGCACCGGCTCGACGCGCACGGGCGGCTCCAACGTTTCGCCTTCCGTCTCGGTGCGGTACGCCGTGAGGACGCGCCGCGCTATCTCCACAATGATCTCAATCGGGTCCATACGCCGTCCGCGCAAGGTAGAGGGTATCTGTATGACCGCCCCGCCCGGCGGCTGGGGCGGCTGAGTAGGACTACGAACAATGAACACGCGAACACCTCCAATATAAACAGGCTCAACCGATAATACAACCTCACCCCCCGCAAACGGCACACGAACCACCCGAACACCACCCACCGTGACCCGCGGCAAGAGCAAGTCAAACCGTCCCCCACCCCACGAAGCAGCACCCGCCCTGATCCCCCCCACACGCACGGTAGGCAACGTAAGGCCAAAATTTTGCATGAACCGCGCCGCCCCCACAGACAGCCCCCCCACACGCACCGGAGCAAGGGACAACCCAACAACAGGCACTACACGCTCCAGCGTGTGCGCTACCGACAGGCCGCCCATATCCAAGCGGCGCAAGTATAACGGTATCGACCGCCATGCGGTCGTTGCCGCCCGCAGTCCCCCCAGCGTTACACGGGGAGGCGTCATCTCAAGGGCCGTTACATCGCCAAACGAGGCATACACATCACCCGAATACCCTGCGGGTAACGTCCCTATCCGCGCCGAAAGGTTGGGCCTTGTTACATTGACGCGGTAGAGCGTCTGCTCGTCGCCCACCAACGCCAGCGCATAAACATTCTGATAATCGTCAAACAGGGTATGAGGCGTTACCGGCAGACTACCCAGAGAAACAGGCTCGCCTAATGCCAGTGGAACCGAATAAAGGCGGTTGCCGCGATTAAAGTAGATCGTCCTATCATCCTGCGTCATGCTGGTAGGACGATCATACAACGGCGTGCCCGAAACATTCACTGTGTCGCCATCCGACGCAAAACTAACAACGCCGGTATCACTAAAACTTACAGCGGCAACGCGATAGGTCAGACTGTAAACAGAACGATTGCTATAATACCTTTCTCTTGTGTGAGGCAATAAGCCCCTATATACTAACGTCCATACCCGTTGCTCGTGCCGTATGATAACATAAAAACGCCTGTTATAGACAAAACCGCCAGACAATACATGACGCGAATACGTACCTACCGTCCCTGAAGAAGTAACATAACCATACACCGTTCGCCCAGGGATGTTGCTACGAGGACGCTCGCCGCTGACATATCTTACATTCTGTCTTGGGTCGCTGTTGGGCGGTAAGACCGCCCGTACCGACTGCTTGCCGGCTTGGGCCTGGGTCCACCATGTAGGGGTAAACGGGTACGCGCCGCTCAACAGATCATCGCCATCCCGTATCAGGAAACGTCTATGCTCATCCGTCCTTTCGACGAGAAAAAAATCCCCGTCACCCAACGACAAGTCAGCGGCTTGCGGACGGGTGTCCCATGTGGCGGACGCCAGCTTGTCAGTAGTAATCGGGGCTTCAAGCTCCAGTGTCCTACCATCCTCAGCATAGAACACAAACGCATTAGCCATGCTATACCGCCTTACGCATCGGTCTCGGTACTATACGTCAAGTCGTTCCCATCAATAGTTACATCTTGATAGCCCGCCGCAGTGATCTCTGTGTTAGCATCGCTCATCGCCTTGACCACCAAGCGGGAAGACGTATTATCAAACTGTGCCTTCCAAGCCTGCTTGACCGCCTCATCCTCCCCATCGCCCTTGTTAAAGCGTAAGTCTATTCCATTAGCAGGAATGCTCAGTTCATTGTTAGCGGGAACCGTCAAAGAAGTTGTCAGTTGGTCAGTAGCCACCACCACCGTCCCCATTTGATACCGTACATGCGTCACCACAGCCCGCTCAGTGAAAAGACCCAGCGAGAGCGTGTTGGAATTTGAGACCTTGATCGCCACTTTTTTCCTCCTATAAAAAAAGGGGCGCACCGGATGGTACGCCCCCGCTCTGTTCGTCCGGTTAACTCGAAATCTCGACGACCCAATCGTTGATATGACTGGTCGGCTGCACAGTGAACGACGTTTGCAGGTTGCCCCCGTCCGGCGCATCCGCGCCGGGCTTGCCAAACCGCGCCGCATACCGGACCCGCAGCTTGGGCGTGACCACCTTGAAATCGGCATCCGCCGCCACCGACGTGGGCGGAGCCAGCGTGCTGCGGCTGCCATCCGCGCTATACTGAATAATGCCCGTCCCGCCGCTACCCTTCTCAACAACCCACGGGGTAGCCCCCTTGCCGTCGTCCTGCAGCTCGTCAATGACATACGCTTTCCCGTCAATGATAAGCACCGCACCGCGCCCCACATCGTCAAACGGGATGTCAGGCGAACCCACAAGCGTTACAATGCCCGTGCCGGCAATCGCCGCCGTTACGCCGCTCGCACTGTTGTTATCAAAGAACTCAGCCTGTGCGGTCGTGAACTGAACATTGACCAGGGTCCCCTTGATCGCCGCATCCCGCACAAAACGCCACGCCGGATGAACGGGGTTATAGAGCGACGTAATCGTGACGGGCGCGACCTCCGGCAAGTCCGTCGAAGCCAAGCTGTCCTTGAACGTTTGGATGGTCTCACTGTTCAGGTCGCCGCCCCCCTCGCTGTGCGACTGCACCCCCGGTAACGACTCATACGTACCACGAATCTGAACGGAAACCTCCGCCCCTTGTACGGGTATGTTGATGCTATCTGCCATGGTAGAACTCCTCTTTTGGTTTTAAGTGGCGGCTACACAAAACAACGTCAGCCACCGTCGATCAAACTCTTTGACCCAGCGTATCGACCACGTGCGCCCCACATCATCCACGACATACCAGCGGGGCGTCATAGCCCGCAACGTCGGGCTCCAACGAAAACGAAACGTGGTCTGCCATTGCTCGACGTCCACCCCCACCTCCTCCGTGTCGCGCCCCCCGCGGTCTATCCGCGTAGCAAAGACAATATGCTCCACCGGGGTATTGCGCTGCGGGTCACCGTGCGATGTAGTGCCCGTAACTGCACCGGGTTCGTAGAGTCGGATACGACGCGTACCCTCAGCCATGGGTTAGTCCCTTCTATGAGGCCGGGGTGTTTCCACCCCGGAAATTATACGAACCCGGTGCAGTTTCGGACACTATTCATCCACTACAACGCGGCGTGAAGGGGACGCAAGGGCCCCAACAGCCGATCTAACGCACGAAAATCATTCGGCAGGCCCCCGCCGTTGTATAGCTGCCGCACCAGCAAGACCAACGCCTGCGCCAGCACCGTATCTTTGGGACGACGACCCAGCGTCAACCCGAGGGTCACATTCAGACGCCAGCGCAGATCCCGAGCATGGGCCGGCCACCCGGCCGGCGGCGCGTTCACGACAACAACATCCGTCGTCGGCGTCACCGTCGTCTCCACATCACCCCAATCATCCGTTTCAATCCACTCTCCCTCCGAAGAAGGAGAGAAATACGCGATGCTCTGAAGACTCTTGAACCCTCGCGCCTCAAACACGAGCGCATTCATAGCGCCCATGGGCGGGTTCGTCGTAAGAACACTCGCCCTATCCACCAGCGGGTAGTCTATGCTTGCCTCGACCCACCCCACCGCCGACGCCAACTGATCCAACAGAAGCGTATCGTGGTAGGTCTCGTCCACCGCTAAACGCAATTCTAAGCGCAAGCGATCTAACGAGCATATATCGGTAGGCTGAGCGACCATAGAGCGTTAGGAGCGCGTAGGCTTAGGCTTGGGACGCTTAGCGTCGCGGGTCTCCACCTCGACGCCCTGCCGACGCGCAAGCTCGACCAATTTTCGTGACGTATCTCGATGCGCCAACAGACCCACGTCATGGATTCGCAACAAATTAACCAGCATCTCTTCCTCCGTTTCTTGGCGCACCGCCAGACCGCGCGACACCATATCGTCCACCTCAGAGGCCGGGACCAGCACTAACTGACCGCGCTTATACGGACAGCCCCCCGGGGCCACCCAATGGGTACGAAGGCGCACCCGCTCCAGCGGAATATCCGCCTTGCGCTTCTCACCCTCCAAGCGGTGCTCCTCCAACTGGGCGATCTCGGCTTGGCGGCGACGCGCTTGCTCGCGAGCCGCCGCCTCCTTCATCGTCATCGTAGGCATACCCCTCTCCTCTCTGTTTCAATCGTTTCAATCCACTCCCGACTTAGCCCTCGGGAGAACGGGGCTTACGCTAAGGCTACTGCGCCTTGATCTTCAACTTGTTTCAATCCACTCCCGACTTAGCCCTCGGGAGAACTGGGCTTACGCCCGCCCTACTGCGCCTTGATCTTCAGTTTGACGATCGCCTCACAAACCGCGCCGTCTTTGACGCCGATATACCGCCCGTCCAAGCGAGCAAACGCAACGACTTTCTCCGAAAAGTTGGACGCCGTGCCGCTATCCCAGAAGCGGAAAAACAGCATGCCGTTGACCATACGCTCCATGTAATAGCTGCCATTGCCGAAGACCAGCGGGTACGTGTTATCCCCCACGTCATCCATGTTCGGATTCAACTGGTACGGATAGCCCAAGATCGTGCCCGGCGTACCATCCCGAAGGCTCGGCAACCAGATCGGATTATCCTGCGTGTCCTTGATCTTCGTCACGGTCTTGAGCGCATCGTAACTCATGCCCCAACCAATACGACCCCCTTCCTCGGTCGTAAAGCCGTACATGGGGTCCTCGCGCCCTTCCTTGTACGCCGGATCAATCGCGTAGACCATATCAACGATGTCGTCAAAGCCAATCGTGCGCGACGCCGCACTCGTCAGCCCCTCTTTCGCGCCCGTGACCAACCCCTCCGGCTTCGTATCCGCCGCACCCGACGCCGTGGTGACCGTCAACTCCTTGTTCTTCAAGCGAGCGATACGCGCCAAGCAGATGTCCTGCATCTCGGGGATACCGCCATTCTCCAAGATGGTATCCGTCTCAAACTCCATCGTGATCGGGATGAAATCGGACGTATAGGTGTGCGCCTTCAGGACCAGCGTAGTGATGTTCGGCGCATCCACATCGTTGATAGCCGAACCCTCCGCCGACAAGCGACGACCCATCTGAGCGGTCGGATCCATCTGCATAATGCGGATGTCTTGCCCGGTCTCTGTAATGCGCGTCCGAACAAAGCTGCCCCACCCGCCAAAAGCCTTCAGACGGTGTACCAGCCAGTTGGGATACTGAACGGCTATCGACTCTTGCCCCGTAGCCGCATCGCCCGCCACCAACCCCACCAGCGGAACGCGCGTTGCCGCCACCACAGGCGCCTTCACAAACAAGGGCGTCGGCGACTTCCACTGCGTGCTCTGCCACCCCTCAAGGTCGCTCCCATGCAGCTTGTGAAACTCGGCCATGCTCTCTTCAGACGACTGCAACCCCTCGTCCCGAAGACCACCCCCCTGCGACATCTTGCCCGCAAAATAGTTCTTCCAACGCATACTATCATGCGTTCGCAACGCCATCGGATCGGGCAACCGATTCTCAGGACGCAACCGCTCCAACGCATCCAAGTCGCCGCGCAAGCTGTCCAACCGACGACCGAGGAACCCGTGCTCGTAGT
>CBDETK010000005.1:0-21617 GCA_965242865.1 Candidatus Latescibacterota bacterium
GACACTCCCAGTCGGGCTCGCGGTTACAGGGGGGCACCGCCATTCGGAGCGAGCGCGTTACTGATCGCTGTCGAGAACGCGCACTACGACCTCGCCATCCGGCTGCTCGCGGCAGGAGCCGACCCGAATCAAGCCCGGACGGGCTATACGGTGCTGCATGCCATCGCGCGGGTGCGCAAGCCCGGCGTCGGCGACAATGACCCGCCGCCCGCCGGATCGGGCGAGATGACCAGCTTGGAGTTCGTTCGGGAGGTGGTCGAGCGGGGCGGGGACGTGAATGCGCGGATGACCAAGAAGGTGAACCTTGGAAACACGAGGCTCAACAAGCTCGGCGCTACGCCGTATTTCCTCGCGGCGCAGAGTGCCGATGCGGACCTGATGCGGACATTGGCTGCCCTCGGGGCCGATACGAGTCTGCGGAACGCTGACGAGAGCACGCCGCTAATGGCTGCGGCGGGGTTGGGAACGCGCTCTCCGGGCGAGGACGCCGGTACGGAAACGGAAGTGCTGGAGGCGGTCGCGACCGCGCTTGAACTCGGGGCGGACATTGACGCGATGGACAGCAACGGGGAGACGGCCATGCACGGCGCCGCGTATAAGAATCTGCCGAAAGTGGTGGAGTACTTGGCTCACCGGGGAGCGGACATCGAGGTCTGGAATCGACCGAACCGCTTCGGATGGACGCCGCTGGCGATCGCGACCGGTTACCGGTTCGGGAACTTCAAGCCGTCAACGGTAACAATCGCCGCGTTGCGTCAGGTGATGCTGAAAGCCGGGGTGCCACCGCCCGCCGAAGTCACGGCCGAGACCCAGCAAATCTATTGAGTCGACGCTGTTCGGCGGCGTTCGCAAGAAGTCTGGCTAGCGAGGGAGAATCCGATAGGCTGGCCCGGTCGACTCCCGGCACCCGCAACGCACCAGCGGCAGGTCGGTTCGCAAGTCAGAATTCGAGTGCCAGCGTCAAGCGAAACGTGCGGCCGTCATTGAGCGTGTTCGTGATCCGGCCGAAGGCGGGGGAAGTCAGATTGACGTTCGGATTGGCGAACTGCGGCGTGTTGAAGAAGTTCACGGACTCGGCCCGGAATCGGAGTTGCTTGTCCGAGGCCATGGCCCAACTGCGCGACAGGCTGGCATTCACGTTGGCGATCTTGCCCCGGCGGAAGGTGCGCAGGCCGAGGTTGCCAGCCAAGTCACCGACTTGCTGAAACGCGAATGCATCCCGGCGCAAGATCTGCCGGGAGGTGTCCGGATTGCCTACCGTCCGACCGAGCAACGAGCTGTCCAGCAAGTGAGGGCGGTCTCCCATCGCGCCGTCCACGTTCCCGAAGCCCGGTCCGTCAGAACCCGTCTGCACCGTGAACGGTGTGCCGGTCTTGAGAAGCGTCACGGTCGAAAACTCCCACCCGCCAAACAACTTTCCAGCCCATCCGCTACCCTGCGGCGTACTGTATACGGCACGGAGTAGTAGAGAATGAGGCTGGTCGAAGAAACTGAGTGACTTCACATCCGAATGGATGTCGTAAGCGGTCTGACTCACGGCCCGGCGAGCGTCGCCGCCGTTCATGGTATTGGTGTAGTCGCTGCCGAGATCGATCGACTTGCTGAACCAGTAGGCCGCATCGACAGTGAAGCCTTTCAGGTCGCGCATCACGAACGATACCCGCCCGGCGTCGAAGTACGCTCGGGAAGCATTGTGCAAGCGCAGCACATCGTTGTAGCGGGCGTCCGGCCGACGGCGGTTCGTCGTCCGGACGGTGACGGGAAGACCCTCGGGGCGCTCGCCCCGGTTGAGAAACCACGCTTGGAAGACCCTGTGAGTCCGGCTGCCCACGTAGCCTAGCTGGAGATTCATGGTCCGGGACAAGGCGAACTCCCAACTGAAGCTGTACTGGTGGCTGTACGGCTCGACGAGATTGTCGGCGATGTCGAACAGCGTCGAGCGCGAGCCGGGCGTCACGTTTGCGAAGGCGGCACCGCTGATGATGTCGACAAGCCTGGGCTGCAGCACAACTAGCCGCACTACGTTGGGCGCGTTGATGCGGTACTGGCTGTAGGTGACCGGATAGATCTCGCCGTACGAGATGCCATACGCGCCACGTAGCGTTCCCCAGCGGTCGCCGAGCCGGTAGGCGAAGCCGAACCGCGGGGCGAAGTTGTTGCAGTCGCAACCGTAGGGCAGAGTCTCGAATTCGTTGACCTCTTGGGGAGGCGTCACAAGTTCGTAGCGCAATCCGAAGTTGAGTGTGAGATTGGAGCCAGCCTTCCACGTGTCGGCGACATAGAACTGGTTGGCCCACTGGCGAAATCCACGGTGAAAGCTGCCCACTGTCTTCAGCAAGCGGGTGGGCTTGCCGAGACGGAAGTTGGTAATCGCGTCGTTGCCGAAGTTGTCCGAAAATTGCGTGTTGCCCCGGATCGCCTGTTGCTCGACTCCGTTCAGCTGGATGCGCCCGAAGTGGAACCCAGCCTTGATGCTGTGATTCGCGACGCTGCGCGAAACCTCTCCGGCGAATCGAAATGTGTTCAGTGCGCGGTCGACCGGGATCAACGGAGAAGGTCCTTGGCCGTCGATCGCGAATCCGACCCCGACAGTTGGCCCGAAGTTGTTCGGTTCCGGGATCAGCAGCGATCCGATACGGTCGAATCCGACCGAGAAGTTCGTGACGGTGTCCGCTGACCACGGTCGCGTCCAAGTGATCCTCGGTCGGTGGTTCTTGATCTCCGTGTCCGGATTCCGTCCGCGCACGAACTGGAAGGCGTCGACGCTCTGGGAAGTGAAGACATAGCTCAGGCCGAGCTTGCCCCGCTTGGTAAGGCCTTGGTCCAAGCGGAGATTGGCCGAGTCGGTATCGACTCTCTGCGGTGCGTTCGTGTTCAGTGCGCGCGCCGCGATATCCGTACGATTCGGAAGTTCGGACGGGTAGGCTTCGAGCAGTTGGCTGACCAAGGCTCGCGTCGCGTCGTCCGTGCGCTCCCCACTGGCGGGATCGATCAGCAGGGGCGTTCGCTCCTCGGGTAGAGGCACCAGCACGTTGCCGTTGACCTGGCCTCGGATCTTCTGCTGGGAAGCGTTGACCGTGAAGCGGGCACCGTCCCATATCGGACCGGTCAGGCGAAACGCGTACCGGTTTTCGTTCGCGGGCTGGACGTCCCCGACTTGGAAGAACGAACGTGCGGAGAACGCGCTGTTGCCGTGGGTCCACGAGGCGTTGCCGTGAACGCCGCTGCCGCGTGCGGGCGGCAAGTGAAGGTTCGGTCGGGCACGCCTGCCGTACTCGGCCCCGTAGTAGTCACGGTCCGGCTGGAAGTCCGTGACGATGGTCGCCGTGGCGCCGAGGCGAATGTTGAGTTCCTGCAAGGTGTTGGTGTCGACGAGATTGAACTGAACGTTCTCGTTGCGACGGGCCTCGCCGGACTTGGTGTCTTCCTGTCCGAGCAGGTTCAGATTGGTGCGTTGCGCCTCGGCACCGGCCTCGGTCGCGGGAGTGGCATCCCCGTCCGGACTCGCGTCCTCGCTCGGGGGATCCTCTTGTGCATCGCTCGTAGGTTGGGCCGGGCGGTCTTGCGCGGAAATCCCGAACGGAATCGCTAGGGCAAGGAAAATGGCGACCCACGCTGCAGGTATAGGGCGTCCCTTCTTGAAGTGACTCATCTAGTCGATATAGGCGCAGGTTTGAAGCGTTAGGTTGCTATTGGTGCGAAGGCGTCCGGCACGCGTGGCAATTGGATTCCCAGAACGGTTGCTGGGTGCTGTGTGTTCGGGGATGCAGAGAACTGCGCTGATCGGGTAGGATGTCAATCGAGGCTGGAGTTACAGTCGAGCCTTGCAATCGAGCGAAGCTGGATGGAGGGCACGTATGGGTAGCCGATCGTTTGAGGAAACCGGCGTGACGAGACGGGAGATTCTGCGCGACGCCACGATGGGGATCGGCTCGTGCGCGTTCGGCGCGCTGCTCGCACCCAGTCAGTCCGTCGCGGCCCGCTACGACCCGACCGACCCTCTAGCGCCGAAGGTTCCGCCGCTCCCCGCGAAGGCGAAGCGCGTGATCCACATCTTCATGAACGGTGGTCCGTCGCAGGTCGATACCTTCGATCCCAAGCCCGCCCTCGCGAAGTACGCGGGCAAGGCCCTTCCGATCCACCTCCGGACGGAACGTCGCACCGGAGCGGCGTTCCCTTCGCCGTTCGCGTTCCGCAAGCACGGTCAAAGCGGTATCGAGGTCAGCGAGATCTTTCCGAAGGTAGCCGAGCACGTGGACGATCTCTGCGTGATTCGGTCGATGCAAACGAACGTCCCGAACCACGGTCCGTCGCTGATGATGATGAACACGGGCACGACGCAACAATCGCGCCCGAGTTTCGGTTCCTGGCTCACGTACGGACTCGGCACGGAGAACCGTAATCTGCCCGGGTTCGTGATTCTGTGTCCGAACGGCTTTCCGATCTGGGGGGCGAAGAACTGGCGGTCCGCATTCTTGCCGGGGGCGTTTCAAGGGACGCACATCGACACCAGCTATTCGGAACCCGACAAGCTGATCGCGAACGTGCGTAACCGATTCGCCAGTCGCGAGGCGCAGCGGCAGCAGTTGGACTTGCTCGGGCGGCTGAATCGCGCTCACGCTGACGAGCGGGCCGGTGACGAGTTGCTCGAGGCGCGAGCGCAATCCTTCGAGCTAGCGTTCCGCATGCAGATGGAAGCGACTAACGTATTCGATATCGATAGCGAGTCGCAGGCTACCAAGGACCTGTACGGTGACACGCTGCACGGGCGGCAGATGCTAATTGCCCGGAGGTTGCTGGAAAAGGGCGTTCGGTTTGTGCAAGTGTGGCATGGGGCGGGGCAGCCTTGGGATTCGCATAGCGAGATCGAGAAGAACAGCCGCCGGCTGGCGGGTCAATGCGACCAGCCGATCGCAGCTCTACTGACCGATCTGAAGCAGCGCGGCATGCTCGAGGACACCTTGGTGATCTGGGGCGGGGAATTCGGCCGGACACCCGTGGTCGAACTGACCTCGTTCGGAGCGAATTCCGGCAAGAACGGTCGCGACCACAATTCGTATGGATTCTCGATGTGGCTGGCCGGCGGCGGGGTCAAGCAGGGCCACGTGCATGGCGCAACGGACGAGTTCGGATTCCGCGCGGAAGAGAAACCGGTTCACGTCCATGACCTGCACGCCACGCTGCTGCACTTGCTGGGGTTCGACCACGAACGGTTCACCTTCCGCTACGCGGGCCGGGATTTTCGGTTGACGGATGTCCACGGACGGGTGGTAACCGATCTCATCGCTTGATGGCCGGCCCATCATCGAATCCAGTGCCAATGCCGACGATCCGTGCGGTCCCATCCGCGTACTTGGGCTGGGGCGGAGAATAGCGATGAATCCGTGAGCCGCCCATTACGGAGGGTCGGCTGTCCAGGCTCGGTGCCCACTCTGGCTCCCTTGGGATGTGACTTGATCGCGGGCCCGAATCGCGGGCCCGAGCCGCGATGGCTCGGTAGGCTAGAATGAGTTTGAGCGCGGCACCCAGATCGGGATGGATACTGCGCCCAGGCAGGGTAACGCATTGGCAAGGTTTCGTCGCAAGGACTTGAAGCGGGATCGATTCGTCGAAGAGGTCACTCAGCGAGTCGAGTTCTTTGCAGGTCATCGTAAGCAATTCATCGGCGGCGGCATCGCCGTGGTCGTCATCATCGTGGCGGCGGTGGGCTACACCACCTACTCAAGGAATCAATCGAGGGCGGCCATGAGCGCACTCCAAGAGGCGATTGACCTCTACCACGGAGTCGTAACCGCCGAGGAAATCACAGGGACCAAGACATTCGCCACCGAGACCGAGCGGATCGATGCCGTGACCCGGTCCCTAGACATCCTCGCTGTCGACTTCTCCGGGTCTCCGGCCGCAGCCGGTGCCGCCTTCTATTCCGGGTTGCTTGATCGCGAACAGGGCAACATCGAGCAGGCCCGCGCTCACTTCGAACTAGCCGTGAACGGGAGTGGTAGCGAGTATCCTGTATTGGCTCGGCTTGCGCTGGGTCGCTTGCTGCTTGACGAGGGTTCGGCCGAGGAGGCTCGTAAGCAGTTTCAGTGGGTGGTGGAGAACCCCACCCGGACGGTATCTCGAGATCGGGCTTCAATTGAAGTCGCTCGCACTCTCATCGAGAGCGACCCCAAGCAGGCGCGTGAGATCTTGGACGCGATCCGGACCCAAAACGGCCCGGCCAGTCCCATGGCTACAGAGCTTTTGGAGACGATTGCCGAGGGGAGCTAGCCCTCTGGATCGCGATGCTGACTTGCCTGCGATTTCCGAGCGAACGATCACGGTTGCGCAGGCATCCCGAACCCGAGGGTGCGGACGCCTACCGGGGGCCGTTCCAGCACGACCGGGATCGCATCATTCACTCGAAGGCCTTCCGGCGCTTGGCCGGCAAGACGCAGGTCGCGACGCTTCCTGATTCAAGCCACTGTCGCACGCGGCTCACCCACACCATCGAAGTCTCTCAGATCGCGCGGTCAGTCGGTGCGGCTTTGAGCCTCAACGTGGACTTGATCGAGGCTCTGGCACTCGCTCACGATTTGGGCCACCCCGCATTCGGTCATGTCGGGGAAAGCGCACTCAACCGCGAAATGCAACGGCACGGGTCCTATTTCGACCACAATTTCCATGCCTTGCGGATCGTCGAGCACTTCGAGCGCCGCTACGTCGCCTTCCGCGGTCTGAACCTGACGTTCGAGGTTCGCGAGGGACTGCTCAAGCACTCGCGTGATCTCGACCCGAACGACATCGCGCATCAGGAATATCTGCCAGAACTGCAGCCGACGCTCGAGGCGCAACTAATCGACAGCGCTGATGCCATCGCCTACTTGAGTGCGGATCTGGAAGACGCGGTCGAGGGTGGCTATCTCGATCTAGACACGGTGTGCGACCGTGTCCCGGGATTCGCCGCGATTCTGGAACGCATTCGCGAACGCTACCCGGGGGCGACGGCCCAACGCGCGTTGACGGAGGCACTTCGTCAACTGGTGGGGGAATTGGTTGACGGTCTGATCCAAGGAACCGTATCCGCCGCGAGCCAGGCGCGAGTAAATGGCTGGAACGATGTGCGCACAGCCTCACGCCGGATCGCGACCCCGCTCGAGAGCACGAGCGCAACGATGATGCAAATCCGGGAGGTCCTGACCGAGCGTTACTACAACGCGTCATCGGTGCGGGAACTGACGCGAGGCCACGCCGAGAAACTCAGCGAACTGTTCCTCTACTACTTTGAGAACCCGAGCGCCCTTCCGAGCGATTCCGTGGACCAGCTAGATAGCGAGACTCTGCCGCGAGTGGTTTGCGACTACATCGCGGGCATGACGGATGAGTATCTGCTGCGATGCTACGACGCTGCCCTCGCGAATGGGACTGTTCGCCAATTCCGGCGAGCTTCCGCATAGGGCTGGCGGCTTCACAAGCCCGTGCGCCATCCGTGCGTGGATTCGAAGCAGCCGGTACGAGCACTAGTAGCACGCTCGGGCGTAGGAGTTCCGAGCGTCGCTGGTGCTACGTTGGGCCGTTGCCCGAGCTGCAGTCACACGTCACGGGTGCGTAGTCGACCAAACGGAGTGGACTCGTTTTAGCCGCTCTGATTCATCCGCCCTGAGATCTGGCGGCCGCCAGATCCGAGTGGTCGAACGCTGACGCCATGCGTTCAATCTCGG
Source organism: Candidatus Latescibacterota bacterium (assembly GCA_965242865.1). Classification (GTDB taxonomy): domain Bacteria; phylum Latescibacterota; class UBA2968; order UBA8231; family UBA8231. The sequence continues at coordinate 7,701 of CBDETK010000005.1, forward strand.
CCTTGGAGATGCCCAACTGGGCCGCTCCGGAACGCCACCCGCTGGTCGCATCACCGACCTCGGCGACGATCCTACGCGCCTGAGCCGCGTCCACCTCGAAGTACTCCGCGACTTCCATCGCTAGCTCCAGCGATGCCGTTGCGTCGTCGAACGTTATCGCGGTGCTCAGGATCCGCGGCTTGACCTCCAGGGGAACCGGATTCAGGTCGAATGCCGGCGAGAGTGTCCACCCTTGCGGACCGACGTAGAGTAAGCCGTGATTACGCAGGTGGTCATCCGTGTTCGAGATTAGGACGTTGAAGACGATCCGTCGCCAGAGGGCCCGCAAGTCTGATCTTGGCGATGCTCCGTATCTTCGGAGCGCGTCGGCGACTTCGAGATAGCTGTGATCCTCGTGTAGTGTGGCACCGAGAATGCTCATTGCTGAGATGTATGGAGTCCGGATCTGCGATTTTCGGTCGAACCGTTCCAAGAGCAGGACGCTGTGCCCGGCAATGACTTCCAATCGTGATCGCGACACCTCGACTCCCGCCCGTCTCGCTAGGCGCAACGCCACCTCCTCCCAGCGCACGACGTCGAATTCGTCGTTGCTACTCGGAAACTTGGCAATCAGTAGGTGGCCGTTGGCATCACGCACCGAGACCTTCGGACGCGCACCGCCCAAAGCACAGCCGGGCGCGAGCAGGAGTCGCAAGTCGTCGCCCGTTGCAGCATCGTCGAGCACATGATTCGTCGCTGCCAGCAGCCGAGGCAGTTCGACCAGCGGTGGGATGCGGCCGTGGATCGACTCGGCTAGGAATGGCCCTCCTTCGTGTGGGGCGAAACGTAGCGCTCCCAATCGGGCCTCGTCGTCCACACCCAGGAGATAGTCAATCTCGTGCAGCGTGCGAGGGTGCGTTCCCGCGCTCGCTGCCTGATGCCGCTCCGCGCGTCGCATCAGCATGCGCCCCCAGCGGTCGGGAGTCGAATCCGCGATGGCACCGAAGAGGGGTTTGTCGGACGCTGTGTGAAACTGACCCTGCGCCAGACGCAACGCTGGATCCAATGCGAAACGCATGGGCTGAGATAACCACGCTCTGTCGTATTCGAAGCTAGTGCTCTCGCTGGTTCCCCGGGAGCGCGTCCACAGGCGTCCCACCAGGTAGGGTGTGCCGAGGAGATCGGCGTAGACTAGGATCTCCCGTTCCATCGGTCGCGCCCTCCGGCTGCTATGACACTATTCGGCTTTCTGCCGGGGCAAGCGGATGCGCCGTGGCAGACGGTCTTCGTCAAGTTCGAGCCCGACCGTGTCGTGCCGCGGATCGACGAGATCCGCGAGGCGGCGTTCCATGCCAAGCACGAAGAGTACCTTGGCGTATGCTCCCGCAGACACTCCCGTATCCCCGCGCTCCACCTTGTGCAGTGTTGTTCGACTGATGGATGCACGTTCCGCGAAGAGCGCGGCGGGAAGTCGACGGCGCCGACGGGCATCGCGGATGTCGCGCCCCAACTTGCCTAAGGCATGGAGTGCCGGAAGCGGCATCTTGTAGTTGTCCACAATGCTATACATTATAGATGATAACGTATGTAGTACTAGGCGTTCTCGGATCGATCACCACTCACCATGCTCAATCAGCGGGGTTCGCAAACCCGCATGACAGACTTGATCGGCGTCGCCTCCGAATTGCCACCCCTTGACGCCGGTGGGCTGTCGAATCGGAAGTTCTTCCGGTTCCAGCAGTGGATTCAGATTGCTACTCAACCGAGCGGGTTCCGAACTTCTGCGAGATCCGCCTCGCCATGGCGCATGCAGTAGGGCACCCCACTCGGAATACAAGTTGAATGTGTATCCACGCCAGTAACCGCGCGGAGCGCCGGTGGGGCCTTGGTCCACCACGCTCCTCGCCACGGAGTGCTTGCAGATGCACAGTGGGGTGGATCTGGCCTGCGTGGACAGCGAGGTCAACTCGGGCGATCTTGGCGCTGATGCGAACTGCACGACGTTGCTGGCTTCGGGTGGACCGCTCCGCGCTCCGAGGGGCAGTCAGGTGAGTGGTACAATCGGGTTACGGGAACGAGTCTGTCGCATGCGCCGATTGACCACTGACGCCACGAACGATCCAGCCCTTCGTGGACCTCGAGGGTTGTCATCAAGGCGATCAGTCTCTTCGGCCATGAAGGACTGCCGGTATCGAATGGAGTCTCATTCACATGATTGACCGCATACTCGTCGAGAATTTCAAGAGTTTTCGCAAACTGGACATCTCATTGGGCCGCTCCAATCTGCTCATTGGCGAGAATGGGTCCGGGAAGTCGAATTTTCTGGAAGTGTTCCTCGTTCTTCGGGGATTGAGTCGTGGACTGACCGTCAAGGAAGTCTTCGACGGAAAGCCTCTAGACGAAAACTTCAGCGGATGGCCAGGTATTCGCGGGGCGAGTGCAGGAGCATGCTTCGCGCACGAGAACTCGATAGACGAAGTGGTAATCGAGGCTCGAGGTAGGTTGGATTCACCGTTGTCGGAGAAGTGGGAATACTTGGTCAAGTTTTCACCGCAGTCTGGATCGCTTGTTCGCGAACGGTTGATACTCGACTCTACCATCCGCTATGACAGTGCCCCGGATTCATTGGAATCCCGTCCATCGGAAGGTGCTGATCCGCTGGACAGCGACTTTCTAATCCCAAGCACTGGTGTTGGGTCCATCCTCGCACAGGTTCCACTACACGCAATTAGAGCGCATTCCAGTTCAATATTCCAATCCAATCCGTCGGAGTATTGCAAGCAAATCAACGACAGAAAGAGTGTGTCAAGTATTGTAGAGCAGGCTAGTGAGGTAGCCGATGCACTCGCCAGCATCCTCCCATTGGACCCCTATCCAATGGTTTTACGGAAATATTCTAGTCCTAGATATGTCGAGAATATCGGTGACAATGGAGAGAATTTTGCGGCTCTTATACAATCGATTTGTCAGCCCCTAGGGTACAAGGACTCCCTTCTTTGGTGGCTTCAGCAACTGCTTTCAGAGCAACTCACGGATGTCGGGACGATACGTGGACCAAACGGCGAATTGATGTTCATGCTGCGTGATCAATGCGGCGAAATTCCCGCCACTTGCCTAGGCGACGGAACATTGCGATTTGCAGCCCTTCTAGCGGCATTGTTGCAGCCAGAAAAACCAAGCATGATTACATTGGACCTAGTTGAGTCAGCAGTTCACCCTAATCGGATTCGTCTGCCGTATCTGCTGTTGTGGCATGAATCCGAGTTTCACGGTATTCAGTCCATTTCGACCACTCATTCACCGGTGATGTTCGAATGGATGCGGGAAGACGAACTAGCGACCACGTTCGTTTGCAAGAGGGATGAGTCTACAGGTGAGTCTCGGATCGTTCCCGTGCCTGAAGTCCCTCACTTTATGGAGTGCTTCAGAAAAGGTGCTCGTACCTCAGATATGTTGGCCGATTCGTGGTTTGAGTTCGAATTATGATCGTCGCATAGTTGAATACCTGCATAGTAAGTGGATCGGGAAAAGGCTGGGCGGCGAACTTCAGCATCGCAAGGGCTGGGCAGCAGGGATTGCGTAGGGACTCGGACTACCCAGAATCAAGGCAACCGGATGCTGAGGCCGGGTTCATGGCGAAGACCGTTTCGTGGTATACTCTTGTGAGGTAGGACGCGTCCAAGGATGCTGTGTGTGGAATGAGTCGGCGACCTCGATCACGGTCAGCACGCGGCGGTCTCCGTCATCGTTGGCTTGCACTGGCGACCCTTGGTTTGTTTACACTCGTTCCGATCATTCCAATGCCCGTTGTCAACTGTCCCTGCGACCATGCGCGATCTGTGAGCATGAAGAGCCGTGTCTGCTCCCTCTGCCGCACGGCTGAAGAAGCGACCGACGAGATTTACTTCCTCAAGGACATCAACCCGAGGAAGCCCAACCGGTACTTGGCGCTTCCCAAGACCCACGACCACGGATTCCAGTCCACCATCCATCTTCCTCGCAAGTTACGCAACGAGCTTTGGAAGCGTGCGATCCAGCGCGCTGAGGAACTCTATCCCGGTCGATGGGGGCTGGCGCAGAACAGCCACTTTTTCCGCACCCAGTGCCACGCTCATATCCACATCGGACCTTTGAGCCCTGAAGTCGTGGACGAAGGCGGGAGAGTCTATGCGACGGTTGAGGACATGCCAGACGTCGGGCCAGCCCAAGGGATCTGGCTCCACCCGAAGGATGGTCAGTACTGCGTGCATCTCGACCGAGACCTTGCCGAAATCGTGCTCGTCAGGTGACAGAGGCGATTCGAGGCGCAGGGGGCATGACCTTTTGCGGATTTCTAGCTGGTGGCCGCGGGCGCGGATGGTCTAGGAAACTCTGGTCGGATCCGATTGGGTCGCCCAGCCGGGGCGAATCGGATCGCTCGTATAACTGCGGTCACAGGTGCCTCGGCCGCGACGAGGACGCTCTCGCCGAATGTCACGCGTTACGTATGGAATGGCGGTCCCTGCCGACCGGCCGCCGTGATGGGCCTCCCGGGAGCCGAGTGTTTATGCTTGCGAGGTGCGCCAGAACCAAACTCGCCCGGCCCGACCTGCTAGGGCACTCATTGACGGGACCCGACCCCGTTGGTGCCAACCAAGATCACCTACACGGTCGCTGGCTGGTTGCCACCCTTCGCCAAGCGTCCAGCGCAATCCAGAGTCCTCGTTTCGCAAGCCCTCATCGCGAATCGTCCGCCCGGTACTCGATCTCAGTTCAGGTCGTCTGCGACTTTGCCGGAGACTGTGGGTTCTGTGGCGATCCGCTCCCGCCACCCCTCTATCTTGGCCGCGTCGAGGCCAAGGACCGTTGCGGCAGCATCGTCTAGCTCGGCGCGGACAGCGCACTTGTGCATATTCGGCCAAGGCAGCATCTGGGTATCACCCAGTTTGACAAAGACGTCCACCAGCGGACCCAAGTCCACCTTCTTCGGATCTGGGACAGGGATCGAGCGAAGCTGGTCGAGCGAGTAGGAAGCATACGTTAGTTTCTTCTGGCGCCGGTTCAGCCACGACAGCGCGGCAGGAGTCGAGTTCAGGTAGGCGCACCACGCCTGAAGTGCTTCCGCCGGATCCGAGACCCCGTCAAGGGGCGTGACAGGAATGAACGGCTGCCCCAATGCCGGTCTTTCCAAATGGATCGCCGCTACTCGGATGGCCTGCGGGTTTATCTTGCTGGCCACCAGCATCTTGCTGGCCTTCGGCCAGAGCACATCGGTCGCGTAGTCGTACTTGGATTCTTTGGGGGATGTTGCGTAGTCCGAGAACGAGCGCATGGTGGTTCGGTCGCTCGTCTTGTGGGTCCAGACAACGTCATAGGACGGATCCGCTTGGCGAACGCCCTTCAGCGGATTCTCGAACGCATCTTGTAGCCGCTGTCCGCCCGGTTCAACTAACGCCACCTGTCCCAACGGAACAAGTCGTACATGACCGTCGAGATCCTTGGAAACCTCCGCTAGTGAGCCATCGTAGAATTGGCACGGCGTCCAGTCTCCTTCCACGACCCTCTCGCGTGGCCACTCATAAACTCGGTGCCCCCCCCCCACCGCCCTGTAACTGTGCGCTTCTGCCAGCCATTCGGCCACTTCCGAGGAAGTCCGTGGCATCTTGTTGAGCGAGACGAAGAGAGTCGGATTCTCGCTCGTTTCCTTGTTCCGGCGACGACAGATCAGCAGGGACTCATGGATCGCGGTGTTCACCGAGAAGTTCGGATACTTCGGATCGTGGCTAGTCACGATCATGTCAACGTGGAAGTGCTGTGCAAGGTACTTGCGCTCCGCTACGCCCGATGTGCTCGTGCAGGCTGTCGTCGGCAAGACCTTGCCGAGCACTCCTCGATCCTTGCTCAGCAGCGCATTCGCGAGCGGCGTGAAGAATGTACGGACGCTGTTCACATCGATCATCTCCGATGCATCTCTGTCGGCCGACTCGATCTGACCCTTGATCTGAAGCTCTCGGGCCTGCATTCGCCTCTTGTCTTGCTGGCTGTATTTCGCCGCACGTTTGACGTTGTTCGTAAACGGTGGATTCATCAGAATCACATCGACCGAACCGATGGCCGGCACCTTAGAGGCAGGCGAATCAGGCGTGGAGACCTCCGCTTCCTTCACGTGGCTGAGTAGGTCGAGCTGCTCGCTGCTGCCCAAGGCCTTGGGCAGTAGGTCTACGCTACCGAGCGCCACAGTGCCGTTCGCTTGGGGGCCATGCTGTAGCGTGAGGATGTTCATGGCGTCATAGTCGACGCTCGGAGCCCCGAGCGTAAGATTGGACGCGGCAAGCTGAGTCGCTTGATAGTTGATGTCGAGCCCGAAAATCGAATTCTCCACCAGTGCCTTGTGAACTCCAGAGACACCCTCTGGAGTGATCGGCACCTCTGAGGCGGCAGCCATCCTGTCCTTGACGGTCTTGAGTGCGGCCATCAGCAGAGACCCCGTCCCGCAAGCGGGGTCTAGGATTCGTAGACCCGTCGCTTGGTTCCGGTCTGACCAGTCCACTAAATCAGGACTCAGTGCCAAGCCCGCAAGCATGAGCGCGGAGATGTTGTCCGTGTAATACGCTCCGTCGCTCTCCGCGCTGCTGAGGATCTTGTGGTAGAGCGGGCCAGCGTGGTCATACCCGAGGTCGGCCACAGTGTCCGAAATGCGACCGATCTCCGAGGCGAGGATCTGAGTCGCCGGCTTCAGGCTCTCAAACGACGGTGAGTTCTCGATGATCGACAGTGCCGGCTGAAACACCGGCTTGTAGTCCCTTTCCAGAACTTTGTCCCACGCTTCAGCAAGCATGTCCGCTGGTTCTTCAGAGCGTCCGATCGCCGTGAGTTCTGGCAGGGCCTCGAACTTCGGGGACTCGGCTTGCAGTCGTCGGTGGAGCAGGCAGGCGTTGCATAGTAGCAATGCCGCGGTTGTCGAGACCTCCTTGTCCTTGACGCCGGTCAGATCCAACGCGGCCCGAAGCGAGTCGAGCAGACCGACGTTTTCCTCGATGCGCCTAGCGGCCATCCGCACCGCGCTAGCGATTTCGTCCGCGGTGATCTGGCCAGGCCGGCCTAGACCTGATGACGCCACGACCTTGGCAAAGATGCCCGGTTCCACGGACTGAAAAGTGAATGATTCCTGGATGCGTTCGGGATTCTCGTCGTCCTCGTCGCCACCGCCCGGCGGGGGATCTTTGTCGCCTCCGTTTCCTCCCTCCGGCATCTGCACGTCGATAAAGGTGGCGGGCGACTCGGCCAGCCTCTCGTCATGAGATTGCAGGGCTCGCAATACGGATCCGATATGGCGGTAATCGTCGGTCCGCTGCTCAAGCAGTTTCGCGATATCCCCCTCGCCCTCGGGCACGTATACGGGAACCACGACGTAGCCGCGCGCTTTGCCGGGAGCCTTTCGCATGACTCGGCCGACTGCCTGCACGATGTCGATGTGGCTTTGTTTCGGGTCGAGGAACGACACCGCTTCGAGAGCGGGCACATCCACTCCCTCGCTAAAGACCTTGACGTTGCAGATCATGCGCGCTTGATCCCGCTTGGGTGCGTCGTTCAGCCACCGGCGCTCTTGGTTGCGCTTGAGCGCTGTGTTCGTGCCGTCCAAGTGACGCGCCTCTAGCTCGGCGCGCTTGCCGCGCTGGCTCATGACCCTTGTCACTCGAAGCTTGAGGGCCCGATTGTCATTGATCGTTTCGGTGAACCACTTGGACCGCGCGATCGTCGAGGCGAAAGCAATGCTGCGCGAAAGTCGACCGGGTGCTTCCTGCCCCTCGACCACGCCGTTCAGGGCGAGCATCGTGCCGAGGAGTCGGCACAGGTCCATCTGCGAGACTCGCGCCGGGACGTTGTTGCCTTGCAGTGCGCTTCTGATTCCCGGTGACAGCTGACTATCGCGGATTCCCAGCACGATCACGCGATAGTCCGAGAGTTCGCCCGCGACCACCGCCTCGGAGAACTTGACGTGGTGCAGCAACGGCCCATACACATCCACGTCGGACATATGCACGACCTCATATTTCAAGCCGTACTTTTTCGCGGACTTCTTTGCTGCCGCAATGGATCGTTCGGAGTAGATCCGTTGCGTGGCCGTCATATAAAGCCGCTTGGATGCTTGGAGCTTCGCCCCGTCGTGGAAAGTCTGGAAATCGACCCTATTCTTGCCCGTGACGTCCTCATGGGCGACGCCCGTCGTTCGATGGGCCTCGTCGGCAATCGCTAGGTCGAAGGGAGGTGCTTGGAAATCCAGTTGGGCATCACAAACCTTACGGAGGGAGTGATAGGTACAAAACACAACGGTGACATGCTGTCCGCTTGCCCGGAGGCGTGTCGCGATCTTGTTCGGCTTGGAGATTACGTCGCATGTGAGTTCGCTCACGCCTGTGTCGTACTCATCGCCGCGCCCGCCAGCAGTCTCGTCGGAGCACACCACCATGGCCGACATCTTTCGCGTGGTGTGTGTCAGCCATTCTTTCCGCGCTTGCGAAACGAGCGCGATTGTCGGAGCTGCGAAGAGGATTCGCCCGTTGTCAGGAACCATGCGCTCGGCTAGTCGCAATGCAGTGAACGTCTTTCCCGTCCCACAAGCCATGACGAGTCTGCCCCGGTCATTGCTTTGGGTCACGAGCCCGTCGTACACCGCGTCGATAGCGCTCTGCTGTAGCGGCTTCGGGTAGCGCTCGCTGTCGGGCTTCTTGAGCTCGCGAATCGTGCGATGGCGAAAGTCCAGAAAATCAATACGCCGCACCCGAGGGTTCAAGCCCTTGATTGCCCGCTCGGCGGCTGAATTCCAGCCGGTGGTGGAGACGATCCAGCGCAACCCGAAAGCATCCCGCGAGGACTCGGCGAGGAAGCTATCGATGTCTCGCTTGGACACCAAGTGACCCTCCGAATAGCACTTGCACTGAATGGCCACCGTAATGCCGTCGTTCAGTTGCGCCACTAGATCGATGCCGTGGTCGCGGCCGTCAAGGCCCGTCCGCTTCTCGCGATCCGGCCAGTCGCGCCAGGGCCAGATCTCAGCGGCGTCGAAATCGGGGTTGTCCGTGACAACCGCCATGAAGAGGTGTTCGAACCACCGCCCCTTCTCCGATTCGCTGGTAGCCTCCGCGAAGATGCGATCCAGCACGTCTCCGACGAGTTCGTTGGGCCGCAGGTCGAAGGCCTCCTGCTCGGGACCAGCGTCACCGCGAAAACCGAGAGATTGGTTAATGAGGGCCATGTTACTGGGGGGGGGGGCGGATTGACTGTCGCCTTGGACGCGGGGATCAGGGAAGTTCCCAGTGACTGGTCTCGGCGGACCGGAAGATCGCGTCGATGATCCGCATCCCGTAGACAGCATTCTCCAAGGGGAATTCGAGAGCCTCCCCGGATCGGATCGCAGCGGAGAAGACCTCGCCCTGCGCGGTGTATTGATCCGTAGTTGGTAGCTCTTCGGTCTGCACTCCGAGGTTCCCCAGTTGCTTGCCGTCATCGATGAAGATCCGGCAGGGGCGGTCGGGCGGGGCATTGAAAGGAATCTCGATCTCGATCCGCCCGGACGTGCCGAAGAAGTGGATGCGTTGGTACGGCACGATCTGGGTGGAGCATGTGAACGTAGCATGCCCACCCGAAAATTCAAGGATCGCGGAAGTCAGCCGGTCGATGCCCCATTCGGGATCGCGTTCAATGAGCCCCATCACTCTTGCGGGCTCTCCCTCGAACACGAATCGAGCGCCCGTGATCGGATAGCACCCGATGTCGTAGAGTCCACCTCCGCCGATGTCGGCGATGTTGCGGATGTTCTGCGGGTCGCGGTTGTTGTAGCTGAAGAAGCCCTGTACTGATCGGAGCGTGCCGATACGCCCGGCTCGCACGAGTTCTCGTACTCGCAGCCACTGCGGGTGGTAGCGAATCATGAACGCTTCCTGGATCAGAACGCCTGCGCTGTCACGCGCTTCGATCAGCGTTCTCGCCTCGTTCGCGTCCAGCGCGATGGGCTTTTCGCACAGGACGTGCTTGCCCGCCTCGGCCGCCCGTACGGACCACGGCACGTGCAGATGGTTCGGCAGCGGGTTGTAGATTGCTTCGATCTCGCTATCCGCCAAGAGGTCGTCGTAGGACCCGTACGCGACCGGGATGCCAAGCTCACCCGCAGCATTCTGAGCGGACGGGAGGTCCCGCGAGGCGATCGCGCGGATCTCGCAGGCGTCCGACTGCTGCATCGCCGGAATGACCTTCTGGAGGCCGATCTTCGCCGTGCTGAGGATTCCCCACCGGACGGGCTTCATGTCTTGCCTCCTTGGTCGGTCGGCGTGATTCGGAAAGCGGGTCCGAAGGGGTCGATCGCTACATGTATCCGCCGGCCTTGCCCGCTGCTTGCTGCTGAGTATCCGCAGCGTCCATCTCCGTTCTCATCGCACGGAAACCGTTGAGCAGGACCGACATGTCCGTACCGCATACGAGGAAGCGGGCACCGTGGTCTCGGGCGCGACGGAGCATCTTCGTATTGCCGAAGTGGACGCCGGGCGCGACGCCGACTTGGTTGCAGGCCTTGACCATGCGGTCGAAGGCCGACCAGAACTTCGGATGTTCGAATTCGCCGGGTATGCCAAGGGAGACCGAGAGGTCGAACGGCCCGATCATCGTCGCGTCCACGCCCGGCACGGCGACGATTTCTTCAATCGCGTCCACGCACGACTGCGTTTCCATCTGGACGATCACCATCGACTCCTTGTTGGCGGACTCCATTTCGGCCGCAGCGCCCTTGAAGTCCAGGTCGGTCACGATGCTGCGAAGTCCGTATCCTCGTCGCCCGAGGGGAGGGAACTTCATCGACCCTACGATCTTGCGGACCTCGTCCACGGACTCGGTGCGCGGATTGATGATGCCCATCGCCCCGACATCCAGCATGCGCGCGAGGAAGAAGTACTCGGGCTGCGGCACCCGCACCAATGGCACCACCCCGACCGACTTGGCAACTCGCACGAAGCCCTGAACGTCGTCGAAGCTAGTCCTGGCGTGCTCGCTGTCGATGAAGAAGAAATCCAAGCCAGCGGCTTGGACAGCCACAACGATTTCGGGATTGAAGCAGTCGGTGATGCAGGTTCCGAGAACGTTGCCGCCCGCTTGCAGCGTGGCCTTGATTGAGTTTTTCTGCATGTGCTCTTCGCGCCAGGTGCCGTCCGTCAGCTCGGCCGCTGCGCGGCTCGACGGGACCCTGAATGCGAGTGGCGGGAGCGACGGGACTCGAACCCGCGACCTCCGGCGTGACAGGCCGGCGTTCTAACCATCTGAACTACGCCCCCGCAGGGCAAGGCCTCATTGGGGTAGCAGGCCCTCTTGAACTCACTATAGCACGCCCCTTGGACAGTACCCTCGTTTTGCAGGGCTTCCAAACCATCTAAGGTCGAATCGGGCCGTGAATGAGGTGGTTCCAGTGGCTCGCGTCACTTGGCTGGCCTCAAGCCCACGCCCCTCGTGCGACTGCCACGCGTCCACTCCCGAGCATCATCCGACTTGACTGCAGCAGCCGATCCACACACCAAAGGAAAACCGCTTCCGGTGCTCTAAATGCCAGGCATGCTCCTCTTGAGCGGCTTGAGGATGGCGGCCATGATCGCGGCGACTGCCACGCACATGAGTCCCAGCACGGCGAAGAACACCGAGTGTGGCCAGCGCGTCCAGTAGACCCCGATCGCCGTCAATTTGTTGCCCACCGCAGTGGCCACGAACCAGCCGCCCATCATCATTCCGCGCATGCGAACCGGAGCGACCTTGGAAACCAGAGACAGACCCATGGGGGAGAGCAGTAGTTCTCCCAGCGTGACGACGCCGTAGGACGCGATCAGCCACCAAGGGGAGACTTGGTAGTCGTACGGATCCGGCCCGGTCACGGACGCTTCGCCCACCCTCGCAGCCCAGTACAGGATGAAGAAGGAAAGGCCGGTCAGGAGCATTCCCATCGCCATCTTGGCCGGGGTCGACGGCTCTTTGCCTGCCTTGCCGAGACGACGCCATACGTACACGAGCGGAAATGACAGGATCAGAATCCAAGCTGGGTTGATCGCATTCGCGATGGTTCCCGAAAAATCCCAATCGGTGTTGTCGTCCGCCCAGAAGGTTAGTGTCGAACCGTTCTGATGGAATGCCATCCAGAACACGATGACGATCAGGAAGATCACGAGCAGAGCGCCGACCCGGCGGGACTCCGGGACCTTATCCAGTGCGCTGGTCTCTGAGTCCGGTGCTCTAGCGGCCAAGCCCGGAGCGTCCTTGTCTTGTACGTGGTGTCGCCAGAAGTACAGCGTGCAAAGCGAGATCACCATGCCGAATCCCGCAACGGCGAACGCCGGGTGATAACCGAAGTAGAGCTTCACTTCTTCCATCACGATCGGGGCGACGAAGGCTCCGATGTTGATGCCGAGGTAGAAGATTACGAAGGCCCGGTCCTTCAGCGGGCTGCCATCCGGGTAGAGATTCCCGACCATCGTCGAGACGTTGGGCTTGAACAGTCCGTTCCCGATGACGAGGCAGGCGAGCGCGAGATACACGATCTGCAGGGACTGGAAAGACAGGAGCAGGTGGCCCGCGACGAAGAAGAGCGCCCCGATCAGCGTCGTCCGCAGGTAGCCGAGATACCGGTCGGCGAGCAGGCCGCCAATAAACGGACTCGCGTAGACGAACGTGAGGTACCACGAGTACAGGTCCGTTGCTTCCGCCTCCGTCCAGCCGAAGCCGTGCGTGCCGTCCCGCAGGTAGAGCGTGAACAGGGACAGCATGGAGTAGAAGCTGAATCGTTCCCACGCTTCGGAGGCGAACAGTACGTAGAGCCCCTTCGGATGGCGTGCAGGGGTGAGTGAAGCGGGGTCAGGCATTTGGAAAACCGCCCGCGGCCGGTCGGCGGTCGGAGTACGTGCGGGCGTTGGTAAGCCGCAGGAGCGAAAGCCCTATGGTAACCAGCGCGAGACGCGTGGCTCGGTCGGACGTTGAGCGGCAGCGAGAGTCGCGCATGCGGAGCTTTCGGCGAAGCCCCTGCTGAGGCTGTATGGGAAGATAAGGTTCCGGCGACTCGGGGTCGCGCCTACGCGGCGTCGCCGGAGGTTGATGGATCAGCCGCGCCGCACTCGCAACATCGGCCTGCTGAACCGCACGTTCCGATCATTCCGCTACCGCAACTTCCGGTGGCTGTGGTTCGGGGCGTTCACCTCGACCACCGGCTTCTTCGTCGCGCAAGTGGCGGAGAGTTGGTACATCTACGAGCAGACCGGCTCGGAGAGCTTGCTCGGCCTGACCGCGTTCTTGAACGGCTTGCCGATTCTGCTGCTCACGATGCTTGGCGGCGTGCTGGCCGACCGCATGGATCGGCGTCATCTGTTGATCGGCTCGCAACTGTTGCAGATGACCGCGGCTTTCGGTCTGGCTGCCTTGTTCTATGCGGAGAGCATTGAAATCTGGCACATCTTGGTGGCGGCGTTCCTCGCGGGTCTGGGCCAGGCGTTCGGCGGTCCCGCCTACCAAGCCCTGATACCGTCCTTGGTGCCGCGCCGACACCTGCCCAACGCCATCGCGTTGCTTTCGATCCAGTTCAACCTCGCGGGCTTCCTCGGTCGCCCGATCGGCGGGGTCGTGTTCGAGATCTTCCGCCCCGCAATGTGCTTTTTCGTCAACGGGCTGAGCTTCTTGGCCGTGATCGTCTCACTCCTTACGATCCGCATCCCGTTCGTGCGGAACAAGAGGCAGCAGAACCTGCTGCGCAGCTTCGTAGAGGGCCTGCAAGCGATACATCGCAGCAAAGTCCTGCGCTCGCTCATGCTCCTCGCATTAGTGAGCGCATTCTGCGGAGTGCCCATCAACCTGCTCCTGCCGGTGTTCGCGCGAGATGTCTACGGACTCGATGCCGAAGGGTACGGCGGCATGGGAGCGGTCCTTGGATTGGGCGCGGTT
>CBDETK010000006.1:0-8345 GCA_965242865.1 Candidatus Latescibacterota bacterium
CTAAAAGCGGAAAAAAAAACGTGAAGCCTTCCGTCAGCGTACGCCAAGCGCGGCGCAACTACCAGCTTCCGCGCTGGCGCCAGCTACGGCGGCAGGTGTTTGAGCGCGACGGCTGGCGCTGCCGCCAGTGCGGGCGGGCCGGTCGATTGGAGTGCGATCACGTCAAGAATTGGCGCGAGGGCGGCCCCTTCTGGTCCATGCACAATTTGCAAGCGCTGTGTAGGGGGTGCCATATTGAAAAAACGAGCCGCGAGGTGAAAGCGCGTAAGATGCAGTGGGACGATAGGTTGCAGGGGCTATGACGGAAACAGCGTTTCCACTCGACACGGTGCTGGCATGGAAAGACGTAGGGGGGGGAGTCCCTGCGGAAGACGCGATAGTGGCGCCGATAGCCCAAGAGAGGCCGCGAATTACGCCCAACTTTGGCGTAAGCGGCCGCTTTAGGCTTGTGGATGGAACCACGTCGCGGTTTGGCACCTGGCGACGATATGGCTCGACCTTTCCTATCCTCTGGGTGCCGGACGCGACCTATTTTATTGTCGATAGACAGAACGCCACCACTCTGTCGGGCGCGACCGATGTTAGCACCTTTCAGTATAACGATTTGCTCGGCTTGGTCATTGCGCCCGGCCAACCTATCCCGCAGAACGTCATTGACGCCGAAGATGACTTGAGTTCGGGCGCGGTCTATCCCGCCGACTACCAAACCCCTGATACGATGGAGTTGTCGTGGTCGGATAGACAGATTCACTTTAGGGTGAATAACTACACTCTTACTTCGAGCCGGATGGACATTGCGCCGATCCTTTCTTCGGATCAAAGGATGGCCATTGAAAACCTGAACACGGCATACGATGGCACTTCGGAAGTGTCATTCAAAGCATTGCCGGTTTTTTATGGCCACGAAGGTATGGCCGAAGGTCCGTTTGTCCTACGCCGCTTGTATGCTCGACGCGACGACAGCCAAGTAGAGAGCGTTGATTATTCGCTCGACGACGAGGGCAACACTGTAGCCGAAGTCAAGCGAACTACCGACTTCATCGCTCGACGCGACGCCAGACCGCCCATCGCAGCCCTGCTATCTGAGTACAATATTTGGGATGGCAGCCGTCCCATCTGGCGCGTCGAAACCATCGAGCATTTAGATCGCGCTCGCTTTGTGCGATTGCGATGCGTTGAGTTTGTTGTTGTCTAACCTTTAACCGGAGTATTAAGTCGCTATGACCCCTTTACAAAAATTGCAGGTCCGCCAATCCGAGCTCCGCCAGCGCGTCAACGATCTGCTCGGCAAAGAAACGCTCGACGATAAAGAGTCGAGCGAGCTAGAAACCTCGACGCGGGAGCTACAGGGCATCGAGCCGAAACTGAGGGCCGCGCTCGTGGCGCAAGAAGACGCGTCGACCGCGGAAGACAAAGGCGACGAAACCGAAGCGCGCGACGACGACCCGGACGCCGAAACCCGGGAGCTGCAAGAGATTTCTGGGCGCGCTACGCTCTCGTCGTTTGCGGCTGCCGCGCTCAACCAGCGCAACGTCGACGGCGCCGAGCGCGAGCTGGCCCAAGCCTTTCAGCTGCCCGCCGACGCGGGTCATATCCCGCTCATCATGCTCGTCGACCCGGAACAGCGGCAAGATGCAGTAAGCGACTTCAACGCCGCGGACGCGCCGGTATCTTCGGGCCGCTTCTTGGCGCGGGTGTTCACCACGTCGATAGCCCGCTGGCTGGGCATCACCTTCGAGAGCGTGCCCGTAGGCGAGCGCGTCCATACGGTGCTCACCGGCGGCGTCGATCCGGATACGGTAGCCCGGGCCGCGACCCAGGACGCGGATGCGGCCACGCTGTCGACGATCATCATGGATCCGCACCGCATCACGGCCCGCTACCTGTTCGAACTCGAAGACGTGGCGCGGCTGCCGCAACTCGAAGCGCGCCTGCGGCAGGACTTGTCGATGGCGTTGGCCAACGAGATGGACAGCCAGATTTTCAACGGCAACGCCCAACTGACGTCCAACGGCCTGTCCAACGCGCTGGCGGCTGGCCAGACCGAGACGGTGGCTACGTTTTCGACCGCGACCGCCGAAGACCTCCACGCCGACGTCCTGTCGGCGATTGATGGGGTGTACGCGACCATGCTCGAGGACGTGCGGTTGGCGATGGATAGTAGCTCGCTGGTCGCGTTCAAGAAGCTGGTCAACGCCGACGTGGAAATGTTCCTCTACGACATCCTCAAGATGCAGGGGCTGTCGATGAACTCGTCCAACCACATAGCGGCCGGCCAACTAGCCGACGGCGACAAGTGGGCCTATGCCTCGAAGAGGCGCGGGCTGGCCGGAGCCGCGGTCGCGGCCGTGTGGCCGTCCCTGCAGCTCGTCCGCGACCCGTACACCGCCGCGGCCAAGGGTCAAGTCGCCCTCACCATCGTTCAGATGTGGGATTTCGCCCTCATTCGCGCGGCTAACTTCCGCCGCTTCGTCGCGACCGCGAAGTGACCGCGGCCAAACAATCCGCCGCCCTGCCACTGGCCTTTACCCGCAACGAGAGCGGGGACCTAGCGAGGGGGTTAGGCACTGTGCGCGGGGCGGCTATTATCTGGGGGGACGTAGCCCGATTAGGCCGGGGCGCGTTTGCCTTGCGCGAGCAGTTCAAGCGCGGGGCGTTGACGCCCTACAACCGCGGGGTGATAGCGTCCGTCCAGCACGACCGCTCGCAATTGCTGGCGCAATACCCTAACGGCGGCCTGCGGCTCGACAGCCGCGATCGCGGCTACTTCGTCGAAATTGATCTACCCGATACCACCGTGGGGCGCGATGCGGCCGCGCTCATCGACCGCGGGGCGCTTCGGGGCTTGTCGATTGAGTTTGTCGATGAGAAAATCCGTGACCGCGGCCACCGCGATATTGTCATCGAGCGGGCCACCATAACGGGCGTTTCCATCGTCGATCGGCCGGCCTATCCCCAATCGGAGATCGAGTTTATCCAGCGTTGGCTCGACGCGCCGCCGCCGAAACCTTCACGGAGATCACGATGGCTCTAAGTGTAGCACAGCTTTTGAGCGCGATACGGGCTACGCCCGAAGGTCAAACGGTCCCCGAGTCCCTCGCCGCGATCGGGACGCGCCTGTTGGCCGTTGGTCGAGCGCTGGTGGATACGTATGCGCCGCTGGCACCCGAAGATGTCCGCGACGAAGCGGTCATTCGGATTGCCGGCTACCTCTACGACGCGCCCAACGTGACGCGAAGCGGGGTGGCGTGGAACGAGAGCGGCGCCCATGCGCTCGTTGATCGGTGGGTGCAACGGGGCGTCGCGCCCGTCGAGTTCGATTTGTCCGCGGTGGTGGCGGCCGAACCCGAAGAAGGGGGCGCGGTCAACGAACAGGCGGTCGAAGCGATTGTCCGCCGCATCTTGGCCGAGCAGCCGCCCAGCGCGCCTCCTTCGGCGATCTTCGAGCGGTTAGGCGACTTCGTCTTCAATGCGTCAGGTACGACCAGCGTCGACAGCGGCCTGACCATCCCCGAGAGCGGATGGATCGTGCTGGACTTCGACGGGGGGCGCGGCTTCTGGGTCAATGCAGCCGAACTGCGGACGCAAGCGATCAGCACCGCTGGGCGGCATCTGACCAGCGGCGCGATCATTGTGTTACCGGATGCCAACGCTTCAACCGATTTCTGGATTGGCCGTAGCGCGGACTTCAAGCTGCTGATTAGCAACCTCGACGGCACCGGCTCACAAGGTTTCACGCTCTATCGAGTGCAAACGGCGGCCCCGGCGAGCGGCGGCTTAACCCAAGCGGAGGTCGACGCGCGGATCGCCGCCGTAATCCCAGCGCAGGTAGACGCGCGGATCGGCGCCCGCGTCGAGGCATGGGCTACCCAAGGCTCGGGCGATACGCCCGCTGCGCGCGACCTGGCCGACAACCCGCAAGTGGGCCAAGTGCTCAAGGCGGCCAGCGACGGCGACGCGGAGTGGGCCAATGAAACCGTGAGGGGGCTTACCCAAGCGCAGGTCGATGCCCGGGTCAAAGCCGGTGTCAAGGACAAAGCCGAGACCGGCGGCGGCAAGTGGGCCTACCCCGACGATTACATCCTGCCGCAGGGCCTCGAAGCCCTCAACCGCGCCATGGCAGCCGGCGGCTGGGAAGCCCGTGCGGGCGATCTGCAGATATCGGGGCCGCAAGCGCGTCGCCGCAACGCCAACCAAGCGACCGCGGCCAGCTACTCCGATAGCGTCCAGCACGGCACGAGCCAAACTAATTGGTTCGTCATCGTGCGGGTGGCCAACGCGCTGGGCAACGACCCGGCCAAGTTTCGGCTGAACATCGACGACGACATTTATCAGTCCCTGATGGGCGTAGCTGAAATCGCCAATTCGGCCAACGCCATGTGGTATTATTTCGAGGTGGAAATCCCTCGATTGCCCGCGGCGAGCGTCGTCACCGCTGAGTACGACGAAGACGTGGAGCTAGGGGGCAACGTGGACGTGGCCGCGGCCAACGTGAAGGGCACGCTGTCGGAATCGCGCATTGCCGCGGACCGCGTCGATGGGTTGGATGCGCGCATTGACGCCCGGGCACCGCGGACGGCGGGGTTAATCGAGATACACAACGCGGCGATGGCCACGCCCACGCTCGTGGACTTATCGGGCCACCGCTATTCCGTTCGGCAGCCGACGACGTTTGACCTCGACGATCATCCGCAGGGGGTATTTGAGTTTGAGGTGCGAGTAACGCTGGCGGGAACCAGTGTCCCAGCCAACCTGTCGTTTGCCACCGACAGCCTCAATCGGATCGCGACGATTGAAGGGCTTTTGACGGCCACTGCGCTGAGCGCGTCCACGGCCGCGGCCAACCCAGCGGCTGGCGTGGGGCTGGTGCAGGGGGAGGTGTCCATATACAGTGGCATCTTTCCCTCAGACCTGCTGCAGGGCAAGGTCAGATTCTACATCGCCAGAGATGCCAACAACGTCATCTGGTGCTATATGGAGTACGAGGGGGAAACGACGGCGGTCAGTGGGAACGGGGCGTTGACGGCCAACCTCGCGCTCTACTTTCAGCGATCAGACACAGGCCTAGCCGCCGCCGCACCTGTCCTCAGCCCCTTAATAGGCCAAGACAACGTCAACATCAGTGTTAGAAACACCTTTGTATTAACCCAAATCGTCCTACCCGCCGACTACGCCACCAAGCGGTTCAAGGTCCGCTTAGGCGGCGAGGTGACCACGATGATAATGTTCTACGGCGGCGACCTGCCTAGGGGCAGAGTAGGCGATACCACAACCGGCTCGTTGCGTGTCTCGGTAAATTTGGGCTCCGCGGAACTGGGCCTTAACGCGCCGATCGACATCTACGCCTTCAAGATCGACAGTCGTCGCCGGCTGCTTATGACCTCCGACAACGCCCGAGCCGACGCCATGCCCCTCATGGTTTGGGAAGACTTATAATGGCCACCCCTAGCGCCTTCAATCGAGCCGTCCGCGACATCGTCTGGCAGGAGCTGAAATTCGGCCGCACGGGCCAAGAGTTGGTCCAAAGCATACCCGTACGCACCGGCAACCTCAGAATGGCCTACTCCGTGACGCGCCCCAGCAGCAGCACCGTCCGGGTCGCTTTCCCCGGGGCCGATTATTGGTTTCTTCCGCGGGTGCGCGTCCAGTTCAACGGAAAAAATCAGCGGCTGGTTGCGGCGGTGTACGACGCGGGGCGCTTGGCTATTCGCCGTCGCCAGAGCGACATCTTCCAAGCTGTCTTGCAGTTCTTGGGCGCTACCTTCGCTCGAAAATTTTCTCAAGCGAGCGACCCCAACTTCTTCTTCAGTATCAACAGACAGCTCCGCGTCGCGGGGCGCACCGTAAACCTCACGAGGTGAAAAATGGGCGATTGGCTCCTCCAAGAAGGCATTGACCTGTTCGACGTGCTCACCGTGGTCTGCACGGCCATGTTGACGAAGTTGATACACGCCGAGCGTCACCGCCGCAAGCGCGAGCGGAAGCATCACAAGTGAAGGCCCTCGATTGGTTTCGGCCCGCAGTCCTCCGCCAGCGCGTCCATCAGCTCGCGCTCGCCGAGTGGCGCGCCATCTCCTTTTCTTCGGCCATCGAGCGCGCCGTCGAGGAGCAGGCCGAAGCCACCCAAGAAGCCATCCGCACGGGGCTGGCTGCCCAAGAAGCCTGCGCCGGTCTCTGGGAGCGCGCGTTTGCCTCCGCGACCGTGCGCGGGCGCCGAGCGCAGAGCGTGTGCGGCCCGTCGATGCTCGCGCTGGTAGCCCGCGAATTTGTCTATACGGGCGAAAGCTGTTGGCTGTTGGAGGTGCTCGATGATGGGATGCTGGCCGCTGGGATTGCTTCGTCGTGGGAGGTCAACGGCCCGGGCGTCTATCCCCAGCGCTGGCGCTATCGGCTCGACGTGCTGGGGCCTTCGGGCAACCGCACGCGCCGCGCGAACTGGGATGGCGTGCTGCATTTTATGATTGGCCGCCGCCCTGAGCAGCCCTGGAAGGGCCAAGCCCCGCTGGAGCGCGCATCGGCTACCCAACGTCTAGCCAACCTGCTGGAGACGCGGCTGGGCGAAGAAGCGGCCGCCCAGGTAGGCAATATCATTGCCTTGCCGCGCGACCCATCCCCGCGGCAAAAGCCCGACGGCACGATGTACGATCCGCTCGAAGACACCCGCAAAGCACTCGGCAGTATCCGCGGCAAAACGGTGCTCGTTGAGACCACGGCCAGCGGCTGGGGCGAAGGCCGCTTTGCCGCGCCGCGGCAGGACTGGACGCCCCAGCGGATAGGCCCCAATCCCCCCGACAGCTTAGGGACGCTCCGCGTAGAAGTCAGCCGCATCATCACCGCGGCGTTGGGCGTACCGCCCGCGTTACTCGAAGAAAGTTCGGACGGAACCAGCCAGCGCGAGAGCTGGCGACGCTTCCTGCATGGCACGATTCAGCCCGTAGCTGAAATCGTAGCTGAAGAGCTGTCGATCAAGCTGGACGAGCGCGTGCAACTCAATTTCGACCGCCTGTTCGCGTCCGACTTAAGCGGTCGTGCACGTGCGTTTCAGAGTATGGTTGGGGGGGGTATGGCGGTGGACAAAGCGGCGGCCCTTTCGGGCCTAATGGAACAAGAAGCATGATCGAAATTCTCGACTGGACTTCATAAGCCGTACAAACGAACGATAATAGGATTTATCGTTAGTTTGGATCGTTCTTCATAGGGGAAAAACGAGAGCGTTTATTCGGCTTTTATCCGCTCTTCTGTCCCCATTAGCTGGCCATCGATCCAGCATTCCGGTGCCGACAGGGGTAGCGACGGGCGATTTAGCCAAGTCGCTAAACTAATTTAATGCGATGCCTCTCCAGCGCGGCTTACGCCCTCGATTGTGAATAGTAATCGAGCAAAAGCCTATCACCGTTTTGAATTTTCCGATGGGAGTGCGCAGCTGAAGTCGTATCCTCAGCGGCACCTCGTCGTCGAGCGGAATGTATAGCCACGTTTCAAGCTGCATGGCCGATCGCCTCTTGCCAGACAGCGACGGTCCGGCGCGCCCAACCATGCAGGAAGCGTTGATTACTCGGACGATCCCGTACCGAGTCGCAGTACAGGGCTATGCAGGCTATGCAGTAGCCCTTCTGCATGTCGGATGCGTTGAGGTCCGGTGACAACCAGTCCTCTACGGCCTGCCGGGTATTCCTGCCCCACAGCCCATCGACGAACTTCGGCGACCCCAACAGGGGATTCGTCCACACCACCAATTGCTGCAGGGCGGCGATGGCGCGCTTGGGGCTGGTTGCGGCCATGTGCGCGTACTGAAGCCGCAACGGCCTCGGCACGTGCTCGATATGGTTGGACTTCAGGTAAGTATCCCAAAAACGCAGCAGCATGGGCATCAGCAAGTCTTGCAAGTCTGGCGAGTTCTTATTGCCGGTCCAGCGGTCCACTTCGTCCCAGCCTTCCCAGCCGGGATTGTAGTGCCGGGCAATGCCGGCATAGGTCTCGCCGCCGCTGTCGTTGGGGTCGTTGACGTAGCCGCCCTCCGATTTGAGGACGGAAACGAGGATGGCATGCTCTACCATCATCGCTCCTTTCTTTGCGCGCGCTCGCGTTTACGCTTATTCCGCGCGGCCAAGTTCCGCAGATTCATGGCGTGGCGCTTTGAGCAGTGCGGCGAGCACGTCTTGATGCGAGGGTTTAAGGCACGGCGATACCCATCGATTGGGCTGCCGCAGACTGCACAGTTCATAGAGCCTCCTGATTGCACAGACAAATAAATATGATGTGTCTGCGGATGTCCAGCACTTTTTTTTATCCACCAATCCACAGCCCCTAGTACGGTCCATGGTATTTTTCCGGGCTAGTTCTCT
>CBDETK010000007.1:0-9213 GCA_965242865.1 Candidatus Latescibacterota bacterium
GCGCCCACGGAATGAACTCACCGCGGGGGGCGTCGAGCGCGACCACTCGGCCGCTTGCATCCGGGCTGTGGGTTATCTCCACCTCGCGGTAAATGCGGTAGGCTTCGACAAAGGCGTGTTGGCTCGGCAGTGCCCACGTCAGCAGCACCGCGCCATCCCAATCGCCAGCGAGGTCGGCCCCGAGATAGTTTTCCGCCTGCACCCAAGCGGGCGCGTCCAACCCTCTTATCGAGATGGCAAACGGCAGGGAAGCCGCATCGCCATCGGCATCGGTGACCGCGTAAGTGGCGACGGTCGTGTCGGTGGCAGTCGCCGCGCCCTGCACCTGACGCCGCGCCGCATGGAACATCAAGCCAGTCGGCAGGTTCGACAGGCTATACCGCAACGGAGCGTCGCCACCGACAGCCGCTGGCAGCATCCGAGCAATCGGTTGGCACGCCGTCGCCATCAGCGGCGCAAGCGTCGTGTCGCTAAAGGTCGGTTTTCGATCCGGGTCGATAATGGCGATGGCGAACCGCAGCGTGTCGGCATCGCCCTCGACATCCGTGGCCGTGTAGATAGCGACGGTCGTGTCGGTAGCCACCGCCGCGCCGCGCAACTGGCGGGTGTCGGCATGGAACGCCAAGCCGTCTGGCAGGTTCCGCAGGCGATACGTCAACGGACCGTAGCCGCCAGTCGCCGCCGGCAGGTCTACCGGCTCAATCATTTCACCCACCTCGGCGACAAGATCGGCAATTGTCGTGTCGCCAAAGGTCGGCTTCAGATCCGGGAGAATGGTCACGGCAAACGGCAGCGTGGCCGCATCGCCATCGGCATCGGTGACCGCGTAGGTGGCGACGGTCGTGTCGGTAGCCATCGCCGCGCCCTGCACCTGCCGCATCGCCGCATTGAACACCAAACCCTCCGGCAAACCCGACAGACTATACCGCAGCGCACCATCGCCACCGGTAGCTGACGGCAGGGGCCAAGCCACCGCTTGATCCACCTCCGCAACGAGGGCGGCAATCGTGGCGTCGCCAAAGGTCGGTTTCAGATCCGGGGCCGTGACCGTGATGGTGAACTTCAGCGTGTCGGCATCCGCGTCAATATCCCAAACCCGATATAGCATGGGCACTGCGCGGCCAGTCTCGGCGGTGGGAGTGCCGCTCAACTGTCTCGAGGCATTGTCGAACGCCAAGCTGTCTGGCAGGTTGCCCGACAGGCCATACATCAGCGGGCCATTGCCGCCGATAGCCTGCGGCAGCGTCAACGGCTCAATCGCTTGATTCACCTCAAAGACGAGATCGCCAATCATCGCGGTGTCCGCAAAAGCCGGCGCCAGATTCTCAGACGACAGCGGCGGGAGGGGATCGGAGTCCTGACCGGGCGAAGCGGATGGATCGAGCGGAGTGGACGGATCGGGCGGATCGGGCGGATCGGCCACGTCGTTGTCGCGCACGGTGACGAGGATGGACAGGAGGGGAATCCACTCAGGCGGCAGGGGATCGTCGATCGGATGCGAAATCGTGGCGGAGCCATCGCCGAGTTCGTTGTTCTCCACAGCCATCATGGTAAAGCTCTGAACAATTCGCCGACGCTGTCCCAAGCTCGCCGCGGTATAAGTCAATAGCGCAGGCGTAACGGTCAACACGGCAGGGTTGGAACTCGTGGGTCTTAACACTATTGGGAGCCAATCTGGGCGTATGTCAAATGTTAGCTGGTATGTTAAGGAACTCCCTTCGGTTAGTGGGGACGGGAACGGATACGGCTCATCGTCAACGACGACCACAGTCATCGTCCGGGCCTTGCCATCGTAATCCGCACCGCTGGCAGTAAACGTGATTGTCACGCGCTGATTCCCAGTGCGCACCATGTTATCCACCCCTGAAAACGTCACCGTCTGCTTGGTCTCCCAGTCCGATGGCGTGAACGTCAACGGCGTGGTAGTGGTACTCATGGTCAGCGCGGTACTCGGATTCGTCAGGCTTACCCTGACATTCCCCGTCGGTTCGCTGTTCAACCACACGCTTTGCTCAATGCTCCCGTTCTCAAACATGACCAAAGTGGTTCTCTCAATGCGCAGGGCCACCCGGTCGGTATCGTCTGCCACGCTGACAGGCACCGTGCCGCTGACACTGCCGTAGTCCCCGCCGCTCGCGGTAAGCGTGATCGTCGTCTGCCGTGGAGTACGATTGTCTATGTCGTTATCTACCGCTGTCACCGTCACCGTCTGCCCGGTGTTCCAATCCGTCGTGGTGAAAGTCAAGCTCGAAGGCGACACCGTCGCTGTGGTTACGTCGCCACTCGCCACCGCCACCCTGACCTCCCCGGTCGGCTGGGTCGCTAGCTGCACGGTGTAGTCATCAGTGCCGTTAGGTTCGCTTAGGTCGATGCGGTTTGGCGAAAACAACAACCCCGGCGTGTCGTTGTCGATGAAGGTAACGGTCATGGTATGGGTTTCGCCGCCGTAGTCCGCACCGCTGGCGGTAAGCGTGATCGTCGCAATCTGATTCCCCGTGGGCACCATGTCATCTACCCCGGAAAACGTCACCGTCTGCTTGGTCTCCCAGTTCGACGGCGTAAAACTCAACAACTCGGTACTCATGGTCACCCGCGTTGGGCGCGAATTCGTCAGGCTTATCGTGACATTCCCCTTGGGTTCGCTCGTCACCCATACGGATTGAGCAACGCTGCCGCCCTCCAGTACGCTCACAGAGGAATCCTGAACGCGGATGGACACCTGTTCGTCGCTTGCCACAGTGACTCGCACCGTGCCGCTGACACTGCCGTAGCCCCCGCCGCTGGCAGTGTGGGTGATCGTCGTGTTCCGCCCGAATGGATCGGCTACATCGTCATCAACCCCGGTCAACGTCACCGTCTGCCCGGTGTTCCAATTCGTCGTAGAGAAGGTCAAGCTCGAAGGCGACACCGTCGCTATGGTTGCGTCGCCACTCGCCACCGCCACGGTGACCTCCCCGGTCGGCTGAGTTGCCAGCGCCACGGTGTACGTCGCCATGCCGCCGTCTTCATCGGCTATGTGGACATCGCTCGACGAAAACGACAACGCCGGCGTGGTCTGGGCATAGAGATTTCCCGCGCCGACGAGCGCGAACACCAGACCGACAGCGCAACATCCCCTCATTTTCTGGACGCTGTCGGATACCGAAACTCGGGACCGAATTTTCGGGGGGGGGGGGGGGGGGGTAACTTGTTGTTTTTCAACGACTTATGTATATTTTTCAACATTGTTGTTGCTCCAAAAGAGTCCACTATCGTAGCTACGGCTCTTACTACCCGACACCAGCGGCCAGCCTTACCCCGCCTGGGATCGAGGGCATCTTGCCTTCGTCGAGGGCGGGACGCCCTCGATCTCGGACATCGCAGGAACAACAGAAAATGTGTCCGCAAAGTAAGGGTCGCGTACTTAGGCTACGGCTTACGGTTTCTCCGCCTCAATCTGATCCACTAAAGCAACCGAGTGTATCACGTCGCGGATGTCGGTAAGCGGCGGTCGGTTTTCAACCACGCAATCCACAAAGTGCTCGTGCATGGTCAAGACCCCTTCGTAGCGGGGCACATCGTCTGAGGACACTCGGTCGATTTCCCAGCCGCCGAGGGTGCGGACTTGGTTGTCCTCGTGGATTTCGATTTCACCGGGAATTTTCATGTAGCAGCCAATGCCCACGCCGTGCAGCTCCGAGCGCAGCACCCGCCCGCCCGAAGCGCGATTGCCGAGCATCACGCCGGTCGCGCGGTTGTCAAAGCGCACCAGCGCGGTGTAGTGGTCAAAGCCCGCGCCGCCGAACTGGTCTTGGTACGCGGTAACTTCCACTGGCTCGCCGCCGGCCATGTAGCGCAGGAGATCGACGATGTGGATCAGATCGTTCCACAAGGTGGTGGAGAACTCGTCGCCGCGCTGGGGAAGCTGCTTGTTGAAGGTCGTAGTCGCCAGCGACACCGGCCCCTTCGCCGCAACCCGACGCATGGCTTCGCGGGTGACGGCCGCGTACCGGCGCTGGAGCCCGGCCATCACCCAGACGCCGCGCCGCTCGGCCGCCTCTAAAATCGCCCGGGTCTCGTCGCTGTTGGCCCCGGGCGGCTTTTCAATAAACAGGTGCTTGCCGGCCTCAATGCAGTCGAGGGCCGGCCGCAGGAGCCATTGCTCGTTCATCACGCAATAGACCAAGTCCGGATCAACCTCGTCGAGCAGGGCGCGGTGATCGCCGTAGGTGCGCGTAAAGCCGTATTTTTCCGCCACTTGCGCGAGGCGTTGCTCGTCCAGTTCGCACACCGCGGCCATCTGCACCCGGTCGGCGAGGCGCTGGACCGACGGGTAGTGAGCGCTCTGGGCGCGGCCTCCCGCGCCGATGAATCCCGCTTTAAGCATGACCAGCCCCTTTCTCGCACAAAGCTGTAAAAAAGCGCACATCAATGCGCGCCAAGTCGATCACGGTCTCAACCGGCTCGCCGCTGTACTCGCTGTGGAAGCTGACCGGGCCGGCAAAGTTTAGCCGCTTTAAGGCCGCGACGACCGCCGGCCAATCGACAAAGCCCTGCCCCATGCGCACGACGCCCGTAGCCGGCGCGCCCTGCTGGGCGATGCCCAAAGGCCGCTGCTGAACCAAATCCTTCAACGCGACCAGACACAAGTGCGAGCGCACAATGTCGAGGGCCATGGCGATCGGCTCGCCGCACAGCGCCAAGTGCCCGGGATCGGCAAAGATGCCCACGTATTGCGGATCGCAGTCGCGGACGATGTTCATGGCGGCGCAAGCATTGAGGCCCATGGACGCGCCCGAATGATTGTGAATGGCGGTTTTGACGCGGTACTTTTCCGACAGCACCTGAAACCCCTGCACCCAGCCGCGCACCTCGTCTAACTGCGTCCAATAGGGCACGTCCGGCTGCCAGTGCCAGTAGCCGAGCTTGACGTGGGCCACGCCCGCCGCGCCCAAGGCCGCGTAATACCGTTCTGCGTAATCGAGGTCTGGGCGGTTGAAGTCGCCCGGGGCCGTGACCAAGGGGATGCAAAGGCCGGCGTCGGCAAAGCGGCGCGCAGCCTCCGGCAGGGCCGTGCCCACATTGGCCGGATTGACCGGATAGCCGTCGCGGACGCACAGATCGGCCCCGTGTACGCCCATGGCTTGCAAGGCGTCGATGAGTTGCGGGACCGCGAGGCCCTCTAAGTGCTTGGTAAATGCGATATACGTCAAATCCACGGTGGGCACTCCTTTCCTACTGTTTGACAAAGCCCCGTAAGGGTATCAAAATATCGGCCCAGTGCCAACCAATTAAACGGAGCGTGTCGCACCATGGAAGCAGTCAAAATGGAACCCAGTGCTCCCATTGGGGTCCCCAAGCCGCTCAACCCCGCCCAAGTGCAGTCCTTTGTTGACGACGGCTATCTCGTCGTGCCGGGTCTAATGGAAGAAGACGAGCTCGCCGAGCTCAAGCGCGATCTCGTCGCGGTGGCGCGGGGCCGCTACGAGTGCAACAACATCGAGCCGGTTGACCCCGCCCTGAGCGATCAAGCGGTGCTGGAGAGCATCCTCTGCATCCACCAGCCGCACTACGTCAGTCCGGTCATTGAAAGGTACGTCCGCCACCCCCAGATCTGCGGCGTCCTCAGCCAGATCACGGCCGCGCACCTGCCCTTTTGGGACGGCAGCGTCAAGTGCATGCAGTCCATGTACTTTGTCAAGCCGCCCAACTTTCAGGGGCAGGCTTGGCACCAAGACGAGATTTACATTCCCACGAGGGATCGCTCGCTTATTGGCGCGTGGATCGCCGTAGATGACGCCACCGTAGCAAACGGCTGCCTATACGTCATTCCGGGGTCGCACCGGCCCGGGTATCTCTACCCGCAGCGGCCCCACGAAAACCCAGACGAGTTCGACTTTGCGCCGGAGAGCTACGGCTTTGACGAGCGCGTCGAGATTCCGGTTGAGGTGCAAGCCGGAGACCTCGTCTTCTTCAACGGCTACCTCCTCCACCGCTCGTACAAAAACCGCGGCACGACCTATCGCCGCGTCTTGGTCAACCACTACTGCAACGCTTGGAGCCTGTTGCCTTGGAGCCTTGAAGAGGGCGAGTCGCCCGCCCGCGCCGACCGCCGCACCATCGTGCCCGTAGCCGGCGTTGACCCGTACGCTTGGAAGGGCTATCAAACGCCGGCCAAGTCCGTGGGGCTGCGGCACTGCAAGGCCATCGACGAAGTCCGCGCCGACCGCGCCGAGCACGCATGAAACCCTCCGAGCAGGTCGATGTTCAATACTAGCGATCAGCTTCTGAACCAACTCCGCGCCGGCGAAGATGGCCGCGCCGAGTTCAAAGAAGTGCGCTTTGGCGATCGCGGAGTGCTCGCTCCGAACACCCAAGAACTGGCTGGCGAACTCGTTGCGTTTGCCAACGCCGAGGGGGGCGTCGTGTTCCTCGGCGTGGATGATTCCGGGGCCGTGTGCGGGATTCCGCTGGCGCAGGTCGATAGGATCGAGCAGTGGCTTTCCAACGTCGCGACCCACAACTGCGATCCACCCATCCGGCTCGTCATCCGCAAAGCACTGCTGCCTGGTGTAGCCGGAGCCGACGAGCGCGTTCTGCTGGCCGAGGTGCCGCGAGGGCTGTACGTACACCGAACATCGGGCGGGCGGTACTACACGCGGGTCGGGTCGATCAAACAGGATCTCACGCCCCCGGAACTCGCCCGGCTTTTCCAGCAACGGGGCCGCGAGTACGTGTTTGACGAGCAGCTCGTACTCGCCACGACCGTAGAAGACCTCAACCGCAATCGCCTCGAATCCTTTTTTGGCCGCTCGCCGACCATCCCTTGGCTCGACCTATTGCGCAACACCCGGGTCATATCCCAAGACGAGAACGGGATCGACCGGCCGACCGTCGCTGGCTTGCTGGTCTTCGCGCACGAGCCGACCGAATTCTTGCCGTCCGGGGCCATTGAAGCGGCGCACTACCGAGGCACTCGGCTGTCCTCGGACGAGCTGATCCACGCCGAGCGGCTCGCCGGCCCAGCGTCCGAGCAAATCGACGCTGGCATCGCCTTCGTCGCCGGTTCCATGCAAACCGGCGACCCCTTCCCGTACGACATCGCGGTCGTTGACGAGGCCATCGTCAACGCGGTTGCCCACCGCGACTACGCCATTGCCGGGTCCAAAATCCGCCTGTTCCTGTTTGCCGACCGGCTGGAGTTGTACAGCCCCGGCAAATTGCCCAACACCCTCACGATCGACGATATGGCGTACCGCACGTTCACCCGCAACCAACTCTTAGTCGGCTTCCTGTCGAGGATTCGCAGCAAGCGCACCGGGCAGGTATTCCTCGAATCGCGCGGCGAAGGGGTGCGGAAAATTCTCGAGGACGGCGAAGCGCACTCAGGGCGACGCCCCAAGTACGAGCTGTTCGGCGACGAACTTCGATTGACGTTGTGGGCTAAAGGGGCGCGAGCGGCCGACGTTTTTGCCTAGGAGGGGTCATCGCCCGCTTGCTCGAAATAACCATGCGCGGCCTGTGAATCGCGCAAGCGACAGGCCAGAATCGCCGTGTCAATGGCGTCCTGCGCGGAGACCGCTTCGGACAGACTGCCGAGCAGACGCCGGGCATCGTCTTTTCTCCCACCCGCGAGGAGCACCTCTATCAGCGTATTCGCCACGTAGGTGCTGGCAATCTGCGGCCCGCGCTCGCGGAATCTGGCAAACACGGCTTTCGCAGCTTCCAATTGGCCTTGGGCCGCGTGTTGGCGAATCATCTCAATCGCCAGAATCGCAGACGCTTCGTTGGCCTCCCAAGCCTTCTGCACTCGGTTGAAGGCTTCTCGGGCACTCCCCACGGCGCTGAGATAGGCCGCATCCTGTATGGCTGAAACAGCGGCGTACTCAGGATGCGCTGGCAGCGTCACCCGGAAATAGGTTCGACCGGGGTCAAAATCGAACTTCGGGATCGGCGAGCCGTTTTGCTCCATTGCGTCGTAGATTTGCGGCAACCCGGTCAGGCGTCCCTCCGCAAGTTTGAGTTCCTTGAGGAACTCGCCTATTCGCCGGCTGCGCGCCGGAACCGGCGGCACGGACCCGCCCGGCGCTAGATGATCCGCCTCAATCCCGGAAACCGGCCCAGGATAGCTGATCACCTCAATGCGGTCGGGATAGAGATACACCTTGGTCGGCTCGACTGTGCTCCTATCATAACCCCGATGATAGACGGCGTTGACGATCGCCTCCCGCAAGGCGATTTGTGGGTAACTGACCCACCCCCGCACTTGGCTGCGGTCGCGCTCCTTTTGTAGGTGGGTGTGCGAAAAATGCGCTAGGTAGTTCAGGCACCCCCGCACCTGATCCGCGAGCGGGCCGCGAAAAGTCCGCTCGTCCTGTACGCTTCCGGCGCGATCTCCCGCAAACTGGACCACTTCGATTTTTGCCCCCGCGAACCAACGCTCAGGGTCTTCAGAAAAAAACAACAGGCCGACGTTGCGCGGGGCCTCGTGGTCGTTGACGACTTTGGTTAGACGCATTCTCCGATACACTTCGAGGGGGTCCAGTGGCTGGCTTGAGCGGATGAGACCGCTCCCCACATCGTGCAAGTGCTCCCGCACCTTGATTTCTCGCAGGTCCTCAACTTGTGCGTCCGCTGCTATTCGATCGTCCCAAGGAACGCGGGCCGTTTGTTCGAGGAGCATCCCCAACTGGCCGCTCGTTTCTGCATCGACAGTAGCAGACCCCACCCGTATCCAGTACTTCCAGTTTCCCTTTGCATCCGGTGCGCGGTGTGGCCGATTTTCGCTGGCCGGTACCCATACAACGAGGATGAGACGGTCCTCTACCCATTCGGGCGAAAAGATGGGATCGTACGCTGGCCTCATGGCCTTGCATCGGCCACGCAGCCAGTTTTCCGCTCGCTCCACATCTTCGGCTCCAAGTCCGGCTGGCGGCAGGATCGCTTGAGCGTTCTGTTCGGCGACCCCTAGGACGATATAGCCGCCGTTCAGATTTTGGTAGTCGTTTGCGAACGCGCAAACGGTCTTTAGAACTTGGCTTCTCGTGGGTTCGCTCCAGCTTGCCTTGAACTCCACGCGGGCGGATTCTACGGAGCGTTGGTGCAGAAGGTCATCGAGATTGATGGGCAGGATGGTACTCATTGAGAAGGCATCCTTTTACGCGAGTTGGTACTCCGCGACACCAGCCCCGGCTTCCCTTAAGGATCGAGGGCATCTTGCCCTCGTCGAAGGCG
>CBDETK010000008.1:0-154108 GCA_965242865.1 Candidatus Latescibacterota bacterium
TCGATGGCCTTTTACTAACTCTTTATAGATCTCGCTCGGAATCCGGACGTACCTCTGCGTGGACTGCCAAAGCAGCCATCCCCAGAATTCAGGGACTCGGTCAAGCGGATAGTAATAACGATCCGCGTCGATAAGGGTGTTTGCATCAAGCAAGTACAGCATGGATCTATACCTCCTCGCATGTCATTTCGAATCGAAAATATTTTGCATGTTGCCCGTCTTGACGTTCAGTATCTTGGCCGCTTTGAGCGTCGTGAGTGCCCCGCTTAGCAACAACTCTTGAGTTGTATCGATTAACTTTTTGCCGATTTGGTACTTATGCCTCACATAATACCCAGGGCCGCCTTGCCGTTCTCCCGACGAGTCTCGGCGGTTCTTGGCGGATTGATGCCATTCATTTCTGAATCGCTCGTTTAGCGAGCGATATGATTGAAATGTAATTTTTCCTGATCGCCAAGCTCTATATGCAACCATACTGCGACTCAGGTTACGCTTCTTGGAAAACATTCCGATCCGGTCGGCCACTGTTGCGAATTCTGTTGCAAGTCCTAACTGAAGGTTCTTGAGTTCATCTGTTGGCAAGAGAAAGTTGCTGGCAACATCATTACAGAACTTCTCGACATCATTCTCGGAATCCATCCCACTAATTCCTGTATTTCCAAGAATGAGATGTGCGAGTTCATGTAATAGTGTGAATGAGAGGGCCGACTTCGCGTCTTGGCCATTGATTACGACAAACGGTGCCATCGCATCAGCGATTACGAAACCCCGGAACTGATCTAGATCGATCTTGGAATGATAGCTCCCCAAATCATTCTTGAGTAAAACGAACACGCCCGCATCGTGGGTCCGATCCCGCAAGAGATTAAATGCAGACTCAGGCTTGCTCATGGCGTAGTATTGAGGTGCTGACATACCGACCACACTGTGAAGCTGGGTTACTACTTTGGCGACTCCATCTGACGCTTTTAGAGACGCCACAAATGGCAGGTTACTTGCTTCTTCTTCGTCCTCTAACGCTGCCTTAAGTATTCCTTGACGCACTCGAATATCTCTGATCAATGCCTTCAAGTTTGCGTCTAAATTGGTGGCCTTATGGACAGAATGTTGTGCGCGAAAATCGACCCCATAATCGCACTCATGCGGCGGATTGACCATATAGAATGCAATGAGAGGCTGGCGATAAACCTTAGCCATTCTTTCTAGCATTGCCGAGGTTGGGTGAATCTTTCCAGACTCGAGGTTCGCCAGCCGAAGGGGTGCTATCCTGAGCTTCCTGACAGCTTGATCTACGTTCAGTCCCGCAGACCCGCGCGCCCAAGTCAGTATTTTTGGATTGACACTTGGCATCGTCTGCTGTGCTTCCTTCGACTATAGCACGAGTGCCTTCACCACCGGGGATCCGCGTCGATACACCAGCGGGGTCGGATTTCAAGTCGCTGGCCGGGAGTCTCCTGTGTTGTGCCCGTCGGCATCTGGCGGTCTGACGGCGATGGGGCGGACTGAGCGAGCAATCACCGTACCATCCACCATCGAGATTCCGTCCTGCCTCAGTTCACGAAGTCCGCAAGGCTCACCCGCTCGGCCAAGTAGCGTCACGAACGTTGGCCGCACGTTGGATGTGGCCGCCGCCAAGCGGTCGCGACTGCATGACTCACTGTATACCAAAAATCGCACCACAGTATCAAGGCGTTTCTGGGAGGGTCGCTGTGCCAGTGGTCGAAGCATCCGTGCAACGTGATGGCATAGCCGCGGAACGCGAGATCATGTACCATTCACTCTGGGGTTGCTTGGCAGCGAGCAGCCAGATTCAGAACGGCACCTTTCGGGAGAGGCGATACTCCATGTCTAAAGGTTCGAAACTGTTCGTGACCGCGGGCTTCGGGCCAATGACAGGCTCGGTCCGCTCTTACGCATCACTGAATGCCTGGACTCCTAGATGCATGCAGGCACGGTGTACGACCACAGAGACCGTTCGTGGCTGGCTCTCGCCTGCGTCACTCCGGCTAGGGGCAAGTACCGGAACCGCATCGCCGCGCTAGCGCAGAACGAGAGCGGGTTGCAATTTCAGCGGCAGGTCTCGCTGCGAGCCTCGGACCTCCGCCGTAGGCTGCGCCCCTTGGCCCTTGGGTTCGCAAGGCTCGTAGAGCACCCACCGCCGCGTTGTCACAGTTGCACCTGTACGGCTGGGGCAGGACGGGGGCGGAAATCTGAAAGCGAGCAATCGGAGCGAAGAGTCCGCATTCGCTGTATTTCGCATTGACCCTACGATGGGCTTCTCGCATTGGACCCGCCCGCTCCACGCCCGCCTCGATGCTCGGGCTGGTGCGATAATCTGACCGCCATGAGTTCCCAGATCTCGCGCCGAGACTTTGTCCGTACAGGGGCCGCTGCTGCTGTCGCCCAGCAAGCTGTCGCCGCTGCGGACAGCCGCCCGAACATCCTGTGGATCTGCACCGATCAGCAGCGCTGGGACACGATCCGCTCGCTGGGAAACGAGCACATCCGCACGCCCAACATCGACCGCCTCGTCGCGAGCGGCGTCTCCTTCGAAAACGCCTACTGCCAATCGCCGATTTGCACGCCCAGCCGCGCCGGATTCCTCACGGGCATGTACCCGTCGGCCGTCCACGGCTGCATGAACGGCAACGACTTCTGGGACAGCGCCGCCCCGCTTGTGACCAAGACCCTTGCCGACGCTGGCTACGATTGCGGCCTCTCCGGGAAATTCCATCTGTCTGCGGCTCAGGGCCGGATCGAGCCCCGCGTCGACGACGGTTACCGAGTCTTCCACTGGAGCCATCACCCTCACGACGACTGGCCCGAGGGCCACGCTTACGTCGACTGGCTCAAGTCGCAGGGCCAGGACTACAGCTCGGTCTACGAGAAGCTCGGCTATATCCCGAGCCGGTACCACCAGACGACATGGTGCGCGGACCGCGCGATTGACTTCATGCGTGAGAAGCGCACGCAACCGTGGCTCTTCAGCTTGAACTGCTTCGACCCGCACTCGCCTTTCGACCCTCCGCAAGAATGGCTCGATCACTATCCTGAGGCCGCCATGCCGGGTCCGCTGTTCCGCGAGTCCGACCTAGCGAATCAAGACCGGTTGAAGGAGATCAACTTCCAGAGAACCGCCCGGCGTCCCGAGGAGATGAACGCCAAGTCCTACCAAGCCAAGTACTACGCCATGATCGAGC
Source organism: Candidatus Latescibacterota bacterium (assembly GCA_965242865.1). GTDB lineage: Bacteria > Latescibacterota > UBA2968 > UBA8231 > UBA8231. The sequence continues at coordinate 3,201 of CBDETK010000008.1, forward strand.
TGATCGACCAAAATGTCGGGCGGATGCTGGACGCTCTGGAAGCGAGCGGCCAGATCGACAACACGGTCGTCATCTTTACCAGCGACCATGGCGAGACCTTGGGTGACCACGGTCTCTTGCTCAAGGGCTGCCGCTTCTACGAGAGCTTGGTGCATGTGCCGCTAGTCATCTCTTGGCCGGGCAGGTTCAAGGCCGGTTTGCGGAGCAAGGCCTTGGTCGAACTGACCGACATCGCGCCGACTTTGCTCGAGTTGGCCGGGCAGGCGGTTCCGGCCTCGATGCACGGCAAGTCGCTGGCCCCGATCTTGACGGGTGACGCCGCTCCCGACCGCCACCGGGAATTCGTGCGGAGCGAGTACTATCGCGCCTTGGCAGGCGTCCAGAGCTTCGGGACGATGGTCCGTAGCGAGAGGTTCAAGCACGTGACCTACCACGGTCACGGTCTTGGCGAACTCTTTGACTTGGAAGCCGATCCCGGGGAATTCGACAACCTCTGGGACGATCCGCGCATGGCGCAGGTGCGTCACGACCACATGGTGATGAATTTCGACGCGCTGGCAATGTCCACGGATGTTGGCCCCGAGCGCGTAGCGCGATATTAGCTCGCTCCAACAGGCTTGGAGTGCCTTGGACGGCTAAGGCCATGCCTCCACCTTCCGCGCTTGCTGCGGCAGCTCGCCGCTAGGATCACGGCGGCCTCTTTGCCCCGTGGGGCCGCTTCCGGGTATTCTCGCCATGTACCCACCGCCAATGGCATCAATTGCTAGCTTGGCCCTGTGATACCGTTACCATCGCGTGCCGCGAATCCGCGGCCGCATCGGAGGATTTCCATGAATCGACGCTACTTTCTCGGGGCTGCGGCCATGGCCGGCGTGGCTGCCAGCCGGTCCGTCGCGGTCGCTGCCAACGAGAAGGTCAATGTAGGCCTGATCGGCGTCGGAGGGCGCGGTCGCGGCTTGACGCGAGCCTTCAACGACTTGCCCGAAGTCAACGTTTCGTATCTCTGCGACACCGACCAAGCGTCCCTCGAACGCGCCGGGCAAGTCCTCGAGCGCGCGGGGGCTCGAGTGCCGGCCACGACCAACGACATGCGGCACCTGTTCGACTCCAAGGATGTAGACGCGGTCGTGATCGCGACCCCGGATCACTGGCATGCTCCCGCCACGATCCTTGCCTGCGACGCCGGCAAGGATGTGTACGTTGAGAAACCCGCTTCCCACAACGTCCGCGAAGGCCGCTTGATGGTGGACGCGGCGCGCCGGAATCGCCGCATCGTGCAGGTCGGCACGCAGGCCCGCAGCAGGCCCTCCACGCGCAGGGCCATCGAGATCGCCAAGTCAGGCGACCTGGGCGAGGTGCTGATGGCGAAGGCTTGGAACGTCCAGATGCGAGAGAACATCGGGCGGAAGGAGAATTCGCCGGTTCCGCAAGGAGTCGATTACGACACCTGGCTCGGTCCTGCACCGTGGATCCCGTTCAACGAGAATCGCTTTCACTACAAGTGGCACTGGCACTGGCATTTCGGCACGGGCGACGCCGGCAACGACGGAGCGCACCAGCTCGACATCGCGCGCTGGGCGCTTGGGGTCGACTATCCGACCAAGGCCAGCGGCATGGGCGGAAAGCTTTACTTCGATGACGACCAGCAGACGCCCGACACGATGAACGTGACGTTCGAGTACGGGCGCAAGGCCCTGATCTGGGAGATGCGCATCTGGAATCCCTACCAGCTCGAAGGAGTCGATGCCGGCGTTGCTGTGTACGGCAGCGACGCGTCGATCCAGATCGGTCCGTTCAACCGCCGTTGGGGCTACAAGCTATTCGACAGCAAGGGGGCCCTTGTCGAGCACAACGACGCCGACGACGAGGCGGACGACCACCAGCGCGATTTCATCAACAGCGTGAAGACCCGCGAGTTGCCGCGGTGCGACATTTCGGTAGGCCACCTTTCCGCGATCCACTGCCATCTGGCGAACATCGTCTCCCGCACGGGGCGCAACCTGAGATTCGAGCAGGAGACGGAGCGCTGCATTGACGACTCCCATGCGAATCAGTACGTCAAGCGCAGGTACCGGACGCATTGGAGCACTCCGCAGGGAGCCTGATCCGCTCGGTCGGCCGGATCGGTCGCTCAGAATGTCACGCCTAGACCGCTGGAGATGCCGTAATCGTTCTTCTTGGTCTGGGCCGCGGGTCGGCTGTCGAAGCGGTCGAAGAGCCGTAGCGAATACGTAAAGCGCCCCCACACGGGCACGCGCAACGTGCTGTCGTACTCCAATCGGACGCGTCCGCGGTCGACTATGTTCGGATGCATCGAGAACTCCGTTACCAGTTCGATGAAATCGAACAGGCGGGTTTCCCATTCGACGCCGAACGATCCTTCTCCGGTGACCCGGTTCCCGGCATGGCGGAAGCGTTCGTGAACGTAGGCGAAGCCTCCCAGCACGAGCAGGTTCGTCGTCTCGTTGCGTAGGAGCCTGCGTCCGAATCCCCCGCCAAGCTGGGTTCGCAAGTCTAGACTCCTGCGTTCGTTGCGTTCGAAATCGGACAGCCCGTAGGTGAAGGTTCGAGCCTTCCAGTAACGGTCCACGCGAAAGCCGAGCGAGTGCCTGCTCTGGGCCCGCGCCCCGTCTTGGCGAGCCAGGAGCGAGTCCAGGCGGCCCGAGACCTCGTACGCATCAGATGTGTAAGTCGCCCGCCCGCCTAGCGACGACTGCATCTGGCTTTGGTTCCCTCGCGCCAAGCTGTAGCCGTAGTCCACGATCCCCTCGGCCGGCCCCAAGAAGCGGAACGGTCCCTTGCGTACCCTGTCCGGGACGACGCGCGCCACCGATTCGGAAGGCAATTCGACGGGATCGGCACCCTCGATCTCCACCCTGAGCTCGTCGCCTTGTCGCACGACCGTCCCCGCGAGCCGCTTGCCCTCGTCCGTCAGGACGAGGAACTGCCTGTCGCTAGCGAACGAATCGATCGCACTCCATGGAATACGCATGTCCCCGAGCACCTCTGACTCAAGCACGAGGGTCTCGTCCGCCATGCGCGTAACCGTGCCCGTAAGCCTGTCTCCGTTGGTGAGGACAACGGTCTCGGCGGTGCCTGATATCGCGCAGAGGAGAGGGACGAGGAACGCGAGCAGTGTTCGATCTACATGCATGGGAAGACCCTAGACGCGGAAGGGAGGCGGGCGCCCGCCGATCGCGGCACCCGAAGTCGCCGTCTAGTCTCAGCCTAAGCGAGCGGTCGGACTGCCCACGTCTATCGAGACGCGCCGACGGCCGCTCCGGTGGGGGCGCCGGGCGGCGGCAGGCGTGGCGGCGGCGGGATGAGCCCGTTCGGATCGAACAACCTGCCGGGAAGGTAATCGGTTACCCGAGGGCCTTCAAGGGCCCGCACTTTGATGTTGCGGTACCAGACCGGGTGGTTGTGGTGCGTGAGCGCGATATATCCCGGACCCTTGAATCCGAACCCCGGCACGCGCTTGAACTTCGTGCGCTCCACGCGCTGGAACATGTCCTGCGAGTTGAATTCGTACTCTAGGATCTTCTTGCCGTTCAGCCAGTGCTCCCCGTGGGTCCCGTTGACTACGATCCGCGACGTGTTCCACTCGCCCGGGCCCCGAACCGGCTTGTCGTCGGCGGGTTTGTACAGGAGGTAGAGCGACCCGCAACTGGAGTACTCCCAGCCGGGCCCGCGATTCTTCAAGATAGTGTCGTCGAGCAGTTGGTATTCCGGTCCAGTCGCGCGCAGGATCGACCGGCGCTTGGCGTCCGCGCTCAAGTGCGGTCGATATCCCGGGCTCGCCCAAGCCTTTTGGACTAGGTACTTCACCCCGCTGTTGCCGCCGGGTACGAGCTTCCAGTCGAAGACCAGTTCGAAATTCTCAAACTGGCTGACCGTGACGAGGTCTCCGCCGCTATTGTCTGCTAGCGTCCGGATCGTCCCGTCCTCGACGGCCCACGATCTGGTCGGGAACGGGGTGTTTTGAAAGCCTTCCCAGCCGGTCGAGGACTCGCCGTCGAACAGGAGTTGCCAGCCATGGAGCTTTTCGGCTTCCGTGAGCTGGTTGTGAGCGGGACCCGCGAACCCGAGGCCCGCACCGAGAATCGAGGCGATGAAGATACGAATCATGAGCGTCCCGCAAGTTTCAAGCATAGCGGATGGAGCGGTTCCGCCGCTCGCCGAGAACGCTTCAGGGAGCACTCCGCCAACTGAGCCAGGACGGGGGTGTAGCGGGCGCAAATCAGTAACTCGCGCAGGATGAGACGCAGGCTTAGCCGAGCAGCCCTCGAGGCTTGGCAGGCGGGGCGCAACCGAGCCGCCGGGCACCACCGAGGGGACCGCCGGAGCGGATTCGACGGAACGCTGACACCACGTGCTTCTGAGGGTGCGCCGACGGTCACCGGGGGACGAGCGCGGTTGACAGCGCGTCTTCGGGTGTGACGATGATGGACTTGATGGTACATCGTCATCAGGACAGTGCGATTGGTATGCGACGGAGTCAGCGTCGCCGAGAGCGAGCGAGAAGCGATTCTGTCCGCTCGGGTCGGGCTATAGCGTTTGGAGGGATCATGGCACACTTGGATTTGTATCGAGACATGGTCAAGGAACAGGCTTGGATGCGTAGCGGCGCCCCGGTCTTCAATGGCTCTACGGAGCACGCCTCCGCTGTCGTGGAGACTCTCTTTGCGACCGCTCAGGAGCAAGTGTCGATTCTGACTGGAAGCCTAAGCCCCCGCGTGTACGGGCGGCAACCAGTTGTCACGGAAGCCAAGCTCTACTTGGCGGTCTCTCACAAGAACAGGCTGAGGATCATCTTGGAGAGAGACTCGAAGATTGATCGCCAGCGGCACCCGCTCCTTATCGCGTGTTCCGACTTCCCGAATGTCGAGCTTCGCGTTGCGCCACCCGAGGTTCAAGAGTGGTACGACTTCCACTTCCTTGTTGCAGATGCGGACTGCTACCGCCTCGTAAGCGACAAGACCCTTCCGCTTGCGACCGCGCGGTTCGGGGATGTCGAAGGGGCTCAGAACCTGAATCGAATATTCGACATCTTGTGGGCGGACTCTGAACCCATCCAAACGCTCCCCAGTCGGCAGTAGCGGTTCCCCAGAGCGGTGCTGTTATTGGCCACAGGCCCCGTCAGGGACCGGGTTGAAGATAGTCAGTCCGCTTGGCGTCACTTCCACTCGAATCCGCCGTTGCCGAAGACCGCCGCTTCCGGTTGCATTCGCCAAGGGAGGCCTCCCAGAGACCAAGTCGGCCGCGACTGTCCGCGCAGGCTCGCTTACCGCACGAATAAGAACTCGGCAGTGTTGAGCATCGCGTGCGCGACATCCGTCCATCGGTCGGCCGGCGACTCCGCATTGTTCGCGGAATCCCCTTGCGTAGACAGGAATCGCTCGAGCTGCTCGATCTCGGATTCGACCGGCGGGCGACCGTATGCGCTCAGGTACATGCCCTGCAATCTATCCCGAGGCGTCCCGTCCGCGTTTCGCGCCTGCTCCGCCCACCGTTCCGCCTGCTCCGCCACGAACTGGTTGTTGAGCATCAGCAGCGCTTGAGAGGCCACCGCCGAGACGCCGCGACGGCCCTCGGCGGAGATTGGCAGCGGATAGTCGAACGCTAGGAACAGCGGCGGCAGGAAGTTTCTGCGCACTTGCGTGTAGACACTGCGCCGTCCCTGTCCGTCGAGCGGTCCGGACTGCGGCTTGCCGCGTCCGTCTTGGTACTCGCTGATGTGCGGCGGAACGCTCGGGCCTCCTACCGCCGAGTCGAGCGAGCCGGCGACCGCGAGCACCGAATCGCGAATCGCTTCCGCTTCCAGCCGGCGCACGGGGAAGTGAGACAAGAACCGATTGGAGGGATCGCCCTCCGTTGTGGCGGACGATTCGACGCTGCTCGTTCTGTACGTGCTCGACAGGACTATCGACCGATGCAGATCCTTCACCGACCAGCCCGACGCTACGAACCGGCTCGCTAGGTGATCCAAGAGGTCCGGATGGCTCGGCTGTTCGCCCATCCTCCCGAAGTCGTCCGTCGACGCCACGATTCCGCGTCCGAAGTGGTGATGCCAAACCCGATTGACCATCACTCTCGCCGTCAGTGGATTGCGCTCGCTGGCGACCCATCGCGCGAGTTCCAATCGACCGGAGCCGTCCCGGAACGGCTCTTGGTCGGAGCCTGCGATCACCTGCAGGAATTGGCGCGGGGCGATTTCCCCGGGATTTTCGTGATTTCCCCGGACATGGATCGGCGAGTCGGCCGGTTTCCAGTCCTGGCTTGACATGGCGAACGTGGAAGCCGGGATACGGTCGTCGGCTTGGCGCCGGCGCTCGGCCAGCGCATCCACCGTTTCTGCCTCGGCCGCCGAGAGGAACCGCCGACTGTCTTCCAGGCGGCTCTGCCCCGTGATTCCGGCGAACAGTGCTTGGTCGGTGTGCGAGCGGTCGGGATCGCTGGCCAGAGCTTTAGCCAGCAATTGGTAAGCCTGCGCGAGGTCGCCGAGCGACCCGATGGATTCGTCCGCGGCGATCGCGAGCACCCGGGCATCTAGCGCTCCCGCCACCGGCGGCGGTTCCGGATCTTGGGAGAACACGATTTGGTCGACCGCGATCGCCCCGTCGCGGTCGCGATCGATGATCTCGATCGCGCAGATCCGCCCGCGCTCCTTCGTCATCGCAATGGTGTGCCAATTCAGACGGCCCTCGCCCGCCGGCATGGCGTGCCCGGACTTGTGCTCGTCGGCAATGACCGTGAGCCGCAGGGCCGCGACTTCCCTCAACCGGCTCGAGTACGGATCCCCCGCCATCCGCACATGCACGTAGCGGGCAGGCATCCGGAACTTGTCGGTCGTGAGCGTCCCGACGAATCCGTTCGACCCGCCCCCGAAGGACGCGGCGAGTGCTTGCCCGGCGTATCCGCTCATGCGACGGTCTGGAGGGACGCTGCGAACTGCCGCGCTACCGAAGGCCTCTCCCGTGGAAGTCCACTTGCCCAAGCCTGTCTTGAAGTCCTCGTAGATTTCGTCGCCGCGCTCTTTCCAAATCGGGTGGTCGCGGTCGGCCTTAGCGGCCCACCCTGCCAGCTCTTTGCGCAACGCAGCCATCCGGTCGACGAATTCTTCCCCGTCCTCGCTCGGCTGCGCCGCTTTGGCGAATAGGAACAGCGGATGGCTCGGCTCGGTCAGCGCGTATTCCAGTTCCCGGGCTAGCTCGGGACGGTCCTCGCCCTCGCTCTCCTCGGCCGCGGCGAGCAGTCGCTCGCCAAGCGCGGCCGCGCCGAGCTCTTGGCCCTGGCGCAGTACCGATTCGATCTCTCGATTGATGTTCGCGATCTCAGTCGCTGCCGCTCGAATCCCCTCGCGCCGTTCCGGGGAATCGATGCACACCTCGCTCATCTGGATCGAGTTGAGGATGCCGAACAGGGAATAGTAGTCCGCGGTCGGGATCGGATCGAACTTGTGGTCGTGGCATCGCGCGCATGCCACGGTCAGGCCTTGCGTGGCCTTGGTCAGCACGTCGATTTGGTTGTTGATGATGTCGGCTCGGGCTTGGATCGAATCGGTCGGCGAATTGAGCACCTCCCACAGCCAGTACATGCCCGCGGCGACCGGACTCACGTAATGCGTGCCGTCGGACGAGAGGCGCGGAGGCAGCAGGTCGCCCGCGATCTGCTCCTCGAGGAACTGCGTGTACGGGAGGTCGGAATTGAACGCTTCGATGACGTAGTCGCGGTAGCGCCAGGCGTCGAGCTTGTTGTTGTCGAACTCGTGCCCGTTGGTCTCGGCCCACCGCACTAAGTCCAGCCAGTGCCGGCCCCACCGCTCTCCGTAGTGCGGCGACGCCAGCAGCCGTTCCACCACCCGTTCGAAGGCGTCGGGGGAGTCGTCGCGCAGGAACGCTTCGATATGCGCGGGCGACGGCGGCAGTCCGGTCAAGTCGAACGTGACTCGCCGCAAGAAAGTCCTCCGATCCGCTTCCGGGGAGGGTTGCAGCCCGGCCTCCGCCAATCGCGACAGGATGAAGCGGTCGATCGGATTCCTCGCCCAGGAGTCGCCCTGTGCATCGGGCGCCGCCGGATCTCGCACGGGGCGAAAGCTCCAGAATTGGCGCCCCGCGGAGAGGTCGATCCCTTCTTCGATGACGGGCGCCGCGGTCGCGGCGCGCGGGTCCGGCGCGCCCATCCGGATCCAAGCTTCCAAGCGGTCGATTGCCTCGGCGGACAGCTTCCCCGTCGGCGGCATCTGCAACTCCAGCGAGCTGTAGGAAACCGCCTTGAGCAGCAGGCTCGCCGCCGGATTCCCCGGCGCGAGTGCCGGACCCCGGCTTCCGCCCCGGAGCAGGCCGTCCGCGGAATCCACCCGCAGCTCGCCCATCGCCATCGTCTCCGAGCTGTGGCAGGCGTAGCAGTTCTCCGCCAGCAAGGGGCGAATGTGCAATTCGAAGTACTCGACTCCCTCGCGGTCCTGGGCGGCGGCGGCGGGCAAGGCCGCTGCCATTCCCAAGCTCAGCAGTCCGCGTCGCGAGAGCATCGATTTCGCGTTCATGATTCGCTCTGCCGCGAGGTCTCAGGCCCGAGTTCGCGACACGCCCTAGTCCGTGCCGGTGCTTGCGGGAACCGGTTCGACCCGGAGCGAGACCCCTTCCACGTCCGTGACCTTGACCTGCGTGCCCTCGGGCAGGTCCTCGCCCGTGATTTTCCAAGTCGTGTCGGCGACGATCAGCTTGCCCACGCCGTTCACGATCGGTTCGTTCAGCGTGAATCGCCCGCCGATGTAGCGATGGGCGCGCTGGTTCAAAGCCGGCTGATCGGTCTCGCGCTCGCTCGGCTTGAAGCGGCGCCACAGGAACAGGGACACCAGCGCCATGACCGCGAAGGCGGCTAGTTGCGCCTGCCACGGAACCCCCGGAATCGCCGCGATCAATCCCGTCACGGCTGCCGACCCGGCCAGCCAGAGGAAAAAGTAGGCTCCGGAGAGGGTGACTTCCAAGGCGACAAGCGCGATGGCCAGCACCCACCAGTGCCAAAGCTGGAGGCTTTCGAACACGGTTTCCGCCTCGGCCGCTACCGGCGGCCCCGCGCTCCATGCGCCGACTCGCCGCCCAGCTTGGACTCGCCGAACGCCTCGCGCACGATCTCGGCCGCGCTGCCCAGGGCACCGATGGATCCCGCCGCTTCCGGCGGAACGAAGATGATCTTCTGGTTCGGCGACTTCGCCAGCGATTGCAGCGCGTCGATGTACTTCTGCGAGATGAAGTAATTGATCGCTTGGAGGTCTCCTCCGGCGATCGCCTCCGAGACATCGCGAGTCGCCTTCGCCTCGGCTTGGGCCGCGCGCTCGCGCGCTTCGGCTTGGCGGAACGCGGATTCGCGACGGCCTTCGGCCTCCAGGATCGCCGACTGCTTCTGCCCTTCGGCCCGCAGGATGTTGGACTGCTTGTCCCCTTCCGCTTCGAGGATGGAGGCCCGTTTCTCCCGCTCGGCCTTCATCTGGCGGGCCATCGCGTCGACGAGATCGCGCGGCGGCTCGATGTTCTTGATCTCCACGCGCGTCACCTTGACGCCCCAAGTCGACGTGGCTTCATCGACCACCGAGAGAATCGATCCGTTGATCCGGTCCCGTTGCGAAAGCAGTTCGTCCAGATTCATCGAACCCATGACCGTGCGGATGTTGGTCATGGTCAGGTTGACGATGGCCCGCTGCAGGTTGTTGACCTCGTACGCCGCGCTGGCGGCTTCCAGCACTTGGTAGAACACCACCCCGTCGACCGTGACCATGGCGTTGTCGCGGGTGATGATCTCCTGCTCCGGAACTTGCAGCACGTTCTCCATCATGTTGATCCGGTGACCGACCCGGTCGACGAACGGCGTGATGACATGCAGACCGGGATTCAGCACCAGCGTGAAGCGACCGAACCGCTCGAGCGTGAACGCATGCCCTTGGGGCACGATCTTGACGGCCTTGACGAGGACGACGACCGCCAGCAGGGCGAGGACGCCAGCGAAGATTTGCATGGCTCAGTCCTCTTCCCGCGCCTGCGAGCGAGCGCTTTCTGCGAGGGCTTCCACGCCGCCGACCGTCCCGATCACGCTCGATGCGTCCAGCGGCAAGAACAGCACCCGCTGCCCCGGGGACTTGGCGTAGGCTTCCAGGGCGCCGACGTAGCGCTGGGCCACGAAGTAGTTGATCGCCTGCAGGTTGCCCTCCGAGATCGCGCTGGAGACCGCGTTGGTCGCGGTGGCCTCGGCTTGGGCGAGCCGCTCCCGAGCCTCGGCGTCGCGGAAGGCCGACTCGCGCGCGCCTTCGGCCTTCAGGATCGCGGCCTGCTTCTCGCCCTCGGACCGGAGGATGTCGGCTTGGCGCACCCCTTCGGCTTCGAGCACGGCGGCGCGCTTCTCCCGCTCCGCCTTCATCTGCCGCGCCATGGAGGAAACCAGATCCGCGGGCGGCTGGATCTTGAGAATCTCGATGCGGGTCACTTTCACGCCCCACGCCGAGGTGGCCTCGTCCACCACCGAGAGCAACTGGGCGTTGATGCGATCCCGGTGCGAGAGCAAGTCGTCCAGCACCATCGATCCCATCACGGTGCGGATGTTCGTCATGCTCAGGTTGACGATGGCGCTCCGCAGGTCGGTCACCTCGTAGGCTGCCTTGGGCGCTTCCAGGACTTGGAAGAACAGCACCCCGTCGACCGCCACCATGGCGTTGTCGCGGGTGATGATCTCCTGCTCAGGCACGTTGAGCAGCGTCTCCATCATGTTGATCCGATGCCCCACGCGGTCGATCAACGGCACGATGATGTGCAGCCCGGGACGCAGGGTTCCGGTGTAGCGCCCGAAGCGCACCAGCGTGTACTCGTAACCCTGTCGCACCGTCACGACGGCGGCGCGGGCCACGATGACCGCCAGCAATGCCAGTACCAGAGCTGCCCAACCCATGTCTGCCCATAGCATACCCCTTCGCTGCCAGCGGTTCCGCGCCGCTCCCGCGGCACGTGCATTCCAGTACCATTGGTGCAATGCTCGCCATCCGCCTCTTCCTGCTTGCGTCGGCCTGCCTGACAACCGCGATCGGCCAGGTCGAGGGCATGATCCCTCGCTGGCAGGTGGAAGAGATCGCGGCTTCAGTCGGGAGCAGCCTCGAATCCGCGTCCAAGGTGGCGGCCCAGTTGCGACCGGCGGAATGGTCCGCGGGAGGTGCCTCGGCGGCCTATGCGGACCAGCACGCGGCCCTGCTCAACGAGCTGCAGCAAGCCAAGCTGGCGGTAAGCGCGCTCGGCCGCGAGCCCGACCGGCTCACCTACGCCGTGGACGCCTTCTTGTGGCTGGAGCGGACGGACTCCCTGCTAGGCTCGGTCGCCGCGGGGGTGCGACGCTATCACAACACGGCGATCGCCGACTTGCTGGACGCGGCGCGCAATCGCAACACGGACGGCATGGCGACTGTCAAGCAGTACATGCGCCAGCTCGCGGCGCACGTCGAGCAGTCCATGAAGGTGGCCCATGCCGAGGCGCAACGCTGCCGCGCCGAACTCATCGCCCCGCCAAAACCCTGATTGTCGTGCCGCCGGGCGCTCGTTGCGTTCAGCTTTTCTGCAACTCCTCGGGAAACAGCGCGATGCCCGGCGGCGGCGGCAGCCGGGCGTGGAAGTATAGCAGGCGATTCCGAATATGCTTGCTGGCCAGTTGCTTCGGACTCGCCTCCAAGGTCAGATCGCAGCACAAGCCGTGCAGGTACAGGCCCATGGTGTCGCGCAACGCGTCCAAGCGGTAGCGCATGAAGATTTCCTCCAGTTCCGCCCCTTCCGCTTCCGAGCGGAGCAACTCCTGCTTGAGTTCCCACAAGCCGTCGTTGATCTCTCCCGGCGTGTTGCTCGACAGCTCGGCGTCGACCTGTCGAAAGAAGTCGACCGCGAGTTCCGGATCGGCCCGGTCGGCGATCACTTCCGCCAGCCACTGGTACATCGCCGAGTGCGCGTCGAAGCCGTCGCCCTCGTCCGCCATGGCCAGGAACAGGAAGGTCTGTCCGCGCGTCTCTTCGGTACCGGTGTAGTACTTGCGCCCTTCCGGCGGATCGTCCGCCGTGATGTACAGTCGCGGGCGCTCCTTCTTGGATCGCGGGTGCCGTTCCAGGAACGGCACGAACACCAAGCGCAGCTTCGGGACCAACTCCCACACCTTGGGGGGCACGGCGCTGATCGGGTCCCGGACCAGCCGCGCCTCTTCCTTGTCGTCCAAGGGCAGAGCCGAGAAGTATTTCACCGACGTGCCTTTGACCGAGAGCAGGATGTCTTGACAGCTGCTAGCGAAGTTCTTGGTGCTGATCTTGGTCGACTTGCTAGATTCGGGCATTGGCGCAGCCAATAAGTGATCTTAACAGAGTGCCTGCCGGGTCGGTCGCCGGACGGGCCTGCGACCCCGTTCTGATAGCCTGTCCTTTTGCCACGCGGGATGCAATCCGCAAGCGCGTGATCCGATGGCCGAGCCCGCCGCAACGAGCCCCCCTTCCGACAGCGACCGGCTGTACACGCCGACCGCGGACGAACGCCAGCTCACCGTGCGATCCGTCGTCGCCGGGTGCCTGCTCGGCGGCGTCGTTTCCTGCATGAACATTTACATGGGCCTGAAGATCGGCTGGTCGTTCGGCGGCTCGCTGATCGCGGCCATCCTGGGCTTCGGGCTGTTCCTCGTCCTCGGGCGCTCGCTGTCCGTGCTGGAATGCAACATCACGCAAACGACAGGTTCCGCGGCCGGGACGATGGCGTCGGCGGCCGGCCTGCTGGCCGCGATTCCCGCGATGCAGCTGCTGGGATTCGAGATCCCGTTGCCCGGGCTGTTCGTCTGGGCCCTGTCGATCGCCTACCTGGGAGTGTTCTTCGCGGTTCCGCTGCGACGGCAGATGATCGAGGTGGACAAGCTCCGCTTCCCGACCGGCACCGCGACCGCGGAGACGATCCTCGCGATGTTCGCCAAGGCGCGCGAGGCGGTCCAGAAGGCCCGGGCGCTGTTGCTCACCGGGGCGCTGGCCGGCGGCTTCACGTTGCTGACATACTTCGTCCCCGCGCTCGAGATGCCGCCGATGGAAGCTCTCGGCGTCGCCGCGCTGAGCACTGCCGCGGCTTGGGGCTTCCGGCTGTACTTCGGCCCGATGCTGTTCGGGGCGGGCATCCTGATCGGGCCGCGCGTGAGCGCCAGTCTGGCCCTCGGGGCCTTGGTCGCGTGGGGCGCGCTGGGACCTTGGGTGCAAGCGAACGGCTGGGCGCCGGGCGCGATCATGAGCTACACGGACGGCCCGCGCGGATGGCTGCTCTGGCCCGGCGTGGCCATCATGGTCTCCGAAGCCTTGACTTCGCTGGCCCTGAGCTGGCGGACGTTCCTCCGGGCGTTTCGCGGCGGCACCCCTGTCGGCACGAGCGAGACGGGCGATCAGCGCATCCCGACCGCATGGTGGAGATCCGGTCTGGCCGTGGCGGCAGCCGGGACGATCATCGTCGCTTGGTACCTGTTCGAGATTCCGATGCACCTGACCGCCGTGGCGTTGGCCCTGTCGTTCGCGCTCGCGGCCGTGGCCGTGCGCTCGACAGGGGAGACCGATATCAACCCTGTCGGCGGCATGGGCAAGGTCACGCAGCTCGTTTACGGCGGCTTGGCGCCGGGGAGCATCGCTACGAACCTCATGGCGGCGGCTGTGACCGGAGCCGGCGCATCGCAAGCGGCCGACATGATGCAAGATCTCAAGACCGGCCGTCTGCTCGGCGCGTCGCCGCGGCGCCAGTTCATCGCCCAGCTTTGGGGGATCGGCGCGGGCGTCCTGTTCTGCATTCCCGCGTACTTGCTGGTGACGAGCGCCTACCCGCTCGGCGGCGAGCAACTGCCCGCTCCGGCCGCGTTTTCGTGGAAGGCGATGGCGGAATTGCTGACGCAGGGGCTGGATGCCCTGCCGCCGCGGGCCGGGGCGGCGGTGCTGCTGGGCGCGGCCTTCGGCGCGCTCCTGCCGCTGCTGAGGCGGTTCCCGAAGGTGAGGCCCTACCTGCCGAGCGGCCTCGCGATCGGGATCGCGTTCATCGTGCAGGCCTTCTATTCGCTAGTGATCTTCTTCGGAGCCATCGTGCTGGTCGTCTGGCAGAGCCGGTCTCCGGACAGCGCGAAGAGGCTCAGCTTCGCGGTCGCGTCCGGGCTTGTAGCGGGAGAGGGTCTGTTCGGGATCTTCAAAGCCGCGATGACCCTGCTCGGAGTGCCGACGCTGTAGCGGTTCTATTCGCGCATGAGACGGGAGCGCTCCCGCCCATGCACCGTCGCTTGAGGCGAGAGCGAATCCAACCAGCGCGTGGACCGTCCGTAACTTCCCTGATGGAAGTGTGCCAGCGATCGGACCGGCCCGGAAGCTCGCGAAGTCTCTCGCGGCAACCGCGCCGCCATGGACCACTGGAGCCTCTATATTGGACACGTTGCCGAAGCTCCGGGCATTCTACGGAACCTTGGTGCGCGCGATCTGGCTCTGTTGCGCGTTCGATCTCTCGGCACAGGAGCGATTCGGATTCGCCGATGCCCACGAATTCCTAGAGGACCACTGCCTGGCGTGCCACCAAGGAGCGGCGGCCGCCGTCGGATTCCGCGTAGACACGCTGCTGGGAGACAGTGCATTCCGCGAGCGTCCGGAAGCGTGGCTCAAACTCGCCGAGCGCGTCGAGGCGGGAGAAATGCCGCCGAGGGGAGCCCGCCGTCCGCCGACAGATGCCCGGGTCGCGTTCGTCGACTGGATCGACCGCTCGTGGCGCGAACACGCCTGCCAAGCTGGCGAGCCTCCGGCGCGGTTTCCGGTCCGACGACTGAATCGCGACGAGTACAGCGCGACCGTCCGCGACCTGTTCGACATCCAGATCGACGTGAGCGAACGGTTTCCGGTGGACGGCGCCGGGGGAGAGGGCTTCGACCACGCTGCCGAGACTTTGTTCATTTCTCCCCTGCTCGCCGAAAAGTACTTGGAAACGGCTACCCATGTCGTGGACGTAGCGTCCAAGGAGTTCAAGTCACGCGCTCGAATCTTCGTCTCCCGGCCCGGCGCCGACGAGAGCGAGCAAGCGGCTGCCCGACGAATATTGGCGGAATTCCTGCCGCGAGCGTTCCGCAGGCCGGTTCGCGCCGACGAGATCGAATCTTATACCCGCCTCTTTCGCAGAGTCCGCCGCAAGGGGTTGGATTTCGAGTCGGCGATCTTCGCCGCCTTGCGCAGCGCCCTCGTCTCGCCCGCATACCTGTTTCACGTGATTCCGGAACCAGCAGCGGCCGGATCCCGTCAATTCGCGCTCGCGTCGAGATTCTCCTACTTCCTATGGGGCAGCATGCCCGACGAGCTGCTGCTCGACCTGGCGGCCGCGGGGCGGATGAGCGAACCGCAGGTTCTGGCCCGCCTCGTGCCGCGAATGCTACGTGACCAGCGAGTGCTGGAGTTCTTCACTCGGTTCACCGAGCAGTGGTTGCGAGTCCGTGAACTCGAAGGAGCGCATGGCCCGGACCCGATCCTATTTCCCAACTACCATGCCGATGCCGAACTGCGCGGGGATATCCGGCTGCAGCCCGTCTTTTTCTTCCGCGAGGTCTTCCGCAGCAACCGCTCGCTGCTGGAGTTCCTCGATTCCGGCGCGACGATCCTCACCCAGGGTCTCATCGATCATCTCGAACTCCCGATGAAGAAGAAGCAGGACTCCAAGAATCCCAATTGGATGGACCTGCCCGAGGGGTCCGGGCGCGGAGGCCTCCTCGGCATGCCGGCGATCGCGGCCGTGGCATCCCACGCGCATCGCACCAGCCCGGTCTTGCGCGGCGCTTGGATACTGGACGCGATCCTCGGCACCCCGCCGCCGCCACCGCCGCCGGATGTGCCGGAACTCGAACAAGCTCCGCCGGGCGGGCCGCCCAAGTCCCTGCGAGAGATGCTGGCGCGGCACAGCCGCGAACCGACCTGCGCGAACTGTCATGCCCGGATCGATCCCTTCGGTTTCGCATTGGAGAACTACGACGTGCTCGGACGCTGGCGCGACGAGGACGGGGGCGTTCCCGTGGATGCCGCCGCGGAGTTGCTCGATGGCACGCGGCTGGCTGGCCCGGAGGATCTCAAGAAGGCCCTGCTTGATCGGAAGAGACTGTTTCTGAGGAACTTGACACGGCGCATGCTGGGCTATGCTCTTGGTAGAGGTTTGACAAGCGCCGATGCGTGCGCGGTAGAAACCATCGTTCAGGACGTGGAGCGTCAGGAGTATTCCGCGTGGGCCCTGTTGCGGGGTGTCGTCACGAGCGAGCCGTTTCTCGGTCATTCGTCGCGAGTCGCGGAGACGGAGGTCGATTAGGCATGGAAGCGGATCGCAAGAAGGGAATCTCCCGCCGCCAGATGCTGCGGGGCAGCGGGGTCGCCTTGGGCCTTCCGTGGCTGGAAGCGCTTGCGGCTGGGAGCAGCCCAAAGGGTCGGTCTGCAGCCCCGGTTCGCATGGCGGCTCTGTACATGCCCAACGGCGCTTTTCCGAGCACTTGGACCCCGACTTCGGCGGGGCGCGATTTCGAATTCACACCCAGCTTGGAGCCCCTCGAAGGGATCCGGACGCACCTCACGGTGTTGAGCAACCTGTGGAACGAGCAGGCCAAGGACGGCGACGGGCACTACGTCAAGGAATCCTCCATCCTCACCTGCGCGCGAATCAGGAAGACCCAAGGCGCCGACTTGCGGAACGGCACTTCTTTCGACCAAGTCGCTGCCCGGGCCCTTGGGAACGAGACGCCGCTGCCTTCGCTGGAACTCGGGGTGACTCCCGTGGCTGTCGGCAACGACGCTGTCGTGGGATACACGAGAGTCTACGGATCCCATATTTCGTGGGCGACACCCACCACGCCGCTGGCTCGCGAGCTCAATCCCCGGGCGGTCTACGAGCGGCTCTTCCGCGCGGCAAACGGCTCCGGTGCGGGACGGGCAGCCATGGACACATTGCTATTGGATCGAGTCCAGCAGGACGCGCGGCAGCTTCGTCGCAAGCTCGGATCCGCAGACCGCGCGCGGCTAGACGAATACCTCGCCTCCATCCGATCCCTCGAAAAGCGCGTGGAATGGTCCTCCAAGCCCGAGCGCAATCCGTGGAAGCCCCGTGCTCGCTTGCAGGAAACCCACGCGCCGACCGACGCTCCCTCCAGTCATGCCGAGCATGTCCGCTTGATGCTCGACATGATCGCGGTGGCCTTCCAATCCGACACCACGCGCATCGCGACCTTCATGTTCGGCAACGCGGTGAGCAACGTGAGCTTCCGGTTCCTCGACGGCGTGACCTCCGGCCATCACGATGTTTCGCACCACGGGAACCAAGAGGAGAAGCTCGGCGAGTACAAGATCATCAACCGCTGGCACGTCGAACAGTACGCCTACTTGCTCGCCAAGCTAGCGAGAATGGCCGAAGGCGAGGGGACGGTGCTAGACAACTCCATGATCCTGTTCGCCTCGGCACTTTCGGACGGCCAAAAGCACGATCCGCACAAGCTGCCGATCCTCCTCGGCGGGCGCGGCGGCGGCAGGGTCGACAGCGGGCAGCACTTGGTTTACGGCGAGGATCACCCGCTGGCGAACCTGTACGTGTCGATGCTGGATGCGTTCGGGGCGCCGGCGGAGCGATTCGCCGACAGCACGGGTCCACTCGATGGATTGCTGCGAGCGTAGCGGGTCATGCGGTGGCCGGCTGTCCTAGCGGCCTTGGCGGTGCTGCCGGCCGTGGCTGGCAGCGACTTGACCGGGACGTGGATCGGCACCTTGCCGCAACGCGGCAGAACGCCCGCGAAAGATGTTGCGGTGCAGCTGGTCCAGCACGGCGAGAACTTGACCGGGAAGGTCTACAACGACGCCGGAACCAGCGACTCGATCCTCTCGGGCAGCGTGCGCGGGGAGCGCGTGCATTTCGAGGTCGATGCGCTCGAGCAGGCCGGGAATCAGATCAATATCGTGCGCTACCGCTTTGAGGGGACAGTGTGCGAGGGCGGAATCGAGATCAGCCGGGAGATGGCGGCCGCCCGGGACGCCTCGAGCGGAAACTCGATTCCGGTCCGGCGGCGCTGGGACTCCGACGAGCAGGATCGCCAGCGACGATTCCGGCATTTTCGGTTGGACCCGCTCTTCCGCTCGGGACCATCGCGCTGACGGGAGGGTATTGCACCTGCACCGGACCAAGCGGACTTGGTGAGTCTCGTCCGCATGGAATCGGGGCCTCCGGCTCCGCACGGGCGATCGCACATGGTTTGGCTTTGACCCCGCCGGTACGATGCGCCGAAGTGTCGGCTGGGAACGCAGCTCTGCCACAACAGTGGTTCGCTTCGCGGGCAAACCCGTTGACCGGGGTGTCCGCGATACAGGTTCCGTCCCTTGGAACTTCCAGTGCCCATGAGCCGGTCCCGCGGATTGGTATCATGACAGAGAACGATCTGCCAGCAGTCATGCCCGATGCGCCGTTGGAAGCGTGGCAGTGTCAACGTCGTGGCCTGTCGGCTTGAATCGGATCGACCCGGGCCGCTCGATACAACGGGCGCAAGGCTGACGAAACTCGCTTGAGCGACATGCCGACCGACTTGCACCTTCCCGATCTCTCGATTCGCGCGTTTCGCGGGATCGACAACCTGCGCGTGCCCCGCCTAGGCCGAGTCACGCTCGTGGTTGGGGAGAACGGCATTGGCAAGACCACGGTCATCGAAGCGGTCCGAGCCTATGCGTCGCGTGGCAGCACCGATACGCTTGGCGCAATCTTGGCCGAGCGGCAGGAGTTCTACCCGGTTTACTTTGATCGCTCTTCCAGTGCAATCAATTGGTCTCCGCTCTTCTTTGGAAGAGATCCGGAACAAGTAAGTGAACTATCCATTGGCCCAAGCGCGGCCGATCAGCGATTGCTTATCGAAGCCGATACCTTGTGGATGGGGAACACTCTTCGGACAAACTTAGTGAATCCTGGTTGGGAACACTCGAGCCCGGCAACAACATTGTTGCGGATCGGATTCGGCCATTGTAACCTCACGGTAGGTAACAGTCCAACCTTTGATTCTCCGTCGCTCCGCAGGCTACCCGCGAAAACAAATCAGGAATTGCCAAAGATCGCAGATCCGGAGCAGGAATTGACCGCTATCGAGTGCCTGAATATTGGTCCAATCGCGATGGACCCTAGCATGGTAGGGAGGCTATGGCCCAGAGTCGTACTGACAGATTCGGAGGACCTTATATTGGAGGCACTCCGTCTCGTATATGGCTCCGAGGTTGAACGTATCGCCGTGATCTCTCTTGATGATCGGGAGGACCATAGAGTTCGTAATCAAGTGGTGGTCAAGATCAAGGGTATTGCAACCCCGGTTTCCATTCAGAGCCTCGGTGACGGAGCAATTCGAATGTTCGGTGTTGGTCTTTGTCTCGCTGCTAGTCGCAACGGATTCTTCACGCTTGACGAAGCTGGGAATGGATTACACCACACCGTTCAACATCCCTTTTGGAGCATGGTCTTGAAGGCTGCTGAGGAAAACAATGTTCAGGTCATCGCGACCACGCACTCGTGGGACAGTGTTTGTGGTTTTGCCGAAGCTATTGCGAATTCGGGCGATGACAAGGGAGTCTTGGTGCGCTTGGAGCGACACCGAGGATCTCTTCGTGCGGTAGAATACTCCACGAAGCATGTGTCCGTTGCTGCTAGAGAGGGAATTGAGGTTCGATAGTGCCATGCCCACTCCTAGAGAATCAGTGTCAAGAAGTCGGGTCCTTCTGGTTGAAGGGGCAGATGATCGGTGGGTAGTCGAGCGTTTACTCGAACGGTTGGATCAACCACGATCATTCGATATCTTGCAGGCCAATGGTGTCGATGAACTCATTGATCGCATCGGATCCGAGGTGCTTGCTCAAGGTCGCGAAGTCTTCGGGGTGGTTGTCGATTCGGACAACGACATTGAGTCACGGTGGCAGGCAATTAGGCGCGAGTTCAAGAGTGTGGACATCGAATTGCCAGTTGACAGGCGCACCCGAGGAGTGATTATGCCTAGTATTCCCCGCGTCGGAGTTTGGCTCATGCCGAACAATGTTTCGAGCGGACAACTCGAAGATTTTGTGCAGTCAATGATACCATATGATGATCAAGTGTGGCCCTTGGCCGATTCTTTTGTGAATAGCATCCCACTGAATTTACGGGAGTTTTCTCCCAACAAGACAGTCCGTGCAAAGCTGTATGCATGGCTTGCCACACGTAAGGAGCCAGGTCCCATGTCAAGAGCAATCCAAGCAAGATACCTCGACATCCACACTGAATTAGCGCAATCTTTCTTGAGCTTCTTGACTGAACTTTTTGACGAACCATTTGAAGACCAAAATTAGGATCCTAATCAAAGGAGTTGGGATCCAATTCACGGTCGCATTTGGCAGGGTCGAGTGGTCACGGACAACACAGGCATGTGATTTCTGTTACCGTTTCTTTGTCGAGATCCATGCATTGATCGACTCAAGCGAACAAGCAGCAGACTAGGTTGCACTAAGAGGCAGCGCGCAAGTCGATGTGGGCACGGAACGTGCGCTGGTAATCGTGGCCCGACCGTTGATTCTGCCATGCTCAGTTGGATTCACCGCTCTTGCCTGAGCGTTTTTCGATGGAGGGGCCAATCGAAGCCTCGGGCATCCGACGGGCACTCGCGTCTCGCCAGTCGACAGGAACACTTAGATCCGGATTTGAAGACACCGATATGACGAACCTAGCGGTTGGCAGTTGGACTTCGCATGCTTGACCGCTACGATTCCCCTTGGTACTCTCACGTTGACCCGTAGCCTCGGTCCGTCGGTGCGACGAACTCGGCAATCGCATCTCCGGGGTTCTGCGGTCGTGGAGGATTCGCTATGCATCTGCACAACGCAGCCAAGTTTCTTCTAATCGCGACAGTCGCCGTCCTCTTGCCGGCGGCCGCCTTCGCCCAAACATCGACAGGGCAGATCGCCGGCACCGTCCTGGACCAGTCCGGGGCCGTGATCCCGGGTGCGAGCGTCGCCGTCACCAACACGGAGACCGGCGAGCAGGTTCGCGCACTGCAATCCAACGAGGTCGGCCGGTTCTCGGCACCGCTGCTCCGCCCGGGAATTTATTCCGTGGCTGCCGAACTGGAGGGTTTCAAGCAGTACGTTCAGGAAGACATCCAGTTGCGCGTGGACGAGACGGTCACGCTCCGGCTGGTTCTCGAGCCCGGCACGATCACGGAGCAGGTCACCGTCGAGGCCACGGCTGTCCAGCTCGAGGAGACCACGCACAGCATCGGGCAGGTCGTCGGAGAGACCACGATCCAGAAGTTGCCCCTCAACGGTCGCAACTACTTGGATCTCGGGAACCTGACGGCTGGCACCGTGCCGAATTCTCGCTCGCGGGACAAGACGTATTCGGCCTACGGCAACCGCGGCTACCAGAACGCATACCTGCTGGACGGCGCGCGCAACGTCAACTACTTGCGCGGCTTGGACAATCGCCAGCGCGACGCGATGCGCCCGTCGTTGGAAGCGGTCGAAGAGTTCAAGGTCAACACGAGCAACTTTTCAGCCGAGTACGGGGCGTCGGCCGGAGCGGTCGTCAACGTCGTCACCAAGGGCGGCACCAACGAGTACCACGGCTCGGCCTTCTGGTTCCTCCGCAATGACAATCTGGACGCTCGCGACTACTTCGCTCCGCCGACCACGGTAGACCCGCTGTACATCCAGCATCAGGCGGGCGGCGCGATGGGCGGTCCGGTCGTGTCCAACCGCGTGTTCTGGCACGCCGCTTACCAGCGCACCCATATCACCGAGGGAACCACCTTGACGGGCAACGTCCCGTCGAGCGACGAGCGCTCCGGTCGCTTCGGCAGCCAGGCCATCTTCGATCCCTTCTCCACTCGCCCGAATCCCGCCGGCGACGGATTCGTCCGCGACCAGTTCCCGGGGAACGAGATCCCGGCGTCCAGAATTGACTCCGTTGGCCGCGATGTCGTCAGCCGCTATCCCGCGCGGGTATTCGAGCGCACGACCCGCAACTACGTGCGCGCTCCGAACAACGGCATTCGCACCGACAACCTCACTGGGCGCGGTGACGTGCGCGTCAGCGATCTGGACAGCATGTTCGGGCGCTATTCGTTCAATCGGCCCGACTTCCAGCAGAACGCGGTGTTCGAGACGCCAGCCGGCAATCCGGTGGTGCGCGAAGGCGACGCCTACAGCATCGGGTACGGCTATACGCGCACCTTCTCGCCCACGGTAGTCAACGAGTTTCGCTTCGCTTGGAACCGCATCGGAGTCGATCAAGATGGCCTGACCCCGCGCGAGGAGATCATCGCCGGGGCGCTGCATCCCGACGTGACTAGCGGGACCCCCACCTTCGGCGTCACGGGCTTCACCGCGATCGGCGTCGCCCCGCCCGGGTTCGGCAATCTCCCGCTGCTCAAGTCCTCGGCCGTTTGGAATTTCTCGGACAACGTCTCGATGGTCCGCGGGCGGCACACGACCAAGTTCGGATTCGACTACCAGATGATTCGCACCAAGACCTCCGCCACGCTTGCCGGGCGGGGGAGCTTTAGCTTCAACGGTGTGTTCTCGCAGGATCCGCTCAATCGGCCCGCCACCGGCTCGTCAATTGCCGATGTGCTGCTGGGACTTCCGAATTCGATCCAGACTGGCACCCGCGCAACTGCCCGCGAGCAGCAGCAGAACCTCTATTGGTACGTCCAGGACGACTGGCAGGCCACGTCCAGGCTCACGCTGAACCTCGGCGTGCGCTACGAACTGACCCAGCCGTTCATCGAACTCGACAACCGCATGGCCAACTTCATCATGGATCAAGGCGATCCGGACTTCGGCAGTCTGATTCTGGCCGGTGACGGGCGCAAGCCGCGCAGCCTGCTGGAAACGGATCGCAACAATATCGCGCCCCGCTTCGGCTTCGCCCTGCGCGTCAGTGACGGGATCGTGATCCGCGGCGGGTACGGAGTCTTCTTCGGCCAGGACGAGGGGACGGGAGTCTTCCGGCGCATGACGAACAACCCGCCGTTCTTCGGATTCGGCGGCATCGGCTTGCCGAGCGACCAAGTGAATCCGTCCAGCACGATCGCGCTGAGCAGTTCCCTTCCGCCCCGGCCGGATGCGATCGCTCCGCAAGACTTCGTTCTGGATCCGCGCTCGACCGCGCGCCTGCGGAGTTGGAAGCAGCGGCTGGACATGCCGATGATCCAGCAATGGAACATCAGCATCCAGAAGCAGTTGCCGGGCAACATGCTCTGGGAGGTGAATTACGTCGGCAACGACGGCCGGACGCTCTACGCATCCTACGAGGGCAACCAGCCCATGCCGGGCGCGGGATCCCAGAACGACCGCCGCCCGCTGGGGCAGTACACGCGGGCGCGCATCATCCGCACCGAGCCGTGGGCCACCAGCAATTACCACGGCGTCTCGTCCCGGTTGGAGAAGCGCTTCAGCGGCGGGCTCTCGTTCCTGATGGCGTACACCTTCGGCCGTTCCCTCGACACCGCCAGCAATCTCGGGAACTGCGACGGCTGCGGGCCCTCGGGCGACTACGGCGGCGTGCAAGACAGCCGCAATCTAGCCGAGAACCGCGGACCGTCGAATCACAACATCCCCCATCGGTTCGTGTTCAGCGGCGTGTACAGCCTCCCCTTCGGCGCGGGCCGCGCCAAGCTGAACGACGGCGCGCTCAAGCACCTGCTCGGAGGCTGGGATCTGTCGGGCATCGTGACCTTCTCGGACGGGATTCCATTCACCCCGGCACTGAACTTCGACAACGCGAACACCGGAACGATTTCCCGCCCCGACCGCATCGGAGACGGAGCGTTGTCCAACCCGACCATCGACCGGTATTTCGATATCGACGCATTCGTGTTCCCGGAACGCTACACCTACGGCAATTCGGGGCGGAACATCCTGTACGGGCCGGGCACGAACATGGTGAACTTCGCCTTGCACCGCAACTTCGGGCTGCCGATGAGCGAGGCGTCCCGGATCGAGTTCCGGTTCGAGGCCTTCAATTTCTTCAACCGTCCGCACTTCGGCTTGCCGGGCCTAAGCATCGGCAACCGGAACGCAGGGGTGATCGGCGGGACTTCGGAAGCCAACCGTCAGCTCCAATTCGGACTGAAGCTGATCTTCTGAGAGGGCTAGCGGGGAGTGGTACCGACGGATGGATTTGAACCATCGACCTCCTGATCCACAATCAGGCGCTCTAACCAACTGAGCTACGTCGGCATCTTGCCGCACGGGCGCGAGTGCGTCGCAACGATCATCCGTCAACGGTACTCCAAGCCCTGAATTTTCAGCATACACGATGGCGATCGAGAAGCAAGCATCAGGACGCTCTCGCCCGTTCAACAGGCGGCGATTCCTAACGGCCGGTGCGTTGGCGCCGTGGATTCCGACCGGATTCGGAGCGGCTGCGGAAGCTCCTCCGGCTCTGCGGCTCGAGTACCGTGTGCAAACCCCGCCGCCGCTGCCCCCTCCGTTCGAGATCGACCCGCCGGCTCGCGTGACGGTCGGCTTTCAGGGCACCGGTGACCGGGCCCGATGCTGGCTCGGCCTGCATGTCGCGCGCAACGGCAAGTCGGGCCTGTTGCCGCTCGCGCTGTGGATCGAGGATGCGCGGCAATACTGGGAGGCCCGCGAAGCCCTGCGCCTGCCTGCCTTCCGCGGTTCGGTCGCTTGGGACAGCGAGACGTGGAGTCTATCCGTTGGCGGAAGGAGGGAGTTCACGGCGCGGCCCTCCGCCAAGGAATCGGCCGGTGACGCAGGAGCACCTCCGCTGCCTTGGTACACGTATTCGTTCGCGCTGTCTCCGGACTGGACTGTCGGTCCCTTCGCGGAAGAGGTACCGGAACTGTGGCGACTGCAACCTCTTTCCGCAGAGCCGTCACTGCGGTTGGATCCGGCGGCCTGCACCGTGGGTGGCGGGCTTGGCGGATGGCTCGCCAAGCTAGGCGCTTCCGACTTGATCGCGGCGTCGGCTGGCAGCGGCTCGCCTGACTGGCAACCGGAATTCGTACAGGTTGTCGATGCGAGCTCGCTGGAACCGTTCGCGTTCCGAACCTACAGTCCCGGCTCACTGCAACTGGTTCCGCGTGACACGCAATTCGTCGCGCCGCCGGATATCGCGGCCTATCGCGGGCACCGCCATCTTTTCCAAACCGGTCTAGCGGTCGTGTCCGTGGATGTCTTCGGCGGCTCGCAAGCGGCTCAGGGGTTGCTTCCGCCGCCTTGCGAGCCCATCCCGAACGCTTCGCTCCGCGCTATGGCTGTCCGCGGTCTCGACGATCCGCGCCACGACGAAGCGTGGCTGCTCGTCGAATGCGCGTTGCAGGGCAGGCGGGTATGGTACGCGCTCGCGCATCTGCGATCCAGCCTCGGGGCCTCGGAATTCGGCCGCGAAGTGCTCGGATACCCCACCAAGGACGGCACGGTGACCGCGACGATCGGCGGCAATCGATTCGGTTCGGGGGTCTCGCGACGCGGCGCGAGCCTGTTCCGAGCCGACGGATTCTACGGAGGGTTCTCGACAGGGACCTCGCTCGCCGAGATGAATGTCGCTACCTTGCGGTCGCGGCCTGCCACGCGCAACCGGGCCGTGCATGGCGAGATCGTGACCCAGTCGTGGTACTTCCAAGGCTTGCGACAGCCCGCGAATCCAGCGAGCTTGGACGCGTCGTTCCCCGCCGGGAAAGGCCGGGAGGTCTGGAATCGAATCGGGCCTGTGCGGCCCTACGCTGCCTTGGTGCTCGACGGCGCAGCGATGCAGCGATTGCCTGGAACGGTGGCGGCCGAGGTCGCGGACATCGCGCCCTACTATCGCGACCGCTGCGACGGCGCGTTGCCTTGGGAAGACATCGGCCCGACGGTCCAGGCCGAATCCTCGGACTAGACCACTTCCTCTTGGGCCCGGTCCAGCCGCTCGTCCAGCGAGAGGAACGTCCGCTTGCCCGGCCCGGCGTAGATCTGGCGGGGGCGCGCGATGCGCTTCTCGGGATCCGACATCAGTTCTTCCCAATGCGCGAGCCAGCCCGCGACCCGTCCGATGGCGAACAGGACGGTGAACATCTCCGGCCGGAAGCCCATGGCCTCGTAGATGATTCCGGAGTAGAAGTCGATATTGGGGTAGAGCCGGCGCTTGACGAAGTAGTCGTCCTCCAGCGCGATCCGCTCGAGTTCCATCGCCAAGTCGATCTTCGGGTTCTTGCCCGTGACCTCGAAGACCTCCTCCGCCACCCGCCGGACGATCCGGGCGCGTGGATCGTAGTTCTTGTAGACCCGGTGTCCGAAACCCATCAACCTCCGCTCGCCCGCCTTGACTTGCTGCATGAATCCCGCGATGTTCTGTCCCGAACCGATCTCGTCGAGCATCGTCAGAACCGCTTCGTTCGCCCCTCCGTGGAGCGGGCCGTAGAGTGCGGAGGCGGCCGCGGCCACGCTCACGTACGGGTCCGCGTCCGCGCTAGCGACCTGACGCATGGTCGAAGTCGAGCAATTCTGCTCGTGCTCGGCGTGCAGGATGAAGAGCGTGTCCAAGGCTTTGCCCAAAGTCTCGAGCGCGGCTTGCGTGGGCTGCCGGCGCGTGCCGTTCCACAGCATGTGGATGAAGTTCTCGCTGTACGTCAGGTCCCAGTTCGGATCCGGGTACGGATAGCCTTGGCTCTTGCGGTACACGTAGGCCGCGATGGTCGGAATCTTGCTGACCAAGCGCACTTGCTGCCGACGCCGGTTGCTCGGGCTGCCGATGTCCTTCGCGTCCGGATAGAAGGTGGAAAGCGCGGCGACCGTGCTCACCAGCACGCCCATCGGGTGCGCGTCATACAAGAAGCCGTCCATGAACTTCTTGACGTTCTCGTGAACCCGCGAGTGCTCCATGACCTCTTGGTCCCAAAGCTCCAACTCGCGGCGAGTGGGAAGATCGCCGCTCAGCAGCAGGTAGGCGACCTCCGTGTAGCTACAGTGCTCGGCGAGTTCCTCGATCGGGTAGCCGCGGTACCGGAGAATGCCGTTGGCTCCGTCGATGTACGCGATGCGGCTCGTGCAAGCGGCCGTGTTCGTGTAGCCCGGGTCGTAGCTCAGCATCCCGAACTCGGTGGGGTGCTGGCGGATCGGCCTCAGGTCCTTGGCCTGCACGGACGAGTTCTGGATCGGAAGGACGTGCTCGCGCCCGGTGCGCGAGTCCTTGACTGTCAGCGTGCCTTCTTCCAAGCGAGCCCTCGCAACTCCGGTGCCGGTGCCGGAGATTCAATTGCCAAGGATAGCAAACCGCCTCGGTCCAGGAGCCCCAGCTCGTTGCGGACCGCGTGGCCGGGGGCGTCTTGCGCCCGGCGGACCGCCGCTCCAGCTGTCCCAACCTTACCCGCCCCGCAGACCTCCCCGCTACCGGCTTGGCATCATGATTGCGGGCGATGGAACGAATGACGCGGCTAGCGGGGCACCTCCCTCCGGTGCCTCGACTTGGAGTGGCCACTCGCGGCAACACGACATTGGCCGTCGACGACGTCCACTACGCGATCGAGCGCGGCGTCCGGTACTTCAATTGGTGCGGCAAGCCGGATGGCCTGTCTCGCGCCGTCGCGGAAATCGGCGCGCGCCGTCCCGCACTCGTACTTGCCGCCCAACTCAAGGCACGGTCGGCCGACGAAGCCGAGCGGGAGATGGACCGGATTCTCGAGGAGACTCGATCGGAGCGCTTGGAGGTCGGCACCCTCTACTACGTCGAATCCGAGCAAGAGTGGCGCGAGATCGTCAAGCCCGGAGGGGCTTGGGACGCGTTCGCCAGGCGTCGAGAGCAGGGGCAGCTCGCCCTGCTCGGCATCACGAGCCACCAACGCGCGCTGGCCGCGTCATGGGCCGCCGAGCGGGCTCCTGACGGAAGCCCGCGCCTCGACATGCTGATGGTGCGGTACAACGCCGCGCATGTCGGCGCTGAGCACGACGTATTCCCCGCCGCCTCGCGTTTAGGTGTCCCGGTGGTGACGTTCACGGCCTTGCGCTGGCGGGACCTGCTCGAGCCGACGCCCACCGATCCGCCCGGTTTCCGACCGCCGACCGCGGCGGAGTGCTACCGCTTCTGCATGGGATGTCCCGGGATTTCGGTCGTGCTGGCGGCGCCGAACGGACGCGTTGAGCTGGAGGAAGACATGGCGGCTCTCGACAGCACTTCAATTTTGGAGGAGCCGCGCGAGCGCGCCATTCGGGAGCACGGGAACAGAGTACGCGCATACCGACGGGAGTTTCCGTGAGTTCGTCGTCAGACCTTCGCTGAGAGCCCTTCCGAGAGCGTTGCAATCGCAGGATGCACTGGCTCATGAGTTCTAACGCGGCCGCGAGGATTCCGTCGTAGTCACGTAGGAGTTCGATGGAACAGTCACTTTTCGACGCTCCGAGCCAAATGGGAACGGTAGTTCGCCTCGATGCCTAGCCAGACCCTGAAATTGAGGTCGAACACCCCTTCCAGCCGGCGGGCCATTTCCGAGTCAATCGGAGTGTCGCCTGAGAGGATCCCGGCGACGAGTGTTTCCGAAGTGCCGCAACGCCGGGCAAGCTCCGCCGGCGAGAGACCGCGGACTTTCATCCGCTCTTCGAGAATCGCTCCAGGTCTGACTGCGTAGTCTGGCTCATAGGGATACGTTACGGGCATCTTCTTCTCCGTTAGTGGTCAGTAGCAGCCGACGGGTGCAGGGATCTTGGAAGTAGCCCCTCTGTATCGATTGATACCAAACGGCCTTGGCACTTGGCACCGCCGGGAGTGCCGAGCCACCCCTCGATTCCATCGTCCCCCACCCGGGGCGCCGAGATGTCGATCCAGTCGACCATCGTCACGGAATACGCGAATGAGCACGAATGCTCCAAACTGCCGGGCCCTCGCCGACTCCCTCTCCAATCCCGACCTGCGAGCTGGCCGTCGACAGTGGCACGCTCGGGACGAATAGCCGCAGATCAGCGCCACGTTTCGTGGATGATGGGTATAATCCCTGCGGGGAGGCTCCTCGCCCCGCCCGCGGAGGTGTGCTGTGCTGAGAAACCAGATTTCAAGACTCTTGCTTGTCGGCGTGTTCGCGTTCGTTGCAGCGGCCGCCTATCAGTCGCTCAAGACCGAGGTCTTGATGGCGAACGCGGCCAATCGCTTGCTGGTGTCGCTGGACCGGATGCAGCGCATGGGAACCGTCTTCCCGATGGACGCGCCCGAGCGTGAGAACTGGCACTACTTCCCCGAGACGGGGTTCGCTGACGAGTACGGTTACGTGCGGAACGGAATCACGTTCAAGGACATGGATCCCAAGCAGCGCCATCTCGCTTACGGACTCCTCAGCACGGGCTTGGGCCGCGCCGGGTTCGTCAAGGTCATGGATGTCATGGCCTTGGAAGAGATCGTCCGTGTGATTGAAGACGACACCACCGGGTATCGCGACACCGAGCGCTTTCATTTCACCGTGTTCGGGAAGCCGTCGATGACCGGGGACTGGGGCTGGCGTGTCGAGGGGCATCACGTCTCGCTGCATTATGCGATTCGCGATGGCGTCCTCGTCGCGACGACCCCGACATTCCTCGGAGCGAATCCCCATGAGGTCCCCCAAGGCTTGCACAAAGGGATGCGCGCCCTCGAACGCGAGGAGGACCTTGCCCGCGCCCTGCTAGTTTCCTTGGACGCGAGCGGTCGCAAGCGGGCGATCTTCGACAAGCAGGCACCCTATGACGTCGTGACCATGGCCGACAAGCGAGCGGAGTTGGAGGGTTCTCCTCAAGGCATTCCCGCCTCCGATCTGAGCGACGGACAGTACGAAGACCTGCTCGGACTGATCGGCGAGTACGCGAGCGTCATGCCGCCCGAGATCGCAGCGAAGCGAATTCAGGAGGCTCGGGGAACGCCACGGGACCAGCTCTTCTTCGGGTGGGCCGGAGATATCGACCGGCCCGCGGCCAAGCCGATCGAGATCGGCAGCAAGACTACGGAGAATCGGCATCTAGCAGGCAACTACTACCGCATCCAGTCGCCCACGTTCTTGATCGAGTACGCGAACACGCAGAACCAGAGCAACCACAGCCACGCTGTCTGGCGGGATTTCGAGGGCGATTTCGGTCGAGACGTGCTGGCGGCCCACTTTCGCGGAGTCGGGCATGGCGCGGAGCCGCTGCTCGCGGACTGATTGAGGCCATCGCGTTCGGAGACGCGATCAGTCCATCAGAGCCAGGTTGCGTGCCGACGACAGTCCGCCGCGGAATCCCGCAAGCAATCGCAAACGCGAATCCCGTTGGCTCCTGCTGCTTGCAAGCATCGGGCGAGTCGTCTGCGTTCGGCTGACTGCATCGCAAGAGGTGTTCGGGGTGCTCCGCGCAGTGCCGGGCGTGGTGCGACACGGACAGCTTCCGGCCGCGTCCCAATGGAGCCGCAGAGCGATTCGTGATCGTGGTTTACCCTCACGCATAAAGTGTTGCATCGGGTGATGCTGGGCAGTGCGCGGAATCGACTGGCCGCCGCCCGCGAAAGCCCCGCGACTGGGCCGGGTCGGCCCTTTCGCTTCTGGTGCAGGACGCAAGACTCTCGCTCAGGCCCTGCAGCCGAAACCGGGCAGTCCGAGCATTGATCTTGCTCCCGCTTGGAGCATCGCCTCAGCGTTGCTACTGTATACTGGGTCCAAGGCTTGGAGTAGTCTAGCGACTTGGACAGCGTGGCCAGTCCAAGATCCCGAGAGGTGCTCCGATCGGAACCGACATGAGGAAGATTAGCTTCTCCGTCAACAGCCACCCGTACGAGACAGAGTCAACCGGAATGACTGTTTCGGAGGTGCTCGGCCGTAACGCTAGCTTCGTGCTTGGCTGCCTCTCAAGTGCGGCAAGGTGTGCCACAAGTTGTTCAGTAGCCGAGAGTACAGCGCAAGGAAACCAATACCGGTGTCCATTCATCCGCGGGTCTACCAGCAATTCTCCACCAACAGAACCGCAGGGCGTATCCGAAAACATCCGAGACCGGATATTTTCGGTACTTCGTCGACCGAAAGGACTTTACTGATGAGTACAATCACAGAGCTACGAATC
The DNA here is from genome assembly GCA_965242865.1 of Candidatus Latescibacterota bacterium. Lineage (GTDB taxonomy): Bacteria > Latescibacterota > UBA2968 > UBA8231 > UBA8231. Next base: position 34,267 of record CBDETK010000008.1, read on the forward strand.
GGGAATGTTCGATGCTTCGACGGACTACAGTCTGTCTCCACTCGTAGAATTACCATCCTAGTAGGTGAGAATCGTGCTGGAAAATCCACCGCTCTTGGTTGCTATCGTGCGCTTGCTGAAATCGCAAGCCTAGCTGGAAGCGGCGAACCGAACTACTTTGGGCGGGCTCCATTCTGTATGGGAGACTTTGATAGTATTGCTCGTTCAGAGAGTCCTAGTTTCACAATAGGTGGAAGATTCAAAGGGCACTTCTATCCAAAAATCACGGTCCACTTCGTTCCCGACACGAATAGAAATCCGATTGCCAAGAAGGTGAGACTCGAATCAATGAAGGCGGGAGAGAACTATCAAATGCTCGAGATGGAACTGGTCAACGATTTCAAGGCCTTGCGATTCACAAGTCCCGATATCTGTTTTGATCTTGACTGTCGCGATATCTCGAATGCGCCGATCTTGATATGGTTATCACAGTACGCAAATCATGGTTGCATTCCGTACGATGGAGAATTAGAGAAGCTGAAGGCACGAGTAGGTCCGGGGGTGGTAGAGAAAATCGCCCCAAAATTTGCAAAATTGATGACTATTCTTCGATCCGATCTACCGTTGCCAAATCAGCATTCATTCTTCGTTGAAGCTCTTAATGTGTCAACTAGAGAACGACTCCGTTCGTATTCGAGTGTGCCAGACTATTCGAGCAATATGTCAATAGATCACTCAGATCATCTAGCTAATGCAGGCAGAAATCTAAAGCTATGGGCGGACATTTCAATTCGCCATAACCCTGAAAATGGACGCAATGAAGTGTCAGTAAAGACACCGAGTGGATGGCAAGACTTGGTCAATGTGGGGCATGGAGTACAGAGTATTCTGCCTTTATTGTCCGCATTATATGACCAGAAGAAGCCGACGACATTCGTACTACAACAACCAGAATTTCAACTGCACGCGTCAGCCCAAGCGAACCTAGCCCAAATTATGGCTGAAAGCGAACACAAATTCTTGATTGAGACCCACAGTGATCACATTATTGATCGCTTCAGAATATGCGTCATGGAGGGAAAACTTCAGCCCGACGAGCTTTCCATCGCTTACTGTGCATTGAGTGCCGATGGCAGAAGTTCTCAGATTCACAACTTGGGGGTAGATGAAGATGGCAATCTATTAAATGTACCGAGAGGATATCGCTCTTTCTTCATGGAAGAAACCAAACGTCTGCTGGGGTTCCAATAGAAAGGTCAGTTTGATGCATGCAGTCGCGATAGCAGATACAAACTTGTTTTGGATACTCGTACCGCGACCTAAGCAGTGCAAGGATCCCTGCTTGAGTACTTGGATCGAGGAAGGACATGGTGTTCTCGCTTACCCTCGCCAAGGGGTTACTTCACTGAACTTGCGCAGAGCGAGCGGTGAATGCTCTACCTTTGGAAATGCCGCCAGCGCTTGCACTGGAGGTCGAGCCTTCCCGACGTTACGCGTGCAGCATGGTGCTGGGCGAAGACGCTTTTCGGACAAGCAACGGGATCTGGAGGCGTTCGCCAACTTCGCCATCCCGCTGCCGCACCCGATCGACGCAGCACCTAGCCCGACGCTGCCAGATGCGCCCCCCAAGCTGAGTCCCGTTTAGCGGTCTGGAGTCGCGACGGGCTTCGCGACAAAGGGACGGGGGCGCCTATACGGAAGATACTCGGAACTCGCGCTTCGGTGCTTGCGGGGACAATTCCGCGCCAAGCGCGAGTCAGCCGGTTTGGGCATCGCCCCTGTTCGCGTGACCCTGGCCCTCGTCAGTTTCTCGACATGGCTACGCACTCGATTGGTCCGGGCGGTTGAGCGAGTCTGCTGAGCGCACCGACTTGCTCGTGCCTCCATCATTCGGTCTTGCTTGGATCAGTCTTCGCTGTGGATCGTGGAGAGCCTTGGCAAACGTGTATCGGCCACGACCCGTGCTCCGCCCGCTCCTTCTCCTCCACGAACGACGACATCGATGAGTACCAAGCACACGCCCAGAATCCGTCTGGCACCGCTGTGCGAAACTCTGATTGAACCGTGCATCGGCCCGCAGTGCCGGTTCTCCCCATGCCGCCCCTGCGCTTCGAAGAAGCCCGCAACGCCGTGTTTGAGCGCATCCGCGCCCTCAGGCAAGTCCCCGCTACCGAGACCGTGCCCTTGGACGCGGCCGCGGGCCGGATTCTCGCAGAGGCCGCCATCGCGGATCGGGACTACCCGCCATTCAACCGCTCGGCCCGCGACGGCTTCGCAGTCATCGCCGCGGACGTAGCGGAGGTGCCCGCGACGCTGGAACTAATCGGCGAGACACGCGCCGGCGAGCCCTCGCGGTTCACCCTTGAACGCGGCCAGACTGTCGAAATCATGACGGGAGCGCCCGGTCCGCGCAATGCCGATGCCGTGGTCATGGTCGAGCACTCCAGCCGGACCGGCAAGGCAGTTACGTTGCACCAGCCAATCACCTCCGGCCGCAACCTCATCGAGGCCGGATCCGAGGTGTCTCGAGGCAGTTGCGTACTAAACTCCGGAACGCGGATCGACTACCCGCAGACCGCCGTGCTCGGAACGGTCGGGTGCGCAGCCGTGTCGGTGTACCGGCAACCGGAAGTGGCGATCCTGTCGACCGGGGACGAGGTGCTGCCGGTCGAATCCGAGCCGGAGCCCTACCAGATCCGGAACTCGAACGCCCATTCCCTAGCCGCTCAAGTCCGGCGCAGGGGTGGCGTTCCGCGAATCCTGCCCGTCGCGAGGGATCGGCTTGACGAGACCCGGCAACGCCTCGAAGAGGGCTTGCGCAGCGACTTGCTGCTGCTCTCCGGGGGTGTCTCGATGGGCAAGCACGACTTGGTGGAAGGCGTGCTCAGGGACTTGGGCGCGGAGATCGACTTCACCTCGGTGCGCATCCAGCCCGGCAAGCCGCTCGTGTTCGGGCGGGTCGGCGACACGCCGGTATTCGGCTTGCCCGGGAATCCCCTGTCGACCATGGTCACCTTCGAAGTGTTCGCCTCGATAGCGGTCGACTTGCTAGGTGGCGCGAACGAATCCCCGTTGCGATTCCAGCGGGCGCAGTTGGCCGAGCCCTTCCGCCACAAGCCCGTCCTTACGCGCTTCATCGGCGCGCGCCTGTCCGGCACCTACGGAAGCGCGACGGTGCGTCCTGACAGGGGCCAGGGTTCCGGCGATGTCGTTGCCTTCGCCCGCGCGGATTGCCTGATGGTTGCGTCGCAAGAACGCGAATCGTGGGAAGCTGGCGAATGGATCGAGGTCATGCCACTATGAGCGGGCTATCGCACTTCGACGAGAGCGGAGCGGTCTCGATGGTGGATGTCGGCGCGAAGCCCGCCACCCGTCGTGTCGCCACGGCAAGGGCGTTCGTCGCGATGAGCCGGGAGGTGCTGGCCGCGCTCCCCCGGAACCCCAAGGGCAATCCGTTGGAGGTGGCTCGCATTGCCGGCATCCAAGCCGCCAAGAGAACCGCGGATTTGATACCGCTGTGCCATCCCCTGCCGCTGTCTCATGTGGACGTGACCGCCGAAGTCGAAGAGAGCGGCGTCGTGGTCACTGCGACCGCTGCTACCCAAGCGGCCACCGGCGTCGAGATGGAGGCGATGACGGCGGCGTCTGTCGCTGCCCTGACGGTGTACGACATGTGCAAGGCACTCGACAAGGGAATTGAAATCCGTTCGATCGTCCTGATCGAGAAGGCCGGGGGCAAGAGCGGGCATTACGTCCGGCCCTGAGTCCGCCGCCGGTGGGCTAGACTGAACATCGAGCGGGCGATGACCGGATCCCGACCCAACTGCCGACCGTTGATCTGGCTGCTGGTCGCGCTGACCTGCAGCGCGGCGACAGCGTTCGGCCAAGACGACGGGAACCTGTTCGATCCCGAGACGCTGTTCGAGTCGGACCAGCCCGCGATCTTTCTGGAGGACATCGACCAGGTAACGGTGCCGGTCACGGTGCGGAGCCCCAAGGGCGAGTACATCCACGACATGATCAAGGGGGATTTCACGATCTTCGACAACGACGTCGAACAGGAAGTCGTGGGATTCGACGTGAGCTTCCTGCCGATCTCGATGGTGATCTGCGTCCAGACCAGCGACCGTGTCGAAGGGATCCTAGGCGATATCCGCAAGACCGCCTACTTGTTCACGGAATTGGTCCTCGGCGAGCACGGAGAGGCGGCGGTGCTTACGTTCGACAGCCGCATCAGGTTGATGCAGGACTTCACGAATGACACCAAGAAGATCGACGAGGCTCTCAAGACGATGCGGATCGGCACGTCCGCGGTGGCCATGGCCGACGCTGTCTACAGCGCCATCCGCATGCTCCTCAAGCGGCCGCAGCACCATCGCAAGATCATCGTCCTGATTTCGGAATCGCAAAACAACGGGAGCCGCATCGGGCTCGGGGAGAGCCTCCGCACGGCGCAGCTATACGACATGACGTTCTACGCGGTGCGGCTGTCGACGCTTTCGGCGCGACTGCGTCGTAAGCCGGAGGTCCGTCCTCCGAACATCCCGGCCGGGGTGGTCGTGCGACCGACCATGCCGGGCACGCCCAGCACCCCGACCGCCCAGCAGCAGAGCAGCTACTCCATCACGCCGAACATGATTCCGATCATCATCGACCTCGTGCGGGGCGTGAAGAATCTGATCTTCGACAACCCGCTCGAGATCCTGGCGGACGGCACGGGCGGGCGGGACTTCAGCCCGCGCACGACCAGCGGAGTGCAGGAATCCATCATCAAGATCGGCGAGGATATCCGCAGCCAGTACCGCTTGAGCTACAACCCCAACAACCTGAACGAACGCGGGATCTATCACCGGATACGGGTCGAAGTGCCGTATGACAAGCTGCGCTTGCGCCACCGCGTGGGCTACTTCCACGGCCCCACGCCAGTCCTCGATGGCGAGCCCGCCGAGCCGGACGTGGTGACCGACTCCCAGTAGGGACTCCGACGGTCGACTGCGGCAGACGGGCCTCTTGCCGAGGTGGTGATCGATTCGTAGAGCGAATCGGCTGACCCCTGCTCAGTGGATCGGGCTTCCGGAGTTGCAGGCCAATACGCGGTAGACCGGGGGCGACTCGCTCGCCCCGGGGTGCTGTTCGGAATCCAGTGGGCAGGGCTTAGGATAAGTGCCATGCACGACATGACCGTGGCCACTGCGGTTCTGCACCGGTCCACGCTTGTATTCCTTGCGGCCACGGGGCTTTGCGGCTTGGCCCGCGCGCAACAGGCGCCTCTGCAGGGGGGAGGGTCGACCGTTGAAATCAATGTTCCGTTGATGGATGCAGGTTCCGCTGTCTTGTGGGCGTATCGTCCTTTTTCGTACCAATCCGTATCCCAGTTTGCCAGCTTGGACTCCACGAATATCTCCGTGGCGACTAGGCACTCGTTGAACACCGCGGACCTGCCCAAGTACCGCACCTTAATCGACTTAGTCGGCGAGTCCCTGTTCCCTTCGTTCCCTCAGGTCTCGATCACCGATCCGCCGCCCAATGCTTCAGGTGTGATTCTCGACGAACCTGTCAGCGGAACGACCATAGCGGGCTTCATCATCGGACTTCCACCGAACCTCGGTCCGTTCTTGTCATTCGGGCAGCCGCAAATCCTCGCCCAAGCGCTCGGATTCTTTCCTGCGACCAATCCGGCTGCCGGTTCCGGGCGCTGGCACGGGCAGGTCCTTGGGATCGATATCGGCCAGGGTGAGACGCGTGGCAATCAGATCCTCGGCGACGTCGCTATCTTTCTGGAGGACTTTACGGACCCGCACGTCGATGTCCAGTTCAGCGGCCTGCTTGATGTCGTAACCGGAAACGATCACCCGGTCATCCAGCGAAGGGGTATTCCCGTGGAGCACGGGTTTTTCGAAGTAGCGGACGCCGACGGTGTTTTGCGCGGACGATTTTTCGGGCCGGCGAGCGAGGAAGTGGGCGGCGCGTTCGCTATCGAATCGATACTCGGTGCATTCGGGGCCACGCGAGTCAATGACACACTCATCCCGGACAGTGATGGCACTGACGCGGTATATCCGAGGCTTGTGATCGCGCCGACCGAGTCCGCGGCATCGATCGCAGTGGGTTTCGATGCAGGGGTGCGCTTCCAGCGAGGAGCTGCGAGCACATCGCGGGTGGGGTTGGATTATTCGGCAGCGGATAGTACGCGCGCCCTTGACGGGCAGGCGAGGTTGTCAACAGTCTGGCTCGAGGACGGCCAAGCGTACGTGTACCGTGATAGCTTTCAACGCGACGACACGTTGGACCATACGTCCCTTAGAGGCCTCCTCATCGGCCCGTCCGATCAGGCCCGCGTGTATTCCGGCGGCTTGGCAGCAAACATGAATCCACCTACCGGCGGCGCAACTTGGGTCGGCGCGGTCGCGGCCATGGATCCTCTGGATCGGGCGACCACGGTGAGCGGCGACGCGCTGGTGCATATTGATGACTTCGCCGATCCGGTTGCCTTCGTCGCGCTGACTAACTTGCGGGAAGACGGCTCGGGGCGGCCGCGCCACGACATCTACTGGAATCGCGTTCCGGTCAGGCGTGGAGCATTCCATGGCAAGACCACTGGAGGCTGGATTCGCGGCAGATTCCACGGCCCGACTGGGGATGGAGTCGCGGGAACCTTCTTTCGGCCTGCGCTCACCGGTGCCTTCGGAGCGTCCCGGTCGCCGCAGCAGACAGGTCAAGGTATGACTGATGGAAGCATACCGACTGTTGGGACGGCCGCAACCGCGTTCCAAGTGATTGGCCGCGTGAGCGGGTCCGCAGTGCCATTCGACTCCCGGCTACGCCCAGTGCATGGAGAAGCAGGAGAAGTGGCATTCTCAATCGCAGAGCATGCCTACAGGGTCGCGGCTCTTGGAACGCCGCTACCAACTTTCGAGTGGGTCGAAGAAACGCGCTCGGCATCCCTGCATTGGCTCGGCACGATCCTTGGAGGCGAACTGACAGGGTCTGAGGAACTGCCGGACGGAGACAGTTCCTATACGCTGCGACCGCTGCCCGATGGCGGTTTCGGCGTGTTGCGCTACGACAGGACTGGACCCGAGGATACGCGACTGACGCTGACCGCAGGCTTCGCATTCGGCGCAGCGCAACTCAGCAACCCCGTCGGCGGCGCTGCTACTTGGACGGGCGACGTGCTCGGCTTCGACATCACCGATGGCGAAACTTCCGGGAATCAGGTTGGGGGCATCGCCACGCTGACGATCGGAGACTTCGCGGATCCGATGGTCGATGTCGCGTTCACGGGCTTGCAAGACATGCAGACCAGAACGGCAATTGCCGATATGGCATGGTCCGCCGTGCCATTGGAGCGCGGCGGGTTTCGATCAGAGGGCCATTCCGGAGTGATCGATGGCCAGATGTACGGCACGGATCATTCGCACGTGGGCGGTGTCTTTGAGCGCGATGGGATCGTCGGTGGATTCGGTGCCCGTCGCGGATCCGCGCCTTGATGCAGAATAGACTGACATCACTGGCAAACTGCGCTTTCCGCCGGACCGGGGCGGTGGCACGAGGCGCAACGCGCTAACGGCGGCGGTCGATTGCTGACAGGGGCTCCGTAAGGTATAGTGCAAGTCGGGCCATGATCACCTACGTCAACGGCAACCTGTTCGAGGCACCAGCTAGAGTCTTGGTGAACACCGTGAATACTGTCGGTGTAATGGGGAAGGGCATTGCGCTAGATTTCAAACGGATTTATCCGGAGATGTTCAGTCGATATCAACACTTCTGTGAGTCTGGACAGCTAGCGATTGGAAAATTGTACCTATTCAAGACCGATCAGAAGTGGATTCTCAATTTCCCAACAAAAAAGCACTGGAAAGCCCCTTCTCGGCTCGAATATATCGAGGCAGGTCTCAAGAAGTTTGTTTGCCACTACGCAGATGTTGGCATTACATCAATCGCATTCCCCGCCCTCGGCTGCGGAAATGGAGAACTGGACTATGACACTCAGGTTCGACCACTCATGGAGGATCACTTGAATAGCATTCCGATCTCAGTCTTCATATATCTGAATCGCCCTACAACGACTCCCCCAAGGCACCGGGACGTAGAGCGAATCGCCGTTTGGTTGCGTCAAGATCCTCCGTCACTTCCGTTTGACTGCGTGTTGAGAGATGTGCATAATATTCTGGCGAACGCAAGACCTTTGCATACAATCGACAGGCAACACGAATTTGTAGCACAATTCAAGAGTAATCCTGTGCGACTGCAGATTACATCCGCCGGTCATTCGTTCGCATACTCGGAGGATGTACTCTGGACATTTTGGCAGAGACTTAGGGAACATGGACCAGTATACGAAGAGATCTTGGCGGACTACCATCAACCATTGTTCCTCATTTCAGTTTTCGTAATGCTTCCATATGTTCAACAGATTCAAGTAGCTCGGTCTCCTGATCAACTCTGGAATGAGCCGCATATTGGGCTGCAGATCAAACCAAGTTACCGAGGACATGACCTCTAGTCAGTCGAAAATGTTAAGGGCTTCCAGCTCTTGAGTGCGGGTGTGGATGCTGGCGGAATCCCTCAGCAGTCTCGATCGGATCGCTTGGTCGGGGCGAATCGAACTGCTTGCGGCGGGCTCGGGGTACTCGGACCTCGAACGCAGGCACGGGTGCCCTTGCCGCCCAACACGTCTGGCAAGATCCGCTCCACGTAATCTTCGGCTGCGACGGGATCTTTGGAGGATCCGGGGCTACGCGCGAGGCGGGTGACTCGATCCGCCCTACAATTGATTGTTGGATCACGCGACCGAATCGGTTTCGGACTTGGCGGCAAGCCTCGACCCAGTACCCGGATTGCACGTTGAGGCCGGTGTGCCGTTGAAGGCCCACACGCGCTTCGCCGTCGGTGGTCCCGCCGACCTGTTCGCTTGGGCCAGGACGCCGTCCGCCTTAGGTGCTGCGTTCCGAGGCGCACGGGAAGCCGGCATACCCTTCTACCTGCTGGGGGACGGGAGCAATGTAGTCGCGTCAGACGCCGGCTTCCGAGGCTTGGTGGCGCGGTACGTGGCGGACGGCTTGGAGTGTCGCGACGGAGTGATCGAGGCCGAGGCAGGGGGAAGTCTCCAAGCGCTGGTAGACCTCTCGATCGACAACCGTCTCGAGGGGATGCACACGCTGACGCGGATCCCAGGATCGGTGGGCGGAGCGGTCTACGGGAACGCGGGCGCGTACGGGCATCAACTCGACGAGTTCGTGCGTCGCGTGGATTTTCTCGATGACGGCGAATTGCGCTCGTTCGGCTCGGAGGACTGCGAGTTCGAGTACCGCGAATCCGTTTTCAAGCGGAACAAGGACTGGTTGATCCTTGGCGTCCAGCTCGAGCTGCCGCGGGGCGACTCGGCCGCTTTGCGGGCCCGCGCCGAAGAGATTCGAGCGGTGCGCGACGAGAAGTTCCCTCCGACCATGCGTTGCGCCGGCAGCATCTTCAAGAATCTCTACCTCAGCGCCTTGCCGCCGCAAGCCGCCGCGATCGTTCCCGAGCGGGCCGTGCGGGGCGGCAAGGTGGCGTCAGCGTTCTTCCTCGAGCAAGTTGGCGCGAAGGGTATGCGCAACGGCGGCATCGAGATTGCTTCGTATCATGCCAACTTGCTTTACAACCGGGGCGGCGGGACGTCCACCCAGATTCGCGAGTTAGTGGTAGAACTGAAGGTGCGCGTCCGGGATCGCTTCGCCTTCGAGATCGAAGAGGAAGTGCAGTACGCGGGTTGAGGGGGATCCGATCCGTTGCGCCGGACGACGGGAGCGAATTGACATGAGGCGAATGCTGCTGGCCTTGGCGCTGTTCGGGTTCGCGGCGGCGGCACCCGCCGCGGACTGGAAGGATCTGCTGGGCAACGGCTTGGACGACTGGCGGGTGCTGGGCGACGGCCATTGGCGGTTGCGCTCCGACGGCGTGGTCGTTGCTTCGTTCGGCCATGATCGCCAACAGGAATTGCAGGGTACCGGCCCGATCGACCGGCAGGCGTTCGTGCGCTGGAGCACGCGGCAGTCGTGGCTCTACACAGTGCGTGATTTCGAGGAATTCGACCTGCATCTCGAATACTGGGTCAACACTCCCGGGAACGGCGGAATCTCGATTCGCGATCCCTCGCAAGCGCGTTGCGGCATCGCGGAGCGACCCGATTACAGCTGCACTCCTTCCAAGCTCGGTTACGAGATCCAGATCGACAGCGAGTACACCGGCAAATGGGCGACCGGCTCGATCTATGGACTGGTGAGGGCCCCGGATGGATTGGACGTGCCAGGGGAGTGGAACCGGATCAATATCGAATCGCGCCGCGATGCGATCCGGGTGTACGTCAACGGAGTGCTGGCCTCCGAGCATCCCGGCGATCCGGAGCGGCCCAAGAAGGGTCCGATCGGCCTGCAGCTGCACGATCTGCACAGCTTCGTGATGTTCCGCAACCTGTGGATTCTGGAGTACTGACCGCCGACTCAAGACGATTCCGCCTCGACATCGACGAAGCGTACTTCCTGTCCCCGGCGGATCTGCGAATGCTTGCGGAATGCCGATCGCGGCTCCGGGAAGTCCGAGCGGTAGTGGCCTCCCCGGCTTTCTTCTCGCCCTAGGGCGCAGCGCGCCACCAGCCGGATGATTTGGTACATGTTATCGGTCTCGAATCCGGCCCGGCTGCTCCGCGCCAATCCCTTCTCGAACAGCGTCGACAGCAGGTCGAGTTGCTCGAGGCCCGCGCGGAGGCCTTCCCCGGAACGGGTGATGCCCGCGTGCCGCCAAGCGAGGTGGCGCAGGTTGGCGATGGCGTTGCCGGGCAGTGCGCTGGCCGGTCCCCGGTGCTTGATGCTCGGCCTCCGCACGGGCGCGTCGATTCTCGAGCGCATGGTTTCACCGGCCTCCGCTCCGAATACGAGCCCTTCGAGCAGCGAGTTGCTGGCCAGGCGGTTCGCACCGTGGACGCCGTTGCAAGCGACTTCGCCAGCCGCGAAAAGGCCGGGCAGGGTGGTAGAGCCATCGAGACTCGTCACCACCCCGCCCATCGCGTAGTGCGCCGCCGGGTGGACGGGGACCGGTTCGAGTTCCAAGTCCACGCCGTACGCCAGACAGGTTCGATAGACGCGCGGAAAGCGTTTGCGCACGTGCCCCGGCGCGAGGTGGGTCAGGTCGAGATAGACCGGACCCTTGCGCAAGCGCGCCAGCTCGCGCACGATGGCGCGCGAGACGATGTCGCGTGGCGCCAGTTCTTCGCTCTCGTGGTAGCGGGACATGAAGCGCTGCATGTCCGCGTTGCGCAGCACCGCTCCCTCGCCTCGCAGAGCCTCTGACAGCAGGAAGCGCGGAGCACCTTCCAAGAACAGCGCCGTGGGGTGAAACTGGACCATCTCCATGTTCGCGACCGTGGCCCCGGCCCGATAGGCCATCGCCACGCCGTCGCCGGTCGCCACGACCGGATTTGTCGTCTCGCGATACACCCGGCCAATGCCGCCGGTCGCGAGCAGGACGGCGCGGGAATGGATGGGGACGAGCTCGCGCTGCTTCTCGTCCCACGCCACGGCCCCGCAGACCTCTCCGTCCTCCATCAGCAGGTCGACCACCGACGAGAAACTTTGGAAAGAAATCGCCTCGATCGCCTGCGCCTTGCGAAACAGCGTGCGGGCGATTTCCCGTCCGGTCGAGTCGCCGTCGGCGTGCAGCACGCGATTGACGCTGTGGGCGCCTTCGATGGCGAAGGTCAGCTTCCCGCCGGCCGTGTCGAATTCGGCGCCCCAGTTGATCAGTCGCTGGATCCTGCGCGGACCGGCTTCGGCCAAGGCGCGAACGGCGCGCGGGTCGCAGAGCCCTGCGCCGGCGAGCAGCGTGTCCTGTTCGTGCAGGCGCACCTCGTCTTCGTCGCTCAGCGCGACTGCCACGCCCCCTTGCGAGTACTCGGTGGCGGACTCGGTCAGGCGATCCTTGGTCAGAACCAGCACCCGGCCGGCCGCGGAAGCCTCAATTGCGGCACTCAGTCCGGCGACCCCCGCGCCGCACACCAGAATGTCCGTTTCCATGCCGTCGCGGGCCTGTCGCGCCGTCCGCCGCGAAGCCCATGGTACAAAAGGGACATCGATGTTCGTTCCCGTCGAGACAGGCTCTGGACGCTACGAGGTTCGCATCCGAGCTGGCACGCTCTTGCAGGCTGCGGTCTATATCCGCGAAGCGCTCGGGGAACGGAGGCTGTTTGTCATCGCGGATGAAGCGGTTTGGGACGCTCAAGGGCACTACTTGACGAGCGGGTTGGCTGACGCGGACTGGGCCGTGCTCGCAGTGCCCCTAGGGGAGCCGCGCAAGCGTTTGGCCACGGTCGAGCAACTGTGCGAGGCGATGCATGTCGCGGGAACTGATCGGCACACGGTCGTGGTGGCATTCGGCGGAGGGGTCGCGGGTGATATTTGCGGATTCGTGGCCGCGTCGTACATGCGCGGCGTCGATCTCGTGCAAATCCCCACCACCTTGCTGGCCCAAGTCGACGCCTCCGTGGGCGGCAAGACCGGAGTGAATCTCGCCACCGGGAAGAACTTGGTGGGCGCGTTCCACCAGCCGAAGCTCGTGCTGATCGACCCGGATATTCTCGAGACCCTGCCGGACCGGGAGTATCGCGCGGGCGTGCAGGAAGTTGTGAAGCATGGCGTCATCCGCAGCGCGGAGCTATTCGAGTTCATGGAAAAGGAGCGGGATGCCGTTCTGGCCCGAGAGAGCAAGGCTGTCGAATACATGATTGCGGAGTCGGTGCGCATCAAGGCGGACGTGGTGCGGCGTGACGAGCGCGAAGGCGGCCTGCGTCGCATCCTGAATTTCGGGCATACGCTCGGTCACGCCTTGGAGGCGGAGACCGGATACAGCCTCCTGTTGCATGGAGAGGCTGTCGCGTTCGGCATGATCGCTGCTGCGAGGCTGTCCGAACTGCGCGGCCGCCTCGCGACGCGCGAACGCAAGAGGATCGAAGCGACCGTGCTTTCCTACTGCGACCTGCCGGACTTGTCTGACTTGGATGCCGTCGCAATAGCGTCGCGGGTCGCGGGCGACAAGAAGTCTGTTGGAGGGCAGGCGCGCTTCGTGCTGGCCGAAGGGATCGGAAGCGTTTGCGAGGAAGTCGCCCCGCCCCAGGAACAAGTCATTAATGCGACCAAGCACGCCTTGCGGGTTTGTCGCACCAAGGGCGGGTCAGCAGGATAGCTGGTGGGCATGCCCGAGACAGCTCGCGGCGCGGCGCCCGCAGGCGTGGAACCGAGCGATTCCGCAGCCGTGTCGCGCGTCGTGCGCGAGATGTTCGGTCGCGTCGCTCCGCGCTACGACCTGCTCAATCACCTTCTCTCCGGCCAGATCGACAGGTACTGGCGGCGCAAGTTGGTCCGCGCCGTGCGCCCGTACTTGGACCGGGACGAATCACGCATCGCTGATCTTTGCTGCGGTACCGGCGACGTTGCGCTGGCATTCGGCCGCGCACGGCGGAAGAGCCCGCAGGCGCAGCCGTGCCTAGCGAGCGACTTCTGCCGACCGATGCTGGAACGGGCGGACGAGAAGCTGCGTCGCGCGGGATACCGCTTCCCGCTGGTGGAAGCGGACGCTTCTCGCATGCCCTTGCCCGACGGCAGCCTCGATCTGATCGCCATAGCGTACGGCTTTCGGAATCTGGCGAACTACCGCGGCGGGGCCGAGGAATTCGTGCGCTTGCTCGCTCCGGGTGGCTGCCTGGCGATCCTGGAGTTTTCGCAGCCGACATCGCGGCTGTGGAGAGCGGTGTTCAACGCGTATTTCGAGCACGCGCTGCCGCGACTCGGCAACGCGATATCCGGTAGCGGCGGGGCTTACTCCTACTTGCAGGAATCCGTCGCCCGGTTCCCGGAGCCCGAGACGGTCCGGACGTTGCTCTGCGACGCCGGTTTCGAGCGTGTGGAGGCGCGGGTGCTGACAGGCGGCGTGAGCATGCTGTACCTAGCGTTCAGGTGACCGGGCAAGATCTGAAATCCTGCCGAAGTAATGCTCGCGCCACCGTAGCGTGCCTGCTGGAGTGCAGGACTCGCTTTCTGATGATGTGAGACCGTCGAATGAGTCGAGACGCCAACCCCATTAGCGAGCAACAGAGCTTGCTGTGACTGATTTCGGCTGCCGACAGCCAGAGTGGGGCAAGCGCGGAGCGTAGCGGGGGATCCGTTCCCGGCCAGCGCGTAACACCGGGCTACCGCGCCGGGTGCGCACGAGCGGTGTCCGAGCGGGTGGCTTCGTGGCGGTCAGTCGGCACAGATCACGATTCGCATAGGTAACGCATAGCGTTCGGCGAGGGCGCACTCGCCCGCGGCCGAGGTCTTGTTGCCCCAAATCTGCCGCCAGCAGTCCGATCCGCCCCGACCGAACGATGCGATCCAAGCTGATTAGGGATTCCGATGGCATCCACACTCGCGCTCAAGAGCCAAAAGTCCTAATCATTCTCAACTGGCCAGAGGTCATGTCCTCTGAGGCCCCGGCCAGGATTCTCGAATCGACCCCAGGCTGTTTCGCTGCACCTCTAGCAACAAGCAGCGGGCCTCGCAGCCTTGGCTCTGAGAGAGCCTGCCTAGTACGATTGCTCGCCCAGATGACTCTCAGCTTCGCGAAAAGATATCTTGCTTCCCCAGAATCGTCAATGACGACTTACCACATTCCCTGCCGGTGCCCTGAACGCATGCTCGATCCCGCGTGCAAATCAACCGGGGCGGCCACACCTGCATTCGACACTCGCACTTGACCTCCGACCTGCAGCAATGGTAAGCTGACACCTCAGAGCGGGCACCGTCGCCGGTCGCGTACGGCCTCGGCACAGATCGCCAAAACAATAACCGGCAGCCTGTTCTATGTGGGGCACGAATGGCAAAATCTCGCTATCTGTCTGCGCTCGGCTCGGAAGACCGCCAGCTACTCGTGCGCCAGCTTCACAGGCTGCAGAATCGTCGCTGTTTCATCTGCACGAGCGAGATCGATCTAGACCTTCACAAGGGGCAGATCGACATCGATCACATTGACCCGCTATTGGAGGACGGACTCGATGACCCAAGCAACTTCGCTCTGACGCACGCCAAGTGCAATCGCAGTAAGGGTGCCTCAAATCTGCAGGTAGCCCGGCGAGTAGCGGAGTTTGAACGACTGCAAGAACAAGCGCGTAGACAGGGGAAGCGAGGAGCAGATCTAGGGGATGTCTTGTCCCTACATGATGGCAGTAAAGCTGACTTGAGACTTTTGGTCGAGAATGATCGTGTCAAGTATAGTTTGCCAAACAGCGGCAATGAGGGAGTATATACGGAACGATTGATGCATGATAAACTGAGCAATATGGATTCCTTTGTGGCACAGTTTCCTCTTGAATATCTACATCACGATGACCGGATCAATCCTCGTAGCATAGGATCGAACATCAGGAATCTGATCGAAGAGTTCTTGGCAAGGCGCCCGCAGCTTCATATGGCTCTTGGATGGTGGGAGCCAGACGAAGCGAACAGCCAGACACAGGGTAAGCTACGTCTGTTCGATGGGCAACATAAGGTTGCCGCCCAGATACTATTGGGAGTTAGGACTATACCGGTCCGCGTCTTCGTTTGTCCCGATACAAATGTACTGCTCAAAGCCAACACTAATGCAGGCGGCAAGTTACGCCAAGTGGCATTCGATTCCGCTGTCATGCGCCACCTAGGCAACACGCTCTATGAGGAGCGTGTCAACCAATTTCGGCAAATGCGGAGATTGCCTGATAACGATCTTTCGTTTTCTGAACAGGACCTAGTCAAATTCTTTAGGGGAGAGAGCCGTGAAATGATTCGCTATATCATCGACGCACAGAGAGATCGAATTACGCGTAATTCCGACAATAAGCTCTTGGATTTCGTCGAGTGGTCTGGAAGATCGAACCAGCTCCCGATGGCATATCATACGGTTGAACGCTCGTTTTTCAAGGAATTCCTCTACCAAAAAGCACTAGATACACCACTCGATGAGGGGTATGAGCAGGGTTTCAATCCCCGCCAACTGGAGCGTGAACAGTTGACTAAAATCATGTCTCTATTTTCCGAAGTGTTCTTAATCAATAATTGGGATCGCGAAATCGGCGGAAGACGCCTTGAAACCCGTGTCCACGCAGGAGAGAAGATTCCCGAGAATCATCTTCGTGCTTGGCGTGTCTCTAGAGAGGAAGTACTTGCGATCATTGTACGATATTTGAAGCTCGTAATCACTAACTATCTTGCTTGGACGGGAGCGTATGAGGAAGAAGATCGACTCCTACATAAGTGCTTGCCTGACGAAGTGTGGACACGAATGGAGAACTTCCTCTCCAACTTGGCTGGCCTGCCATGCTGGATTGATGGTAGTTTAGCAACGACAGTTTTTGGAGCAAAGCAGAATCGGGATTATTGGGTGAGCATTTTGAAGACCGGGAAAACCCCATCAGGTATCGAGGTCTTGGCACAACCACTCAAAATCCAAGAGATGATCTTGGATAGGGCTCAACACGATGTCAGCTTAGATCTGCAGATGCACCCCTGAAGAAAATCGCCACCAGTCATACATCAGTTTGAGGGAAGTCCGCTCTGTTGGACTGAGATTTGATTCAACTGACGGAGTGAAAAGGCGTGTTCCTAGCGTGTTAAAGGGCTAAGGTACAATATGTACAAGCAGGTCGAAATTGAGTAATTGGCGTGACGAATCTCGTTTCACAGTCTAGTAATCCGAGTCAATTCGTTGGATAGGATCTAGGTGATATGGCTGATGCATAGGCTGCAAGTACGCGCAAATCGCAAAGGGCTAACGACATAGAACCGATCAGCCAGCGAGACGTCGGGGCGGATCCTGAAGGGTTGGCGTTTACGGAGTGTTCCACGGCAATGACAGGTCCGGCATGTTGGCGTAGCGATCCATGCCTAGTTCGAGACGTCGTCCAGCACCCGGCGCCAGTTTCACCGCGATCAGCTTGGAGTCGATGTTCCGCATGCCGCTTCCTTCGCCATCGTCCACGCCTGTGAACTGGTGCTCGGCGTAGCCGCCCGCCTGGACGAGCACTTCCCGTGCTTCCGCTTGGTTGACATTGACCAACGTGACCGCGACCGAGTCGTCCCGCAATTCGTGTACCAAGGCGGCCACGTCCGGCGGCAGGCCGGCTCGCTTGCGTTCGGGGTCGAAATAGCGCAGTCGGCTGTGCAGCACCCAGATGCGGCCGCGGGCGAAATATCCCCCGGTGGTCAGCCGAGTCAAGGTCTCGGTGGTTGCCGGCATGATCCCCAGCAGGTAGTCGGCAAGCCTTGTCTCCGCAGTCGTGGTGTCATTCCGCTGCGCTGCGAGGCGATCGCGAATGTGTCGGAAGTCCTCTTGCATGGCGCGGATCGGGTAGCTCGGATCGGCGCCTTGCAGGAACGCAATCCACCGTTCGTCCGCTAGCGGTATGCGAGCGAGGTCTCGGTCTTGCATGGACCACAGGTAGATCTCGGCGAGGCGGTCCGAGTAGGTGACCGGCTGGTAGCGATAGAACTCGGGTTCCCCGTCGAACGCGTAGCCGCGCGGGTCGCCGTACATCATGGGCAAGAGCGTCTTCCCGTCCACTACCTTGGCCGCGTCCAGCACGAGGTCCATCTGCTTGCGCAAGACATCGATGTACGCTTGGTCGCCTGTCAGCAGCAGGCCGTTCGCGAAGCCTTGGAAGCTCGCCGCCGTGAAGTAGTTGCGGTGGGCGATCTGCTGGAGCTCGCCGTCGAAGATCGTGAAGTTCCAGCCGTACGTGCCCTTCCACCACTGCCCGTCGTGCTCCCCGCCGAGGGATCCGTCCAGCCCGATGTTCGACGGGATCATCCCGCCCGTGGCTGCGGCCCGCTCCCGCCATGCGTCGAGGTATTCCAGCGTCCAGTCGCGGTACTTGTCCTTGCCGGTCAATGCGTACGCGTTCGTGGTCAGCAGGGTCGCCGCTAGATTCAAAAAGTTGTCACCGACCGAATCGAGATATTCGTCGCAGTGCGCCAGCATGCGCGGGTACCACTGCTCGAGGTCCAGGAGCTTGGTCGTCCGGGCCGGGTTGTGCAGCAGGTGGAACTTGCCCGGCACCGGATCGCCCACCCAGTCGTACACGGTCGCCCGGCGCAGCATCGGCCCCAAGCTGCCGTTCCAAATGCTCTTGATGATTCTGGTTTGCGGATCGTAGTTCCCGTACCGGGGATCCTCGCCCGTGTACATCCGCGAAAACCGTTCCATGCGGTCCACGAACCGCTCGTCATGAGGGTCCGCATGCCCCATCAGGAAGAACGCTCTCATGCCCTCGCCCGTGTGGAACCAATCCGACTGGGTGATGAATTCTTCGCGGTACGCGCCCTCGCTCGCCAGCGTGGTGAGTTCCGTGCGGAGCTCGCCGTACTGCTGCAGGTGTCCCTCCAAGCCGCGCTTGTAGAGTTCCAAGACGGAATCCGAGCCGCCGAGGGCATGCAGCAGCGTCCAGTTGTAGAAGGTCTCGATGGCGTCGTCCGGTCCGTCAAGCGTGCCCCAGCGCGGCGTGTGCAGCAGGTAGCCCCGTTCGTCGAGGTAGCGCGCGGCGAAGGCTTCGACAGCCTTGGAATTCGCGTCCAAGAGCGCGCGCTCCATGAGCGCCCAGCCCGGCGGCGGCATCGCCTCGTCGATGTTAACCACCGGTACTTGGCCGAAAGCGGCCGCGGTCAGGAGGAGCGTTCCGGCGACACAGGACTTCATGGTGATCCGCAGCATGCCCACTATGGTAGTCGTCCGTTCACTCGGGCGGGTGCCAGCTGGGATCGTGCGCCGTTGTAGCGGTCCAAATGTTGCTGCCCTGCATGTCGAGCATGCCCCGTCGCACGAGGTCGCGGAGCGTGACCGCTTGGCGTCCTCCGGCGAAACGCCCCTCGAATTCCACGGTTCCGACGAGGGGTTCGCGCGGGGCGACGCGATAGATCGGGACGACCCGACGCTGGCGCTTGCCCGTGCCCTTGCCGGGGCGCATGCTGCCCGGCCGCTGGGTCAGGAACCGGTTCCACGAAGCTGTGTGGCGGATGTCTTCCTCGGTCGCTCGCTCGAGCACGGTCGCGAAGGTCGTCATGGCGGCGTTCAGGGCGCCGTAGCCCTCTTCGCCGGTGTCGTCGCTCTCCAGCG
This sequence comes from Candidatus Latescibacterota bacterium, assembly GCA_965242865.1. Classification (GTDB taxonomy): domain Bacteria; phylum Latescibacterota; class UBA2968; order UBA8231; family UBA8231. The sequence continues at coordinate 53,395 of CBDETK010000008.1, forward strand.
AGCGCTTCTCGCCGAAGGGCAGGATTTCCAGCGAAATCACGTGGGTCGCGCCCGCGTCAATCGCGATGTGGATCGGACTCGTGTGCAGCACCCCGCCGTCGACGAAGTGGTGATAGGCGATGCGTCGCTTGTCGGCGCCGTAGAGTCCGATCCTCTGGGTCGGGAAGGCCCCAGGCACAGCGGAAGACGCGCACAGCGTCTGCAATAAGTTCTGCGACAGGGTAAACAGCGCGTCGCTCTCCGCACCGTATTCCTTGGTGTCGTGGGAATCCGATCCGAATTGCACCGTCATCCATTCGTGACGCAGCAACTGGGAGTAGGTCTCCGGGCGGACCAGCGTGAAGAGGCAGCCACGGCCGGCCGTGATATCCGTCGAGGCAACGATGAATTCGGGGGCTTCGGATTGCTGGCGGTACCAAGTGCCGACCAAGTCCCGGCTGAGTACGCGGGCTTCGTCGATGGCTTGGCCGCGCGATATCGGGCGCGTGCGTCGCATGTCGCCCTGCGGTCCGGTGTTCGCGAGCAGGTGCAGCATCGGCGCGTCGCCGAACAGTCCCGCCCGAAACTTCCGGAAAACGAGCGCTGCCGCGATTCCGAGCGCCGCGGTCGCGGCCAGCGACCAGCCGAACAGGTACGGGAGCGCGTCCACGAGGCTGCTGGAATCGATCCAGTTCGACGCCGGATTCCCGAGGCGGGTCGCGACGAGCGCTAGCGGCAGAAACAGGCTCGGTTGGAGCAGGGCCGCCAGAAGGAGCAGTCCTACAGCGAGGCAAGCAGTCTGCCAGCGCGACGCTAGCCCGCGGGCCAAGAGACGCACCAGCCACGACCGGCCGCCCACAACCCAGCGGGACGCTTTGCTGTCCCGCGCAAGGTAGGACCACACCGACGCGATATAGCTTTCGTACGGCTGCTGGACGGCAGGGTCCGATGCGTACTGCGGGTTCCGCATCCCCAGTTCCTCGACGAAGACGCCGTAACCGTTGACCGCGCCCGACGAGGTGCCGACGAGCAGGCCGACCTTGATTCCCCGCTTGCGCAAGCGGTCGAGCAGCACCTCGAGCTGGCCGGCGCTATAGGCTCCGGCCGCGCCCCCGCCGCTAATCGCTATGGCCAGCTTGCGTCGCTCTGGAGGGCACTTGCGGAGTTCCAAGCCGGGCTGGCGGAAGCGGCTCTCGCTCAGCGCGACCTCGTGCTCGATGGCGTCCAGCACCTCGTCCAGATCGAGGTATCGCGGATCCAAGAACCGCTCCAGATCGCCCTGCGGTGCCTTGTCAGAGTCCATTGGAGCCCTTAGCGTCACGGTCTCTCCAGTCCCGCTTGCTGCATTTCGCAGTATACGGAACGAGCGTCCCGGCCGATTCGCGACGGTGATACAATGCTGAAACTCTCACGCGCCCGAGGGCGCGGGAATCCGTTCAAAGGAGTCGATTCAGCATGCAGAGCAGAGCACTCGTTGCGGAGTTCATCGGAACCTTCGCGCTGATCTTCATCGGGGCCGGCGCAGCAGCCATTAGCGGCAACTTGGTCGCGATAGCCTTCGCCCACGGCTTGGTCGTGATGGCGTTCGCTTTCGCCTACGGCAACATCTCGGGCACCCACATCAACCCGGCCGTGACGATCGGTCTGCTCGCCGGCGGGCAGATCAAGGCGGGCGACGCGGTGGGCTACATCTTGGTGCAGCTGCTCGGCGGCGCTGCCGGGGCGTCCGCGCTGTTCTTCGTGGTCGGCGAGGGTTCGCTGGGCGCAACCGTGCCGGCCGACGGAGTCGGTCTCGGGCAGGCGTTCCTAGTGGAGGTGGTGCTGACGTTCCTGCTGGTGAATTCGATCTACCATTCGGCGGTGAGCGGCAAAGCCGGGAACCTCGCGCCGGTCGCGATCGGCTTGACGCTGACCGCCTGCATCGCGATGGGCGGGCCGCTGACCGGCGCTTCGCTGAATCCCGCCCGGTCGCTCGGACCGGCGCTGTTCAGCGACGCCCCGAACGCCATCTCGTCGCTGTGGGTCTACTTCATCGCGTGCCCCGTGGGCGGCGTGCTGGCGGCCTTGGTGCATAAGTTCCTGACTAGCGAGGACTAATCAAGCGGTCGCTATCCGTCGGGTTGCCAGCCAGCCGAGGTCGGTCGGAGTCCTCGCGTCAGGCATCGGACCGAGCCGCTGTCCGCGAGTGACCGCGCTCTCGATGGTGCGCGCGAGGGGGCTTGCCTGAAGGGACCGTCGAGCGTCTCGCGCGACGAGGTGTTTCCGACTGCGGCGATTGCTGCAGGCAGACAGGATGCGGCTCGTTCTGCGGGCGCGGATCACGGACGCGCTACGCATGTCCTGTAGCGACCGGGTGGGCGGAATCGGCCGGTGGGTTCTCTCGCGCGTCCGCGCTCGCAGCCGGGTCGCATCTGCTGCGACGGGTCAGGTCGTTGATTGGCGTAGCGAAGCTACTCGATGATCATGCAAACCGATACCCATCTCTGCTTGTTCTCGAGTTCGTGGCAGGCAGCAAACATGACGCCTACCTGCTTGGCCGTCGTCGCTCCATCCTTACGCCGGACCGTGACATCCATGATCTTCGCTTCGTCGTGCTTGCCGGGAACGCAAACGCCCCAAGTGGAGTTCTTGTCCCACAGCGGGATGAACGTGGGGGATTTGAATCGGTAGTCCTGGTACAAATCCGCCTTGGCCGCCCACTTCTGCTGTTGTTCCTCGGACATGCCGGTGAAAATCTCTCTGAGCCGGCAGCCGTCTTCGATCGCGGTGCTCCTCCGCGCGTTCCTAGCCGCGTCCTCGCGGCTCAACGACGCTTCTGTCTCTGCCCTTGACTTCTGGAATGCATCCAACAGTCCCTTCAAGACCCAACCTAGGAAAAACCCCCGCATGGGCCTGATTGTAGCGAGGTCCGGTACTGGACCCCCTGCCGGGCGTCCGCGGCCGTCACTCGCCCCAACTGGTGCGTTCGCAGTGAGTTCATTCCAATTCGAAAATGAGCCTGAACGAGGGCCGAGGGAAGGGACGCGGGAACGGGGTGATTATAGACCTTCGGGAGGGTGGGCTGCAAGTCGTGTCCCACCGCCTCGGGCGCCCTTCCCTCGGGGCCAGCTCATGCCTAAGGAAAACCTTGGGGGGGTCGGGGGGCAAAGCCCACCTTCGGCTAACAAGGCTGCGCCCGCAGGGCGCAGACCGCTGACCCCGCTCGCGGATCCCGCGGCACGGCCCGAGGCGAAAAGCTCGATTCCAGCGTGAAGTGAGCCTGAACGCGGCCGCGCTCAGGCCGCTTCCCGCAGCTCCGCGAAGAGCGCCTCGCGGGCTTCCTGCAGCGCCCGCGCCGCCGCGTGATCCGTCTGCGCGTGCGCCTCCCGGTCCAGCTCCGCGAAGCTCGTGCCCGGCTTCAAGTAACGCGCCGCCTCCGGCAGCGCCTTGAGCCGCTCGTACGGCGTGCGGATGTCCGCCTGCCGGTACGCCTTGCGCCGCTTCCCCTTGGCGTCCGTCTCCACGTGCGGGAACAGGCACGGCCGGTGGTAGTTCAGGTACGGGGCCAGCACCTCCCGGTGGAACCGGTCCAGGCGCTCCGCGTGCCGCCCGGGGATGTGCCCGTACCCGAACTGCTTGCGGATCACGCTGCCGTTCTTGCTCTCCGCCAGGGCGTTGTCGTTGCTGCGCCGCGGGCGCGACTTGGTGAACTCCTCCACGCGCAGCTTCTCCAGCAGTTCGGCCACCTGGTAGTTGATGTACTCGGACCCGTTGTCGGAGTGAAACCCATGCACGGCAAAGGGGAACGACGCCAGCAGCCGCTCCAGCACCGGCAGCAGGTAGCGTTCCGAGATGCGCTCCACGCAGCCCGTGAACTGGTACTGGGTGACCTCGTCGACCGCGTTGATGTGGTACACCCCCTTGACCTTGTCGAGGTCGCCCTGATGCACCGAGTCGACCCGCACCCAGCCCGGGCGGCCCTCCGGGCGCGGCTTGCGCCGCTCGCCGATCGGCGTCGGCGCGGGGCGCGTGCCGTCCAGGTTGCCGAGCACGCGCACGTACGCCTTCGAGTGCCGCAGGTTGTACAGATGGCCGTGGGAGATCCCCGCCAGACGCTCGTAGCGCTCGTCGCCGAAGACCTCGAAAGCCCGCCGCAGCAAGGCCATCGTGGCCGGGCCGGACAGCGTGCCGTGCAGCGCGTCCGTCTCGGCCAGCAGCAGGATGTCGTCCCGCGTGTAACGCCGCCGGAACGGTCGCGCCGCGCCCTTGCGCCCGTCCGCCAAGCCCCCTTTCTCGATGTACGCCGCGATCAGCCGCGCCACCTGCGCCCGCGACAGCCCCGTCGTCCGCTGCAAGTACGTCCGCAGCAAGCCCCGCTCCGCCCGCTTGGGCAGCTTCCAGTACGAGAACCGCCGCACCGTGCGCTCCACGTGCGCGTACGCCTCCGTGCGCGACGGCGCCAGCGTCGCCTCCGGCGGCGTCGCCTCCAGGAACTGACGCACGTCCGCCAAGGTCCTGTGCGTCGCCAGATCGATTTGCAAGATCACCCTCCGATGATCCGCGCATCCCCTCCAGAGCCTCGTTGAGGCTCATCTCTCGTTGGAATCAACCCCCTCGTTGAGGCTCATCTCTCGTTGGAGAAGACTCAGTGATAGCTGGTTGTACGATAAAGGCCAAGGTGCCGGGCCGCGGCGCTTCGCCACTGGCCCGCCGCCCGAGCGACAGCGTGAGTGGATTCGTCCCGATCGGCAACCTGCGTGCCAAGCCGATGGTTCCGCCGCACGCGAAGCCCTTGGAGAACCCGGCCGGTCCCAGGCCGCGCTGGCTCCTCGCTCCCGCCGCTACCGGCGAGAACTACCAGCGCCTGCGGCGCTTGACGTCGGAGTTACGCCTGCACACGGTCTGCGAGAGCGCGGCCTGCCCGAATGTCGGGGAATGCTGGAACCGGCTGAGCGCGACATTCATGATTCTGGGCAATGTCTGCACGCGTCGTTGCGGATTCTGCGCGGTCCAGAAGGGGCCTCCCGACACCGTGGATTACGACGAGCCGCGCCGAGTCGCCGAAGCTGTCGCGCAGCTCGGATTGCGCCACGCCGTGATCACTAGCGTCAATCGGGACGACCGGGAAGACGGAGGCGCCGAACTCTTCGCGATGGTCATCCGCGCGATCCGTGATAGGCTCCCGACTTGCACGGTGGAGGTACTCGTCCCGGACTTCCAAGGTGCTCGTGCCGCGATGGACATCGTCCTCGATGCGCGGCCCGATGTGCTGAACCACAACGTCGAAACGGTCTCTCGTCTCTATCGGGCCGTCCGCGTTGGTTCCGATTACCAGCGGTCACTGGGCATGCTGCGCTACGCCAGCGCGCAAGTGCCTGCGATGCCGACCAAGTCCGGCATCATGCTCGGCCTGGGAGAGACTTCCGAGGAGATTCGGAGCACCCTGTCGGACTTGCGCGACCACGGCGTCTCGGTGCTGACGATCGGCCAGTACTTGCGACCCTCCCCCGATCACCTCGCCATCCAGAGATTCTACGCACCGGAGGAATTCGACGAGTACCGGGAGTTGGGTTACCGACTGGGATTCCGCCACGTGGAATCCGGGGCGCTGGTGCGCAGTTCGTACCACGCAGACGAAGGCGCTCACGCATTGAGCGCGCGAGACGGTGCCAAGCCTTCTTGACGGAATCGGTCTCGAGCAGGCGAAGGTGGGAATGGTGCCCGGAGTGGGACTCGAACCCACACGTCCTTGCGGACAACGGATTTTAAGTCCGTTGCGTCTGCCAATTTCGCCATCCGGGCTGACTGCACCTGCTTTCATTGTAGGGAGTGGCCAATACGTCCGGATCGGTCCCGGTCGGGCTCTCCGCGAGTCGCCGGGCCGGACGGGCACGAAGGAGGGTTGACCCATGCGCAGCAAGCTCCGTTCTTGGCGGCTATCCGCCGTTCTAGCGACTCTCGCCTGCATTTCGATGCACGGCTTGTCCGGCGGTTCGGCGTCGGGCGCGACCGTTGGATCGGCCGAAGATTGCGAGCGCCTCGGCGAACTGACCAACAGCGCGTACTCCATCCTCTCGGCGGAGTTCTTGCAAGCTGGCGACGAGGTCGCGGCACGCTGCCGCGTTGTGGGCGTTCTGCCGCCAGAGATCGTTTTCGAGGTCGTCATGCCGGCTGCTTGGAACGGTCGCATCTTGATGCAAGGCAACGGGGGTTACGCCGGGACGTCACCAAACTCGCGAGGACGCAGGCAACGGTCCGCGAGAGTCGCTTCGCAAGGATTCGTCTCGGTCTACACGAACACCGGTCACGACCGGGTCAACGAACCGCTGGCCACGTTCGCTTTGAACAATCGCCAAAAGGAGATCGACTACAGCTTCCGGGCCGTGCATCTGACCATCGTCACCGCCAAGGAACTCACCGAGACCTATTACGGGCGCCCGGCCAACTACAGCTATTGGCAGGGCTGTTCCACCGGCGGTAGGCAAGGCTTGATGTCCGCCCAGCGCTTCCCCCGCGACTTCGATGGGATCGTGGTCGGCGCTCCCGTGCTGAACTTCACGGATACGCAGATTTCCGGGGCATGGAACGCAAAGGCGTTGGAGAATTCGGGGATCGGGCTGGACAAGATGAAGATCGTGGCGGACGCCGTCTACAGCCGTTGCGACACGCTCGACGGCCTGCAGGACGGACTCCTGGACGACCCCCGCAACTGCGACTTCGACCCTCGCCGGGATCTGCCGCTCTGCGAGTCGGGACTCGGAGAGGCTTGCTTCACCTCCGACCAGATCGAGGTGCTCGAGAAGGTCTACGGCGGCGTGATCAGTCGCGGCGAGACGCTTTTCCCCGGATTTCCGTTCGGCTCGGAAGCCGCTCCCCCAACCGGGCGGCGGCGCACCAGCGGCTGGGCCGGGTGGCTGGTCCAAGGGGACGGACCTTCCCGGCAGCAGGTCTTCGCCGAGACGTTCCTGCGCTACATGGCCTTCGAGCCCGACGACCCCGATTACGACTGGCGCTCGTTCGACTATGACGAGGATCCGCATCGGATGGACTTCATCCGTTCGATTCTCGACGCCACGGATCCCGATCTCGGGCGATTTCGAGACGCCGGAGGCAAGATGCTGATGTACTTCGGCTGGGCTGATACGGCGCTCAATCCGATGATGGGCGTCGACTACTACGAAGCCGTGCTGGAGGAATCAGGACCGGGAGTGGAAGACTTCTACCGGCTCTTCATGGTGCCGGGCATGTACCACTGCGGAGGGGGTCTGGGGGTGTCCCAAACCGACTACCTCGGCGCTCTGATGAAGTGGGTGGAATCTGGCGAAGCCCCGGAACGCCTCGTGGCCGCGAGGGTGGTCAACGGCAGGAGCGAGATGACGCGACCGCTGTGTCCGTATCCGCAGATCGCTCAGTACGACGGCAGCGGGGACCCGAAGTCGGCGGACTCGTTCGCCTGTACAGACCCACCCGCGCGGTGAGCCTGTTCGGTCGTGCTTGAGGGGGTGGGTCCAAGGGTTCGGTGGAGGCCGGTGGATCAGCAATCGCGAGATAGGGTCTCAGTCAGGTCGATCTGCTGACGACCCTCGGCAGTCTGACAGCTTTCTTCCATTCGGATCCTTGCAGTCCATGTCGCACACTGTATAATGGTATTCGCCTGACGGCAAAGAAGTAGGCCTTTTCCCGCGTCCCCTTGACGCCCGAGTCCCGAAACCATGGCGAGAGCCCAGTTGCACGAACAGCGCGACATCATCGCAGAGCCTGTGATTCCACCTGTCACGTCTCCTCACGCTGGCGAGACTACGGCGCGCCAGCTGCTGAACGACCGCTTCGGGGGCCGGGTCGCATTCGACCCGGAGTTCACTCGTAGAACAGTCTCGTACCAAGGCAACCGACAAGTCCCCGGACTGCGCTGGATGAAATACAAAGAGGGATTCTCCAGAGCCTTGGTGGACTACCTGCTGGATGAGTACAAGCCGAATCGTGTACTCGATCCGTTCGCTGGGATAGGCACCACGCCGCTGATCGCCGCCGGTCGGGGAATGCAGGCCACCGGAATCGAGATCATGCCGGTCGGGGTCCTCGCCGGTGCCGGAGTTGCTGCAGCTGCTAACGGATTGTCGAGCGTGGCTATCAAGAACGCCGCGGATGCTATCCAGAATCGGTTGGGGTCGGCGCGGCCCGCTGCACGCAGCCATGCTTTCCCTCACGTGCGGATCACCGAGGGGGCCTTTCCAGCCGAGACTGAGAGCACCATCGGGAAAGCCCGTGAGTTCATCGCAGGAATGGAGGACGGGCCGGCGAAGACGCTGGTGAATCTTGCTTGTATGTCCGTACTCGAGGCCGTGAGCTTCACCCGGAAGGACGGCCAGTACCTCCGCTGGGATACCCGATCCGGGCGCAATCTGCGGGCCAGAATGCACAAGGGCCCCATTCTGTCGTTTCAGGATGCCCTTGAATCACGTCTCTCAGAAATAGCTAGCGATTTGGAATTCGTCAAGCGCAAGTATGGCCGTGGCAGCCCTGAGCTTGTGAACGGCTCCTCCCTTGAACTGCTCCGAACCATGCCCGACGCGGCATTCGACATGGTGATCACGTCTCCGCCGTATGCGAACCGTTACGACTACACCCGAACCTACGCGCTGGAACTGGCTTGGCTGAACCTAGATCAGACTGGTTTCGCTAGGCTCCGGCAACAGATGCTCTCTGCAACTGTTGAAAACCGGAGCAAACTCGATGCACTCAGTGACCTGTACGCTGACAGGCCGGACCTCCTGCAGCAGGCAGTCACTAGGTACGAGAAGCAAGCGGCTCTTCACGAAGTGCTACGCATACTGAGAACGCATGCCGCCGAACTTGGCAACCGCCATGTTATACGGCTACTGGAGGGATATTTCCTAGAGATGGCTCTCGTAGTGGCCGAACTTGGGCGCTTAGTGCGACCGGGTGGCAACGTGATCATGGTCAACGACAACGTGCAATACCATGGGGAGGAAATTCCGGTCGACTTCATTCTTGCCGACCTTGCTGAGCAATCGGGGTTCACCTGCGCGAAAATCTGGACACTAGCTCGTGGCAAGGGAAATGCGAGCCAACAAATGGGGCGGTTTGGACGTCGCGAGATCCGCAAGTGCGTCTACCGTTGGGTTCGGGAACGATGAGTGGACACAAGGACCTGATTCGGCGCTCGAAGTTTCTTTCGGAGCGAATCAGACAACGCACTGACGTCAAGATGAGAGGGCTCGTCGACGACTTTCCCGCTCCGCTCGATTTCCAAGACAGGGAAGACCTGCTGATCAGCCAGTCTGCTTGGGAGTACGTAACCAAATCAGGAATCAAGCTGCAGCAAGTCTTTGCTCACCCTGACTTACTGCGGATGCACCCTGAAACATCGCTTTATTACCGCGGGCTCGCACTGCTTCCATTGAAAAGGGTGCGCACAGCAGTAGGAGTTGAAGTGAAGTATTGGGAGAAGGGCTTGGTTGAGAACCTGCCGATGGAAAGCGCAAAAGCAGTCTGTCGCCTCTACAACAGCGTCGTTTCCTCGATCATCGAAGGAGCTACTGACTGGACGTTGGAAAACGGCTACCGAAACATAATGCACAGCATCGGGATAACGCTCGACGGAGTATTCCGGAACACCATAGGCCAAGATGCCGAGCGACTGATAAAAACCAAGATTGAAGACTGGCTGCGCGAGCATGAAATGATTGTAGAGCAGGGATCTCGAACTGAATTTGTACTCGCAGGTGGTGTGAATATGATTTATGGGAGTGACCCCGACATCCTGTTCAAACGGCTAGGACGACAACTAGCCACCATTGAAATCAAGGGTGGCAAAGACCCCGCTGGCGCACTCGAGCGCCTTGGTGCCATGCAGAAGAGCTTCGATGCAACGCCTGCCACTTGTCAGAACATCCTAATTGCAGGCGTCGTTACGGCGGAAATGCAGACCCGACTCGAGCAGCTAGGTGTCCGTAGCGTCTTTATCCTTGACGACCTCTTGAATGACGACGAATGGCGCAGATTCACTCGAGAAGTATTCCATCACATACTTCGACTTCATTAGGGATCTCCCCTAGGTGACTTGGTTGGTAATTACCTAGGCACCAGTCAACATGACCTATGGCCAGTTAAGAATGTTAAGGGATTTCCAGCTCTTGAGCCCCAATGCGGAAGCTGTCGGAATCCTTGATCAGTCTCAATCGGATCCTTTCGTTGGGGCAGATCGGACTGCTCGCGCGGGTTGGGAACACCAAGATCCAGACCGCGCGCGAGTGTGCCCTCGCCGAACGCTACGCTTTGCCAGTGCAAGTCGTGATCCCAGCTAGTTGTCCGCCACGAAGCAGCCCATTCGACAAAGGTTCGCGCAACCCGCGCGGTAGCCCGCCACAGCGCTCCTCGCTGCGTCCGTGCCCGGTTGCTGTGGGGCCAAAACCATTAACCCGGCCGCTGGCCGGCTACGACTCTCCGGCGAGTGTTCTGCTCACCCAAAGGCCTTGTTTCACTTGGTCTTGTCACGAAGCGACTGCCGCGACCGACCGTAGGCGTCATGTCGTCTGAGGCAGATTGCTCGGACTTGGTTGCGGTCATCGGGTAACGCTTGGTACCAGTCCGCCCAGCGATGCCGGGATCAGGCTTAGGTTCGCCCTAGCGATTCTGCCTTCAGAATCGACAGATCATGAAGGGGATCTGGGCTACCGGACCAATCGGAAACTCAATGCTCGTGAGATGAGTCGGTTGCAGACGTTTCCCGACGGCCTCGAATTCGATTGTGGACGCACGCATGTCCAGGAGTTGCTCGGGAACGCCGTGCCCCCGCTGCTGGCGGAGGTGCTGGCGGAGGTGCTGGCGCGAGAGATCCGGAATCAACTCTTCAATGGTGCCACCGATCCACGCCCTCTCAAACTGATACCCCCAGTGGGGTCACAGACACCGCCTCGGGAAACGGTCGGGCCCGTGCCAGTGCAGTACCGTCAGCTGGTGGTGGAGCATGCCGATCGCCCGGCAACAAGCAAGCGACAGCCGCAAGGCGTTCCTACCCGCCGTCCCGAGCCCGGTGCGGTCGCATGATCGAAGTCAATTCATGCTTCTTCGCCGCTCGGGGCCTCCGCCGACCGCTCGGCTTCCCTCAGGTCGTTGAATTCGTGCAACATTTCGGCCAGGTCGCCTGGGATGTATACGCGATCATGGCTGATGTCCGAGGTTTCTTCCACGAGTTCGAGTTGCACGAGGCGATCCAAAGCCCTTCTGACCGTACGCTCAGAGAAATCGGTCTTGGCCACCAGCCATGACACTGGGGCTAGGGGCTTCTCCAGCAGTGCCTCGTGGACCATCTGGGCCGACAGCACTCCCTCTTCCATGCTCTGGATCTGCTCCCGCGTCCTTGCGACCAGAACGTTGGCACGTGTGATGGCCTTCAAGGCCCATTCCGCCGCGTAGATCGCGGCGTCTGCGAAGAATTCAAGCCACAGTGTCCAGTCACCTGTCTCGCGGACGGAGTTCAGCAGGTGGTAGTAGCGTTGCTGGCGGACACAGATGTAAAGACTCAGGCACAGCAGGGGCTCCCGCAGGACCTTCGCTTCATGGAGGATCAGCGTGATGAGTAAGCGCCCGATCCGGCCGTTCCCGTCCAGAAAGGGATGGATAGTTTCGAACTGGAGATGAGCGACCGCCGCTTTGACCAGCGCCGAGTCCTCTCGACCCGACTCGGGTTCATCGTGCAAGAACAGTTCCAAGTCACCCATGTGCTCCAGCACGTGATCGGCCGGCGGCGGGACGAACGCGGCGTCTCCCGGACGCTTGCCGCCGATCCAGACTTGGCTCCGCCTGAAATCGCCTGGAGTCAAGTGCATGTCACGCTCACCCGAGAGCAGCACCGCGTGCGTCTCCCGCAGCAGGCGCAGGGAGAGCGGAAATCCCTCATCAAGGCGTCGGAGTCCGTGGTCGAATGCGCGCACAAGATTCAAGACCACGTCGACTTTGCCCCACGGATTCTTCGCAACGAGGTTTCCCTCAATCTGCACGAGGTCCCGCATCTGGGCGAATAGATGCTCGATCCTGGAAGAGAAAACCGCTTCCTTGCGGACGAGCACGAATGCCAGCAAGGACTTGGCCCGAGAGTGTGCCGACGTAGCGCTCAAGCATTCGATCGCGTAATCAGCTTCATCGAACTTGTCCACCAGATCTGCTGTCCATTCGATGGGCGGCCGCGGCCGCAGTAGCGGCGGAATAAACGCTTCCACCTTCTCGCCACCCGTGATGACCGTCTCGTAGTGTCCGTGCTGATCGGCATGCATTGAGTTCCAGCCTCCTTTTTACAAGATCCTTGTCATACGATACCGCGAAGCGGGTAGCTCGAGCAAGCGGCGTCCATGGAACGCTGCCGAGCGAGGTCCCGTAGACGCCTCTCTGCCTACCCCGGGCCGCCTAGCGGCAACTTCCGCCAATCACCGACGGATGGACGGGACGCGTCGGGCTCGAGAGCCGGACCGCCGTCGTTCGCCAAGACCCGGGAAGGCAATTTCAATGCATCGCGGGCGAAGATCTGACGGCTCCCACTCGACAGAGCCCGCCGCACGCTTCCACCATGTCGCGCTCAACGTTCGTCACCTCACCCTCCTCCTTCCGTGCCGTGCCCCGAGCAACTCGAATCCCGGCCGGTGAAGGTTTCTTCAGTCTCGGTACGGTCAACCATCGCGGCGGTTCGCGCGGGACCGGCCCTCCGAGGGCGTTGCATCGCGCCCCAAGCGCAAGCATCGGCGCGGTTGCAGCGAGTGCCCGCAATCCGTTGCTCGGCAGGCGATCGGGGCCGCAGTTCGACCCCTGTACTCGCATGCGGTGTGGTACGCTTACTGGCCGAATCCCTAGGAGGATTTTCATGAATCGCGACCGACTCTTCCTTGCCAGTTGCGTGGCGCTCGTCACCACGTCCATGGTGTTCTCCATCCGCGGCGACGTGCTCGACGCGCTCGGGGTCGACTTCAAGCTGACCAAGGAGCAACTGGGCCAGCTGTTGAGCCCAGCGTTCCTAGGCTTCACCGTGTCGATCCTGATCGGCGGGTCCTTGGTCGACGTGTTCGGGATGCGACGGCTGCTGACGATCTCGGGATGGTTCTACGTAGCGGCGATTCTCGTGATCGTCCTCGCCCCGTTTCCCGATGCCCCGATCGAGGCCATCACCGGTAATCCGATCACGATGCTTGTATGGTTCGCGATGCTGACTCTGGGGCTGGCGCAGGGGCTCGTGGAGGGCGTGATCAACCCGCTGTGCTCGACGCTCTACCCCGAAGACAAGACGCATCGCATGAACGTCCTCCATGCGTGGTGGCCCGGCGGCTTGATCGTCGGCGGCTTGCTGGCGTTCTTGATCACGATGGTGATGGGGCTCGGCGACGATGTTGTCACCCCCGCGACAGCCACGCTCGGCTGGCGCATCAAGCTGCTGACGATCTTGATCGTCGCGGTCGGCTACCTGTACTTGATTCGCGGCCAGGAGTTTCCCAAGACCGAGCGGGTCGCCGCCGGCGTGAGCAACCGGGACATGCTGCGCGACCTGCTCAGGCCCTCGTTCATCGCCCTGTGGGGTTGCATGTGGCTGACTTCCGCGACGGAACTGGGTCCGGACCAGTGGACGGCGTCCTTGATCACCAATCTGACCGGCATGCAGGGCATCCTGATTCTGGTCTACACGGCGGGCATCATGTTCGTGCTCCGCTTTTTCGGCGGGCCCTTGGCCCACAAGTTCTCGCCGTTCGGATTGCTGACGATCTCCGCGGTGCTCGCGGCCGCGGGCCTGTACTCGCTGGGCTCGGTGTCGACGATGATGGGCGCGTTCGCCGCGGCCACGCTGTTCGGCGTTGGCAAGACCTACTTCTGGCCCTGCATGCTGGGGATTACGTCGGAGCAGTACCCGAAGGGTGGCCCGGTGGCCCTGGCCTTGATGGGCGGCACGGGCAATCTCGCGATCGCGTTGGTGCTGCCGTTCATGGGTCGCTGGTACGACAACGACGGCGCGGCCGCCGCCTTCCAGTACGTTTCGGTCATGCCGGTGGCGCTGGTCGTCTTCTTCGGACTGTTCTTCCTGTACTTCCGCAGCAAGGGCGGCTACAAGCCCGTGGAACTCGCCCAGCAGTAGCGCAGGTCGCTAAATGAAGAGGCACCCGGCACTGGTTCCGCTTTCGAGGCAGCACCACGACGGGTTGGCGCTCGGGGTGTTCATCGAGAGAGGTCTGCGACAAGGCGCGGATCCGGGCGAGCCGGAACGCTTGCGCAAGCAGGTGCTGGACGCTTGGGAATTCGAGCTCAAGGGACACTTCGAGGTCGAGGAACGAGTGCTGTTTCCAGCCGTGCGCGAATCCATCCCGGATCCGCGCGCGGTCGACTTGCTCATTCGCGAGCATCAAGAGATCCGCCAGCTGATCGACTCCCTGCGAACCGCCGATGACGACAGGCTGCGAGACGCCCTGCTCGCGGTGCGCAGCGTCCTGACCCGCCACATCCGTACCGAGGAACGCGTGCTGTTCGAGGCCGTGCAGGAAAGCTTGGAAGAGGCCGACCTGCTGGCGCTGGGCCGAAAGATCGACGAAGCCTTGCCGACAGCCTGCCTGCGGATGGGCAGTGCGCAGGTCTGAGTCCCGGGAACGTTCCGCGGAGCGCTGCCGGATCAGGTCCGTTCGAGGCTGCGCTTCAAGTTCGCTTCGATCTGGCGGTTGATGCCGCCGGTCTCGAACTCCACGGCCACCCGGATCGCGTTCTTGATCGCCTGGCAGCTCGAGCTGCCGTGGCAGATGATCACCCCGCCCCGCACGCCGAGCATCGGCGCGCCGCCGTACTCCTCGTAATCGACCCGCTTCTTGAACTCCTCGAACGCGCCCTTGGCGAGGCTGTAGCCGATCTGGCGCATGACGGTCGCTTCCAGCGATTCGATCAGCATTTTCTTGATGCTCGCGACCAGTCCCTCGCTGACCTTCAGCGCCACGTTGCCGATGAAGCCGTCGCACACGACCACGTCCGCGTTGCCGCTGAACAGGTCCCGCCCCTCGACGTTGCCCACGAACTGGAACCCCTCTTGCTTCAGCAGCGGCGTGGTCTCCCGCGTGAGTTCGTTGCCCTTCTGCTCTTCCTCTCCGATCGAAAGCAGTCCGATGCGCGGCTGCTCCAACCCGAACAGGATGCGCGTGTACGCGTCGCCCATCACGGCGAACTGCACCAGCATCGCCGCCGTGCAATCCACGTTCGCCCCGACGTCGAGCACCAGCGTGCGCCCTCCGGTGCCGGTCGGAAACGTTTGCGCGACCGCCGGACGATAGACGCCCGGGATGCGACCGAGCACCTTCAGGGCGGTGGCCATGACCGCGCCCGTGTTGCCCGCCGAGACCAATCCGGCCGCGCGTCCCTGCAGCACCTGCTCGGCTGCCAAGCGAATGGAGCTTTCCTTCTTGGTGCGGAGGGCCTTGGAGGGGTTGTCGTGCATCGTGACCACGTCGCTGGCGTGGACGATTTCGATCTTGCCGCGCGCCGGGAAGTACTTGGAGAGTTCCTTCCGCAGGACATCCTCGCGTCCCACGAGCAGGATCTTGGCACCGAATTCCTCGGCTGCCAGCAGGGATCCCTCGACCTCGGCGACAGGGGCTCCGTCGCTGCCCATGGCATCGACAGCGACAGTGATCGGTTCCGGCACGGGGTTTCCGGTTCCTAGCACTTTCAGCTACTCGGACTCGACCTCGATCACCTGCCGACCCCTGTAGTAGCCGCACTTCGGGCAGACGCGATGCGGCACCGTGCTCTCGCCGCACTGCGAGCAGAGCGAGTCTGCCGACTCGACGAGGTGGTCGTGCGCGCGTCGCTTGCCCGTGCGGGATCTGGAATGTCGTCGTTTGGGATTCGGCATGGTTCGATGCTCCTGATGGTGGTAATCGGGCTCAATGCTTGTATTTTAGATGGCGCAAGCCGTCCCAGCGGGGATCGGCGAACGCGTCGCGGCAGTCGCAGGGCTCGACGTTGCGATCCGCCTTGCAGATCGGGCAGATGCCCTTGCAGTCGGGATCGCACAGGTAGCGGGCCGGCAGCCAGAGCAGCAATTGCTCCTGCACCACTTGCGTCAAGCCGATGCCGCCATCCTCGTAGAAACCCACTTCGGTCTGCTCGCGCGTGATCGCGGTCTCGCCGCTCTGCTCGATGATCTCCATCGGATAGAAGTACAGCTCGAAGCTCTCGTCGAAGTCGCGCCGCAAATCCTTGAGGCAGCGGTCGCAGGCATGGACGGCGTTCGCTTGCAGCCGCCCTTTGACGCGAATCGTGCGGAGTCCTTGCTTGTCCAGCAGCTCGGCCTTGCCCGCGACCTGCGCGGGCCCGGCCAGGCCCCACCCGTCGATCAGCTCCAGCAGCCTCGGTTGGATCGCCGTCTCGAAGCGAAACGGCTTGCGCTCCAGTGCTGTCGCGTCGATGAAAAGCCTCCGATCCACGCCACGACACTCCCAGTCTAGCGACAGCGACCGAGTTCCCGCAAACCGCCGTTCGAGGCAGCGGGCGGGATGCGGTCTCGCGCCCCCTTCCTACAATGGTTGCTTCGGCCCATGAAAATCAAGGATCTGCGGGTTCACTCCATTGCCATCGCCGACCCGCCGCTACGCAGCTCGTACGGGTTGCACGCGCCGTACGCGTTGCGGAACATCGTCGAGGTCGAGAGCGAGGACGGCATCGTCGGGATCGCGGAGACCTACGGCGGCGAGGGTCCGGCCGACGCCTTGCGCCAGCTCAAGCCCGAAGTGGTCGGCGCCGATGCCTACCGCGTCACCGGCGACCTCTTGGAACTCGCGGACGGCGCGGGCGCGGGAGCCGAGCGCTCCCACGTCATGCGCACGCCCGGCGAGAATCCCCTCGATGCCGGGCCGCGCACGTACTCCGCGTTGGAGACCGCCTGCCTGGACCTGATCGGTCGCAGCACCGGCGTCCCGGCGTGCGACCTGCTCGGCGGCCGCTGCCGGGACGCGGTGCCGTTTTCGGCCTATGCCTTTTACAAGCACGCGGGTGGTGGCGGCGAGGGTGCCGATGCGCGCGAGGACAAGTACGGCGAGTGCCTGACGCCCGCCTCGATCGTGGCGCAGGTGCGCTCGATGGTCGACGAATACGGGTTCCGGGACATCAAGCTCAAGGGCGGAGTGCTCGATCCGGACGACGAAATCGAAGCCATCCGCCAGCTGCGGTCGGAGTTCGGATCCGACATGCCCTTGCGCATCGATCCGAATTCGGCTTGGACGGTCGAGACATCGGTGCGGGTCGGCGAGCGCTTGCGCGAAGAGCTGCGGGGCGGAGGCTATCTCGAGGACCCAGCTGCCGGACTCGACGGCATGGCCGCGACCCGCCGCGAGCTGCTGCGACGGGGCATCGACACACCCTTGGCGAGCAACGTGGCCGTGACTTCGTTCGCCCATCTGCCCGAGGCGATCTCGCGAGATGCCGTGCAGGTCGTCCTGTGCGATCACCACTTCTGGGGCGGCATGCGCCAGGTCCAGCACTTGGGCAAGCTCTGCCAGACATTCGGGCTGGCGCTCTCGATGCACTCCAACTCGCACCTCGGCGTATCGCTGATGGCCATGGCGCACGTGGCGGCCGCCACCCGGAACCTGACGTACGCCTGCGACACGCACTACCCGTGGCAGGCTGCGGACGAAGTGATCGCGGGTGGGCGTTTGGCATTCGAGGGCGGCGCCTTGCGGATTCCCGACCGGGGCGGCCTGGGCGTCGATCTGGACTACGACCAGCTCGAGCGATTGAAGGCACGCTACGCTGCGATTCCGTACCGGCGGCGCGATGACGAAGCGGAAATGCGCAAGCATATCGACCCGACTTGGCGCAGGGTACTGCCGCGGTGGTAGTATCTGTTGCGTGTTTTCCGTCCGGTCGTGTTGCATACCGGACGGCAAGAGTCTACGATCAATGCACCGGAAGGAGGGATGGTCATGGCGAGAGCGTGCCGTCTAACAGTCTTGTTTCTTTCTCTGGCCTGCGCGCTGGCGCTCGCGGTGCCCCGGATCGCGTCCGTCAATCCCGATGCCGTGGCACCGGGCGGCTCGGCGGTCGCCGATGGCTCGGATCTCGGCGCAGGGTCGGTTGCCAAGCTGTACCTCACGGCGTCCGGCAAGGACGTCGAGCTGACTGTCACCGAGCAGGCCGATGGCAAGATCGCCTTCACCGTGCCCGACGGCACGGACATGAAGCGGTATCGCCTGATGGTTCTCACGGCGGGGTCGGGAGCTGCTTACATGGAGCAGCCCGTGGCGCTGGAAGTCGTCGACGAGGCGACCGCCAAGGCGCGCGCCGAAGAGGGCGAGGTCGAACTCGAGATCATCGAGGCCGAGCCAGCGGAAGAGGAAGAGCCCCAGCAGGGCAAGGGCAAGAAGAAGCGCAACTGAGCGAGACCGCTCAAGCGGTCTCTGCGTTGCGGGCCGCGCCGGCGCTGCCGGTGCGCGGCGGGGATGCCCCCAACTGTTGCAACGCCCAGCGGGCGTGTTCGCGGACGACGGCGTCCGGATATTCCGCGAGTCGCGCGAGCGCCTCGCGAAACGCGGGGTTGCCGCTGTTGCCCATGGCCACGGCGACGTTGCGCAGGAACCCCGCGTAGCGGCTTCTCTCGACCGGCGTGCCCCCGAACCGGCGGTCGAACTCTTCTTCGGAAAGGCCCGCCAATTCGGCTAGATCCGGTCGCTCGTTGATCGCTTGGTAGGCAGGTTCCGCGGTCACGGCCGCCCGGCGATGGTTGTTCCACGGGCAGACGTCCTGGCAGATGTCGCATCCGAAGACATGGTGGCCGACCCCCTCGCGATGCCCTTCGGGGATGGAGCCGCGCAACTCCACGGTCCAGTAGGCGATGCACAGCCGCGAGTCCAGCGCGTGGGACGGCCCGCTCGCGCTGTCGAGTTCGACGAACGCATCGGTCGGGCAGGCGTCGATGCATCTCCGGCACGTGCCGCACCGGAAGGCCGCCTCCTCGTCCCGCGCGAATTCCACCGAGGTGAGGATCTCGCCGAGGAAGAACCAAGACCCCGTCCGTTCCTCGATCAGGCACGAGTTCTTGCCGATCCAGCCCAGCCCGGCCCTGCGGGCGTAGGCGCGCTCCAGCAACGGCGAGGTGTCCACGCAGACCTTGTTCTTCACACCGGGTCCGAAGCGCATCTGGATCCAGTCCGCGAGCGCGCGCAAGCGGGCCTTAATCGTGTCGTGGTAATCGGCGCCCCAGGCGTAGCGCGAGATCCAACCCCGGCGGTCGGACGCGAATTCCGTGGAGTACGGCGCCGAGGCGTTGTAGACCGACCCGACGCAGACCACGGAGCGAGCCGACGGCAGCAAGGCGCGCGGGTCGGAGCGCAGCTCTCCGCGGCGTCCGGCCAGATAGCCCATGTCGCCGTGGTACCCGCGCTCCAGCCACTCGGCGTAGAACAGGGATTCGAGTGTCGGCTCCGGGGATGCCACGCCCGCCAGTTCGAATCCGAGTTCGCGGGCGCGAGCCTTGAGCGGGGCGCTGTCCTGCACGGTGCCGTCCGTGGAGCGGCGCGGCCGCATCCCGCTCCCGAGTGACGCGAAACAGCCGTTCAGCCCCTCTATGCTGCCATAGAACCGCGAATTTCTGCGATTCGCCGATATTCCGTTGCGCGGCCGGGCGGCGAGGTCATATTCTTGCGTATGGCTGGCAGGAGTGCCTCCACGCGGGTGCGGATGCCGGCCGATCGCGATCGGGAGCCCCCTCGGGAGCGCGCTCGGCGCGAGTGGAATCTCGAGGAGGGAACACGCATGCTCAGACCGGTTAAGTACTTGGAGCGGGGCCTGACGGGGGCCGCCAAGGCGGGCTGGAAAATCGCCCGCAAGTTGGACGCCCGCAAGGACCCGAATCCGACCTTCACGCCGGCTTGGTCCGAAAAGCCCATGCTCAAGTCGTGGGAGAAGTCCAAGCCCCCGCTGGGCTGGCCGCGCCAGACCGATTCGCTGTGCCCGAAGTGTGTGCGCGAGGCGCGCGAGGTGATCCTGAACGGCGAGGTCGACTACTCGATCCTCAAGACCGAGAAGGTCGGCGAGGTCAAGGCCACGATCGTGGAGCGGGACAACCAGATCTGGATGGTCAAGGAGTGTCCGCGGCACGGCAAGACCGAGGACCTCATGGCGATCGATGCCAAGTTCCTCGAGCACATCGAGTCGCAGTTCCCGGGCCGCGACATTCGCGCCCATAACGACGAGGACCTGCACAACCACGGCTCGTCGACCGTCAAGTGGGGCCGCGGGGCGGTGCTGACAGTGGATCTGACGAACCGCTGCAACATGATGTGCGACCCGTGCTTCATGGACGCCAACCAGGTCGGATTCGTCCACGAGCTCGAGTGGGAAGAGATCAAGACGATTCTGGACAACGCGATCAAGATCAAGCCGCGCCGCCAGATGTCGGTCCAGTTCTCGGGCGGCGAGCCGACGATGTCGCCGTACTTCCTCAAGGCCGTGCAGTACTGCCGGCAGATCGGCTACAACTCGGTGCAGGCCGCGACCAACGGCATCGAGTTCGCCAAGAACCCGGAGTTCGCCGAAGCGGCCGCCGACGCCGGGATGCGCTACGCGTACCTGCAGTTCGACGGGATCGGCAACGAGCCGAACCAGCACCGCAAGATCGGCAACCTGTTCGACGTCAAGATCAAGGCGATCGAGAACATGCACGACGCCGGCATCGAGATCGTGCTGGTGACGACGTTGGTCAACAACGTCAACAACGAAGAGGTCGGCCCGATCATCCAGTTCGCTCGCGACAACCCGGGCCGGATCGCGTTCATCGCGTTCCAGCCGGTGTCGTTCACGGGCCGCGACGAGGAGATCACCGACGAGCGGCGGATGCGCCAGCGCTACACGCTGAGCCACCTGGCGCACGACGTGAAGCGGCAGGTCGGCATCACCGAGCCGACCCGGGACTGGTTCCCGATCTCGGTAATGGGCAGCTTCGTGGACGCGGCGGACCTGGCGCACGGGCCGCAAGCGCAGTGGGGGCAGGTCAGTTGCGGCTGCCATCCGAACTGCGGGGTCGGCACGGCGCTGATGATCAACAAGCAGACCAAGGACATGGCCTCGGTGCCGGAGTTCATCAACGTGCCGCAATTCGTGCAGGACATCCGGCGGGTGACCGACTCGGGTCGCAGCAAGCTGGCCACGAACGTGCAGATGGGGCTGGCCCTGCTGAAGAACTACAACCCGATGAAGGCCCCCAAGGACTTCTCGATGTTCGACCTGCTGAAGAAGTTCGACAAGTCGTTCGCCCTGAGCGGCAAGAACTACGGCAAGGGCACCGCCCGCCGGAACGATCCGTGGAACTTCCTGTTCGTCGCCGGCATGTGGTTCCAGGACCTGTTCAACTACGACTTCCGGCGCACGGAGATGTGCGTGATCCCCTACGGAACGCAGGAAGGCGAGATTTCGTTCTGCGCGTACAACACGGGCATCGGCTGGCGGAACATCATCGAGAAGATGCACATGACCGCGACGCTGTCGCAGTGGTACGGCGAGCACGGGCGGCACAAGATCTACGCCGGCGGGCGCAAGGTCGACGAGATCACCCAGCTGAGCGAGAACCTGCACATCAACGCCGAGCACGCAGCGCGCGGCGCACAGGTCTCCGACGGCCCGCAGAACGCCCGCGAGGAGAAGATCGCGGCTCGGGACAAGAAGCTCGCCGAGGCGCGGGCGGCTGGCGAAGCCCTCCCGGGCAACGGCGCCCAGCCCAAGCTTGCTCCTGAAGAGGAGGCGCGGCTGATGAAGATGTACCGGCAGGACGTGCTCAAGGAGCCCGCGGCTCCCCAGTTGGTGCAGATCGCGTCGGCGAGCAGCCAGCCGCGGGAGACGGTTGGCGCGAGCGGCGACTAGGCCGCCGGCATGGAATCAGCCCAGCCTCTGACTCGCGAATTCACGCGGGTCAGGGGCTGAGCGAAGTTGTGCGAACCAGAACGGCAATCGCCCGCGGGTGACGGGAAGGTTCTCTATCGGTGTTCAACACGACATCGGAGAGTCTGACCGCCACGGGCGCGGGCGGATCGCCTTGCGCATTGCTACGCAATCGGCTTCAAGCCTCACAGAACAGCTCTTCCAGCCGCTGTTGGACCAGATCGATCCGTTGCGACTTGCCGTGGACACTCGATCCATGCGCATGGCCGCGGAATACGGTATGCGGCTGGCGAAGCGCAGCGAGAACCTGAAGCATGACGGACTTGCTGAACTAATCTCGGACTACCCAGCACACGAGCCTGAGATCAATCGCGAGGCAGCAGCCGAAAAGCTCTGCTCAAGCGTCAAGGGACCGAGTGGAACCGCACTTGCACTGTTGGAAGGTCTGAGTCCCTAGTTGGAGATTCCGCAGGTCGCACCGTTGGTGCAGGTGTTCTCGATTGGTATAGTACGCAACGGGGAGAGGAGTCATGAGAAAGGGAAAATCCATCCAGCAGGTTCAAATCGAGAAGATGCTCGAGACCAAGAAGCTCATCGATCACCGCTACCAAGCGATCAGACGGTCAGACCGGTACATTCGGCCGAGCCGTCCAGACACGAGACAGACGAAATCAACTGACGATATGTTTCGCAGCTAGCAAGGCCGTGCCTGGCCATTTGCCTTGCGCGAGCTGGAGTGGCGGCTGGCGCAACGAGTGTTCTGGTTGCGAGCGGTGTGTCTGCTCGTGTCACCACGAAGTCCCTTCAAAGCGACCTGCCGTGCAGAGGCTTGACGAATGGATCGGCGTGGAAGGGGGGACGAACGGCTAGCGGTGCAGTTCCGGCATCTCGAATTGCGGGGAACAGACCGGTCCGCCAAGCGAACCGTTGCTAGGCGATGCAGTATGGCGGAACGCCCATGACATCTCAGGTGGTCAGGTTCGAGTCCTCTTAATCGGGAGCCGGAGCCTTCCAGCGCGACAACGATGGCTGTACCGTCCTGCACGATTCCAGAGTCAGGTCCCTCCGCAAATGACTGGGACCGCCCGTGGGCTCTCCCTTGCCGGCAGCAACTGCCAAGCACAGGTCACTGTTGGCTAACTTGATCCGGCCGTCGGCCTCGACCACGAAGCGTTGCGATCCTGAAGCACCGCAGGGCGCGAGCGAGACGCTCGCTCCGGCACGTGCGGACGATGCCTCGGCGCAACGGTCGTACGCCTTCATGTAAAGCTGGCCAGCCTCCGGGTGGTTAGGCGTGAACAGCTCGTCCGCGGCACCCGGCTTGCAGGTGTGCGCCATCAATGGCGCGTCGAGGTTCACCCGATTACGGAACCCTGGAACATCGACGCAGTAGAACTGGGGCTCGTCCAGAGGATCGATCAACTGGATCAGCCCCTCGGCACCCACTAACGGAAGTGCCCCCGCAACGGCGATCAATACAGCGGCTCTGCGCATGCTGGCCATTGTAATGGCACCGCCCAGTGGTGCCTCGGCTCCGGCGGGACCGAAACCAGTGCCGTGGGGGCGCGGCCTCGGATGGTTCGTAGCCCTGCCTTGAGTCGCTCCGGTGGTATCATTCCGGCGTGCGCCAGCAACTGATCTATCTCCTCCTTGTCGGCGGTCTTTGCGCGGGCGCATTCGCAGCCTCCGCTCCGGTCGAATTTCAAACGCACGTCATCGAAGCCGAGATGCCCGGCGGATACGCCGTACTCGTCGCCGACTTGAATGACGACGGCCGCCCTGACGTGCTCGGGATGACGTCCCGCATCAAGGAACTCCCTTGGTACGAGAATCCGTCCTGGCAACGGCATGTCTTGCAGAAGGACCTCAACGGATTAGTCAACATGGCTGCTCACGACATCGACGGCGATGGCATTCCGGAACTCGCTATCGAGAACGAATTCAGCATGGTCGCCGCCAAGAGCCGGGGCCTCGTGTGGTTGCTCGAGCATCAAGGAGACCCGCGGGAACCATGGAAGTCCGTGCCTGTCGACGAACTGACGACCTCCCACCACGTGGCGTGGGCCGATGTCGATGGGAATGGCGACAAGGAGCTCATCAATGCCCCGCTCATCGGGTCCGAGGCGCTAGCGCCGAAGTACGAGGACAACGTTCCGCTGGTGTACTACCACGTGCCCCCGGAACGTCGCGGACCTTGGAAGCGGTTGCTGATTGATGACACGCTCAGAGGTGTCCTGCACCGCGTGCGGGTTGTCCAGTGGGATGCCGATCCCCGCGAAGAACTGCTGACCGCTGGATTCGACGGCATCACGTTGCACGATCCCACCGGGACGGGAACCGAAATCCGGTGGCAGAACACGCTGCTGTCCCCAGGCCGCGCGCCGGAACCGAAGACCGCCGGAGCGAGCGATGTGGCGATGGGGAACCTAAACGGAACGAGGATGTTGACTTCGGTCGAGCCATGGCACGGCAACGAGGTCGTGGTCTATACGGAAGCCGCTGATGGCCGCTGGCAGCGCAAGGTCATCTACGACCGCTTGACGGAGGGCCACGAAGTCTGCGTCGGAGACTTCAACGGCGACGGCCGCGACGACATCGTCGCCGGAGACCGTGCGCGGGGCGAAATCGCGGGTTCGCATGTGTTCTTCGCGCAAGACGACGCTGGTTCGGAGTGGCTCCACCAAGACCTCGATCCGATGGGCATGTCGGCTTCCGGCTGCGCGGTAGCGGATCTGAATGGCGACGGACGATTGGATGTCGTTCAGATCGGCGGCGCGACGAAGAACATCAAGTGGTACGAGAACCTAGGGACCGAGCGCTGACAACGCTCTCCACGTAGCACCGAGGATCGATTCTTCTCCGCCCCTGCCAGCTGCCCGTGCTCGTACTTCGAGCCACGGCGGTAGCTGTCGGGTCTTGCCCAGGTATCGGGTTCCCGTGACCCGCTCAGTTCAGCCCGTTGCACTTGGACTGCCACGACACCGCCACAGTCGACCGCATGATGTCGAGCCACCGCCCTTGAGGGTGTTGTCATTGAACGGGCTGTGTGGTATCGTGGGAACTCAAGAGCGAAGTGGCGGATACTATGGTACAACCTGAGCTGACGGTGACGGAGCGGACTGCAAGGGCCGGTGTGGATGCCCTGAGGGTTCGGAGTTTATCTGTCGATGGGTATCGAGGATTCCATGCATTACGTATCGGCGACCTAGGTCGCGTAAACTTAATCACAGGCCGAAATAACACGGGCAAGACATCCCTTCTTGAGGCGATTCGAATTCTTGTCCACCGAGCCTCACCCCGCGTGATTCATGAAGTCGTCAGCTATAGGGAAGGAATTGAACTCGATGACAAGCAAGCACCATACTCAACAGGTCAGCCGCCATTAGTTGCGAAACTATTCAATGGATACCCGTTCCGTATTTCCAATCAGACTCTCGATCAGGTCATTGTTTCTATCAAAACAGAGGGCACTCTTATTCCTTCGACTATAACGATGCAACTAGCCAATGTTGTACCCAGTGAATGCAATCAGAAATCAACCGTGA
The DNA here is from genome assembly GCA_965242865.1 of Candidatus Latescibacterota bacterium. GTDB lineage: Bacteria > Latescibacterota > UBA2968 > UBA8231 > UBA8231. The sequence goes on from CBDETK010000008.1 coordinate 78,807, forward strand.
TCGAAGGGCAGTATCGCGATGGTGACATCGTCTTGGTGGTGGGAATCGACCACGAGCGGAAGGAACACCTTCTAAATTGGCCGTCAAGCAGTTGTGGCCGAGATCAGGGCGAGAATTCGTTACAGTTTTCCTGTCAGGAAACGTTTGGTCCAGTCTGCCATTGTGTTGGTGTCGATGTGTACGGGGCGCAAGACTTTTCCCGTTTAGGCAAGCTATGGGACAGTATCGTGCTATCGAAGGACCAAGACCTTGTAATTCAATGCCTTAACATTATCGAACCGAAGATTACCGGAGTTTCAATGATCAGTGATGGCCACAACTCGGATCATCGGAGGCCGTTCGTTCGGATGTCTGACTCCGAGAGTCCAGTTACGCTCCGCTCAATGGGCATTGGAATTAGTCGATTATTTGAAATCATTGTATCTCTAGTTAACGCCCGTAGCGGATTCTTGTTGATCGAAGAACTCGATAGAGGACTTCACTATGGTGTTCATTTCGAAGTCTGGAAAATGATCTTGAGGCTGGCTCGCGAGCTTGATGCTCAAGTTTTTGCGACTTCCCACAGCGGGGATGCGGTCAAGGCATTTTGTCGTGCCAACGCCGAGGATACCTTTCACCATGGTGCTCTGATAAAGCTCGAGCGGATCCGCGGAGAGATTGTATCCACAGTCTTCTTCGGAGACGAGTTGGACATCATCGCTCGTCACCAAATCGAGGTACGATAACGCGAAGCGGGCCTTACATGGTCGACACACAGTCGCTCGGTGTCGATGCTGGCCATGAAAAACCCGACATAGGCTTGCGAGAAGAACGGAAATGTGACGCGAAGAGCGGACTGCCGGGGCCGTCTGAATCCAAGCCCACGTTCAAACTGACGTAGAGACGCAGCTAGCGAATCCGGGCAATCGTTGGTCAGGAGTTGTTGGCGGAAGCGTCGGCGTGGATCCGCATGCGCGGTCATGCGATTCCAGTTGCACCTAGAAGAGGCGACCTTACGCGCACCGCTCAGACTTGCTGTGCATTTGCGCCTGATGCGACCCTCGTTGCGTCACCTATCCGTCCTCACATGGATCAATGCACGCCGATTCGAGTGGGCTTGCCGCCATGGACGGATGGTTCGGCGCACCATTGATTTCGCAGCAGGTCAAGCCCTTCCGCCAAGTCGGGGTCGAACTGCAGCAGACTCGCTCTCCCGAAGAACAGGGCGCTATCGAGTGCCTTGCGTGTCGCGTCACGGTACGCCTCGTTCGCGGGCTGGAACACCCTGTCCTTGAACTCCTCGAATATCGTGCGACAGCGATCCGTTTGGTCTCCGGTCAATGTGCGAGGGTCGAGCACGGGCAGTTCGGGGAGTTTGGTAATGGTGATCCGCGCCCGTCCCTGCTGCTGCCTTGTCCCTTGCCACCAGAAAAGGATCAGTCCCAATGTCGAATTGGACCAGAGCAGAAGGGGAATCTCGTATCGCTGTTCGTGCGGAATCACGTTCGGCCATGCAGTTCCGCCTAGGCACTTCTCCGGTGTCAGGCACATGGCGAGGCTCTGGGAGTTCAGCCGGAAGTCCAGGTTTGAGTGCAGGCGAGAGGCCGCTTGATGCCAACGCTCGGCCGCTCGCGCCTCGTCCCCCGCCCGGGGCTCTCCGCAACGGTCGGGCTGCACTACGAAGCTTCGCTGGTGATCGGCAGAGTGCCTCCAGAGTATTGGGTACGTCGGTACCTCGCCGGACCGGGTGAGACGCACGACGAACGGGCCTTGCGGCGGACCGGTCTTGTGTCGGTCCGTGGGGCCGCCACTGATGTCCCTATGCACGAGACCCCGCTTCGCGACAGCGCCTAGCGTGACGATGGGCAGATCAATTCCCCGCGACTGCCGCGGTAGGCACAGGTTCCCCGAAGCGAGGTTGCGAGCGGCCTCGATGACGCTATTGGAGCGGATGCCTGCAGCCCCCGCGTCGCGAATGTCGCCGGTCACGACGCGTCGCCTCGCTGATCTCGCTTCCAAGGCGGCGGCGAGGAGCGTCGCGGGCCGTGCAGCGAGGTTGGAGAACATCGTGCGAGGGGAACCGCTCTTCCGCTTGGTGGCTACGACAAGGCACTCCGCCATGCCCGTGTCCGCCGAGAATGCGCTCGCCGTTGCTCCCGTCGCAGCGATTGATGTGACGTGAATCTCTCCGTAGGATCCGGCAAGCGTTTCGCGCGCCCCCTTCCACGCCTCGCCGCGGACGAACGCGAACGGGAGCACCGCGGCGAGCACGCCGCCGTCCCGCAGCTTGCGATGCGCCAAGTCCAAGAAATTCGAGGCGAGACCGGCATGGCCGCTGCCAAACCCCCCGCCAGCTTGCTTGAGCTTGCGTTGCATCGCGGCTTGCTCGTCGTGCGAGGTATTGAAGCCCGCGAATGACGGCACCGGTATGTCGGCATGGTGGGCTTCGTGGTTCGTGGGCCGCGTGAACGGGGGATTCATGATGACCAAGTCGCAGGATTCGTCCTTGATCGTGACGGAGTGCTCGCGTCGGCTGTCCGCTGCCCGGCCGCCGAGCGACTCGCCCGTGGCGAACAGTGAGAAGGAATGATCGGAATCGAGGAAATCCAAGGCACCGATGTGCGTCCGGCCACCGCTGATGCCGTAGGGCACCGTGTGAATCTGCGATTCGCCGTAGACGAGCGAGGGGTGGGTGCTGGAGAGCATCGAGCAGGTCAAGTGTGTCGCGGCGGGCATGATGTCCAGACCGACCAAGACGCGCTCCATCATGGCCTTGTGCAAGAGCTTGTCATCGCCGCCCGCCCGGCGGTATCGCCGGTAGATGGCCCGCTGGGTGGCGGAGAGCAAGGCCCCCGTGCCGCACGCGAAATCCGCGACGCGCAGGTTTTCGACAGCGGCTTGGTCTGTCCAGTCCACGCCTAGCCGGTTGATCGCCAGTTCCGCGAGCAGGCACGCGGACGGCGGCAAAGTGTAGAAGGTGGCGAGGAACTTCCGATCCGCGATCAGAGTCTGGAACATCCGTCCCGTCAAGTCGTGGTAGCTGGTCGCTCCGAGCTTCGTCAGTTCGGGGATAGCCGCCGTGAATAGTTCCATGACCCACCACACGAGCTTGGTGGGCATTCGTTCCACTACCTCGCAAGCGATGCCGAAGATCGGGTAGTAGTTCACATCGAGGATTCGTCTCCAAGCCCGCAGCAGGAAAGATTTGTTTACCACCGGTTCATGTATGGGAAGGGGCGGAATCCCCGGCTGGCCTTCGATCGCCGCGTGAAAGACGCAGGCCGAGACGCAGATCGCAGCGGCCATGCGTTCGGTCTGCTTGCCGGGTGCTTGATGCAACGTCTGCGCGATTTCTTCCAGAATGCGGTCGGTGGCTCGCTCGGCCAACCGATCCGACGATTGACTCACCACCCGTTCGAGAACCTCTGTCCCGAGCGCGAGCTGCCGTTCCGAGAGCGACAGGTACTCGATGGCGTCGGCGAGGTCGTCCACACCCCCCTCCAGCCATTCCCGACCGGTCGGCCACCGCCTGCCGATTCCGCCGGAATCCAAGTAATAGGTGGCATAGCGGAACGGCGCATCCTCGATGGCTTCGAGATCACCTGTCCTCAGGCTCTCGGGCAAGACGACGGCCAAGACGCCTTCGATCCCGGATCCGCCCTGTTTCAAAATCGTTCCCAACCGAGCGGTCGCGTCTTTCTCGACGCTCGGGGCAGGGGCGAACTCCGTCTCCACGATCACCGCCTGCCGGTTTGGCGCGGCGACGAGAATGTCCGGCCTCATGCCCGCCCCGCTGCCCATGCCCGGCGTGGCTTGTTGAATCACTCGGGTGCGCTCGGCGTGAACGGTCTTGGCGTTCCAGTCGGGATTCCGCTTGCACAGCGCGCGAGCCAACTCGCCGTTCGCCTGCGTTTCCGTGTTCCACGGTTCATTCATGTCGTGAATGCTCTCGTGCGCGTTGCCGCGCTGGCTGCCGCACGACTCCCTGCGCTGGCTGCCGAATGCATTTCCCAGAACTGCTTCAGTCCAGTTGCTGCCGGGTGGATGGCGATTCTTCTTGCTCGCAAGCCAGCTTGCTCAACTCGATGGACATTTGGCTGCGGGCAGTTCATTTCGGATGCCATCGTAGGGCGATTGACACTGCGGCCGCTCTGCCAGCTCGCTGCTGGAGATTGAGATTCTGAAATCCACCTGCAGTCCACATACCTAGGTTGCGCCAATTCGATGATTGCGAACGTCCTATACGATTCCAGAGACTCCCGGCCGTCGCAAGGCACCCATTCCAGATCCATACTCGTCCCGTCGGTTCCCGTCGCTTCCCCCAACAACTTCATTGTCTCACAAGCCGCCGGCCGTGCGCTAGCAGCCGTTGCGCCGACAGGGACAATTCGACGTGACGCGGTCCTACCCACGACTGCTATGTTGAAGACGCGCCAGGGTCTGGAGAGACCGGTCAGATGACATTGTTCAGTGGATCAAATCGGCATCCCGAGAGACGGCCAGAGACCGAGGCCAGTCGGATTCTGGAGCGTTTCTGGAATCGGCGATGCATCCCCGTCGATCCATTCACGATCGCTCGACGGATGGGTCTTGAGGTCAAGCGCGGACCGCTCCCGCAAGACGTTTCCGGAGTCCTCCGCAAGATCCCCGGAGATGTAGCGGTTATCGTTCTTGAGGCTACGGACTCGTTGAACAGGAAGCGATTCACGTGTGTGCATGAGCTAGGCCACTATATACTCCGAGCGGGCGATGCAGACTACATTAATGTCGAGGGTTACGTGGAACTTCGGGGCACAGCCTCAACGCCGGGCGAGATCTCGGATGAGGTCTTCGCCAATCAGTTCGCGGCATTCTTGCTGATGCCTCGCGAAGAGGTCGTGCGGCGCTTCAGGAGTGACAGGCAGGTGTATATGCTTGCTCCGCATTTTGGTGTTTCCGATGAGGCAATGCGCTATCACCTAGAGAACCTCAGGATGAAATCAGACAAAGTCCGGCGCGGGCAGTAGAGATCAGTTTGATTGAGCTTGGCTGATCGTACGGTACGTGTTTACCGAGAGGAATATTCGGTAGAACGGCATCATCGGCTGCTTGGAAACTCAACCTGACCACGGCGCGCTAGAGGTCCACCTCGCTTCTGCAAGAGGTGTGCTGGCGAAAGGACCTCGGCAGTCAAATCCGCGGATCTAGGTCCCGCCGAGATGGGATCCCCACCCCGCAGGTCCAGCGCGGACCAAGCTTGGATCAGGCGTGAGCGAGCCGCTCGAGGACCGAGCCGGAGCGGACGATAGTGTGCTCGCGTCCCGGCCCGGTCGAGACGCCCCCGATCTCCACCTCGATGCGGTCTTCCAAGAACGTTAGGTAGTCCCGCGCGACCTGCGGGAGATCGTCGTATGCCTCGATGCCCGATGTCGAACTCCGCCAGCCAGGAAGTTCCTCGTAGACCGGTTCCACCGCTGCGTAATCCTCGGCGATCGCCGGCATCCAGTCCAGCGTCGCGCCCTTGTAGCGATATCCCGTGCAAACCGGGATCCTGTCCAAGTAGTCCAGTACGTCCAGCTTGGTGAGGAACAGCGTTGAAAGGTGATTGATCGAGTGGGCGTACCGCAGCAGCGGGATGTCGAACCACCCGCAGCGCCTCGGGCGTCCGGTCACCGTGCCGTATTCCTTGCCGACTTCCCGCAGCTTGTCCGCTTCGGGTCCGAACAGTTCCGTCACGAACGGCCCTTCCCCCACGCGCGTCGCGTAAGCCTTCGCCACGCCCGCGATCTCGTGCAGCAGTCGCGGCGAGACCCCGGATCCCGTGCAGAGCCCTCCCGCTGTCGCATTCGACGACGTGACGTATGGGTAGGTGCCGAAGTCAATGTCCAGCATCGTGGCTTGGGCACCCTCGAACAGCAGTCGCTTGCCCTGCTTCGTGGCGTCGTTGAGGTACTTGCCGGTGTCCGTCACGAACGGGCGCAAGCGGTCGGCGAAGTCTTGGTAGCGCTTCAGAGCGGCATCGACATCCCAAGGTTCTCCGATACCCGAGGCGTCCGCTAGCACACCCTTCTCCGTCGCGAGTGCGCGGAATCGGTCGGCGAATAGATCCATCGACAGCAGCTCGGCAACGCGAATCCCGCGTCTGCCGACCTTGTCTTCGTAGCAAGGGCCGATCCCGCGCGAAGTGGTGCCAATCTTGCGCTTGCCCGGCGTGGCCTCCGTCGACCGTTCCATCACCGGGTGGTACGGCGAGACCACATGCGCTCTGTTGCTGATGATCAGGTTGCGCTCGACCTCGACTCCAAGGTCACGCAGAGTCTCGATTTCATTGAGGAGGGCCTCCGGATCGATCACAACCCCGTTTCCGACAACCGCCACCTTGCCGGGGCGGAGGATGCCGCTAGGCACTAGGGAGAGCTTGTATACCTGATCGCCAACTTGAACGGTGTGGCCAGCGTTGTTGCCGCCTTGGCAGCGCACGACGATGTCGAAGTGCTCCGCGACCAGATCGATCAGCTTGCCCTTGCCCTCATCCCCCCACTGCAGACCCAAGACGGCAAGGTTAGGCATAGCTGTTCCTGTGGAATCCCGCCAAGTGCGGGGAAAGGGGACACCGGGCTCGCCTGCGATAGGGGCGTTAGGCCGCGGCTCTCCTCTTATTCTAGCCCCTCCAGAGGGAAACGGATCGTCGACGCTTAGCCGTCCTGCAGGGAGGGCGGGCCTTCGCGCCAGGCGTTCCAGAGTCGTTCGAGTCCTGCTACGCGCTCCGGCTGGGACCCGGCGAGATCGTTCAGTTCCGTCCCGTCGGCCTCCAAGTCATAGAGTTCCCATGGTTCGTCCCGGACAGCGACCAATTTCCACCGCCCCTGCCGAATCGCTCTGCCGCGGCTCCACTGCCAGTACAGTTCGCTCGGCGGCTCTCGCGAGCCGCCTTTGAGTACCGGCAGCAAACTGCGGCCATCCATGGGATGCACGGGCGAGCCATTGAATTCTGTCGGTTGCGCGACGCCAGCCGCTTCCAAGAACGTTGGCATCAAGTCGATCACGTGCGCCAATTGGTCGGTGATGCCTCCGGTATCGCCAATCACGTCCGGCCAGCGTGCGATCAGCGGGACGTTGATGCCGCCTTCGTGGTCATGCTGCTTGTAGAGGCGGAAGGGCGTGTTGGACGCGTTCGCCCATCCGTATCCGTAGCTCTGGTAGGTGTCCTCGGGGCCCGGCATGACCTCCGGCACGTTGCCCGGCACGACCGGCCTCCCGTCCCGCGTTTGCTCCGGCAGGTACGGACCCTCGCGATCCGTCGTGTATTCGACATGGCAGCCGCCGTTGTCGACTTGGAAGACCACCAGCGTGTTGTCCGCTTCACCCGAGGCCTCGAGGAGGTCGAGCAGCTTGCCGATCCCGCGATCCATGCTCGTGACCTGCGCGGAATAGACCTCCATCCGGCGTTGCTGCCACGCCTGGTGCGGCTCGTCCGACCAAGCGGGCACGCGCGGATTGCGCGGCGAGAGATCCCAAGCGGGGTTGACCATCCCGAGTTCCTTGGTCCGAGCGTGGCGCTCGAGGCGCAGGTCGTCCCAGCCCTTGGCGTAGCGGCCTTCGTAGTGCGCGACATCCTCCGGGAAGGCATGCAGCGGCCAGTGGGCCGCGGTATACGCGACATAGAGGAAGAACGGCCGATCTTGACTCAGTCCGTCTCGCATGAAGTCCAGGGCGTAGTCGGTGATCGCGTCGGTGTAGTAGAAGTCCGGATCCATGAAGAGATGCTCGGCCGGATCGTTGTCCAGCATCAGCGAAGCCGGCGTCCAGAAGCTCCCGGCACCCAGCATGGTTCCGAAGAACCGGTCAAATCCGCGCTCGCAGGGAAGGCTCTCGCGCCGCTCGTCGTTCGCAAGATGCCACTTGCCGCTCATGTAGGTCGCGTAGCCCGCGTCGCCGAGGGCCTCGGCGGCCGTGACCACGGATGGCGAGATGGCGCTCTCGTCCGTCAGCGCCTTGGTCGTGTAGCAGCCGCTCAGCAGAGATGCCCGGGTGGGCACGCACATGTTGTTGGTGTAGTAGCGCGTGAACCGCAGGCCTTGCGCCGCCAAGCGGTCCAGATGCGGTGTCTCGATCTCGCCGCCGTAGCACCCGAGGTCGGAATAGCCCATGTCGTCCGACATGATCATCACGATGTTGGGCCGCTTGGGCTCAGCTGGCGCGTCCGGACGCGAGCAACGAACCGCCGCCAATGGCGCAGCGAGCGCGCCGAGTTGCACGAACCGGCGCCGGTTGATGACGGAGAGATCCATTACGGAAACATCGTACCCCTACACCCGCCGGACCACATGATCGCAAGCGACTGTCTCACTGCCGCTCCGACTAACTCGGAGTATCATCCGAATTAGTCGGACCATTTCGGAATTCGATTCGATTCGGATGCACTACGAGCGAACCCTACGCTTGGATCTTCCGCGAGGCCAGTCGGCTTTCCTCTGGGGGCCTCGCAAGGTAGGCAAGTCAACGCTGTTGCGCGAGCGATTCCCGGACTCCGCTCGCTTCGACCTGCTGGACACGCGCCTGATGCTGGAGCTGACGCGTTCCCCATGGGCGCTTTCGGAACGGGTGCGCGCCTTGGAGCCGGGCGTTCGCGCCAGACACATCGTTATCGATGAAGTGCAAAAGGTACCGACCGTTCTGGACGAGATCCACCGGTTGATCGAGGACGACGGCCTGAGCTTCGTGCTTTGCGGCTCCAGTGCCAGGAAGCTGAAGCGCACGGGCTCGAACCTGCTCGGCGGGCGCGCATGGCGCTTCGCCCTCCAGCCGCTAGCTTGGCTGGAGGTGCCGGCGTTCGACATCCTGCAGGCCGTGAACCGCGGACTGGTCCCGCAACACTATGACAGTGCGCAGCACCGTCGCGCTCTCGCGGGATATGTGGAGGATTACTTGAAGGAGGAGGTGTTCGCCGAAGGGCTGACGAGGAACGTGGCCGCGTTCGCCCGGTTCTTCGAGACGCTCTCGTTCTGCCACGGCGAATTGGTCAATTACAGCGACATTGCCCGCGACTGCGGCGTGGATTCCAAGACCGTCCGCGAGTATTTCCAGATTCTCGTCGACACGCTACTCGGAGTCTTCGTGGAGCCGTTCAGCCGCCGTCGCTCGCGCGCGGTCATCACCCGTGCCCCGAAGTTCTACTTGTTCGATGTCGGGGTCGCGGGCCACCTCGCCGGACGGCGGATCGAGCGTCCGTCCGGCGCGGAGTTTGGGCGCGCCTTCGAGCACTTCCTGCTGATGGAACTGCTCGCCTATCGCGCTTATCGCGAGCGCGATTTCCCGGTGCGCTTCTGGCGCACCAAGTCGGGACTGGAATGCGATTTCGTGCTGGGCGCGGACGGTGCCACGGTGATTGCAGCGAAGGGTGGCGGACGAGTCCGGCCGTCGGAACTTGCGGGAATCCGCGCTTTTGTCGACGAGCATGAGCCCCGTCACGCCGTGGTGGTGTGCAACGAGAGCGACGCTAGACGGACGCCGGACGGAGTCTGGATATTGCCGTGGCGTCAGTTCCTCGAACGGCTCTGGGCGGACGAGTTCTTCGATTGACCGACCAGGCTCGGGTATCCGGTCACCAAGCTGCCGAACCATGCGCCGGTGCCGTTGCGCCCCCGGTGCCGGTGATCGCTTTCCGCTTGATCTTCAACGGTCGTTGCAAAGTTCCGCTCCGAATCCTGCGGTGCTGTCTCGCCGACTCAGGTCGATGTGCGCTGCAACCCCAACCAAGCGGGAAGACGGGAGCGGAAGGTGACGCTCCCGTCAAATCGTGCCGCGCCCGAGCCCTACGGTGCGGGATTGTAGTCGGCTCCGAACGAGCCGTAGATCTTGCCGGCGCCGTTGTTCCCGCCGGTGGCGCTCATCCAGTGCCCCGTACCGTATTGAGCACCGGTGCCGATGATCGCCCATGTCCCCATCACGGCCAACGGGCCGTCGGGGCCTTGGCCCACGAACATGCCGCTGATTTCCGCGGAAAGATCGATATCCGATTTCGCGACGTTCAAGTAGCCTCTTGCGGGGCCGCTGAAGAAATCGTCGAAACTGGCCTCCGGAGTCCGCGGGGCGGACCAAACGACGTGAGACTTTTGGTTGCGGGGACCGGAGCCGTCCGGATCCGTAGCGAATATGCTCCCTGTCGAGAAGCCTCCGACAGCATTCTCCAAGGTGGTTCCGTCCTCAAACTCCAAGACCACCCTGCCGTTGCCCGAAGTCGGCCTTTCGTACGTCGCGGACACGAGTTCCAACTTGTGTCCCAACCGTCCGTCCGCGTCAGTCCACTCGGAGTTGGCCAGACTGTTCAACTGCGCGAGGCCCGCGGCGTCCATGGAAACCGAGGATCCGGGGTCCGGCGGATCGCTGGTGTCGAAGAGATTGATGAAATCCTGCCGAGCAACCCCCGGCAGGTTGTCGGCCGCGTTAATCGCTCGGCCGTCGCTCGGGCGGTTCCCGCCGCTGTGGTGAACGCGCAACCTCCCCGCGCTTAGTTCTAGCGTGTTGATGTTCCAGAGGGTGTCGTCCCGGTACCCCTTCAACTCGCCAGGGAGGTCCGCGTACGTGATCTCGACGTCAATGTCGGTCTCCTCGAAGCCGATCTTGCCGCTCGCGTCGGCCCCGATGTCAGCCCAGAACGTCAGCGTCTCGACATCGAACGTGCCGGGCCTGGACCGCGTGAAGGTATTGTCCGCGGCCCGGTAGTTGATCAAGCCGTGCTGCAGCAAGCCGAAGCCCCCTCCGGATTCCCGGGCGGTCAGGTCGCTGATGTCGACGCGGAGGTCGCCCGCGACGGTCGCGGCGTCCCATTGCACCCGTGCCGTGACATCGCCTTCATAGAAGACGGTGTGCTGCATGGCCACCGTTCTCCCCTCGTAAGTCGCCAGCACGCCGGCGGGGTATCTCGACGAGCTGATCGAGTCGTAATCCGACTGGGCCAGCGGGCTGTAAGCGAACGGCTCGCCGAACTCCTCGATCCTGTGGTAGCCGCTGTAGCTCCCATTCCGCCAGGACGACAGCCGGTGGGCCGCGTACTGGCTCGTGTGGATCTGCCAGGCTCCCAAGCGGGTATGGTCCGTGGTATCGGTCAGAAACAGGATTCGCGTCGGCGACTTGTTCCACATGATATCGACCGAAGGATCGACGCCGCTGCCGCTGTCGAACCCGCTATCCGCCTTGCCGTAGAAGATCCCGCCCTCCGCGAAAGCGTCCGCGAAAGCGTCCCGGTTCTCCAGTGCTGCCAGCACGTCTTCGACCCGGGTGATGACCTCGCGGTCCCTGGCCAGGCCCGCGCTAGTCACCGGGTAATCGCTGTGAGCCGTCCACGCGGTCGCCGCGTCTCCCTCGAGTGGCGTCGTCTCGGCCGGGTCCAGCACGCCGCTATCCCGGCTCGCGTCCCTGCCCCGCGTGATGAAGTCCTTGCCTCTGTTGTCCGGGCCCAGCAGATGGCCTCGGATCCAGTTCTGCATCTCGTCGAAGATTCGCTGTCGCTGGTCGTTGGCGAAGCGGGTGTCGTCGGCGCTCGCTTCCGCGCCGTCCAGGCTGACCACTCTCCGCAACTGGCCGAGCAGCTTGGTGAGCTCTTCCCGGACGACTTGGACATGCGTCGGCGACTTGAACTCGGCCGATGCGGCGACCCGCACACGAGAATCTCTGGATTGCGGCTCGTACCCGTCCGTGAACAGCCGCTCGCGATCCAGCGTGAACTTGTAGAAATTGCGAGGTTCGTTCTTGAAGTCGTAAAACTCGTAGCTGCGGTCGTCTCCGAGGTTCCCCAAGCGCAAGTAGCTCGCGACGACGAGGTTGTTGTTCTCGGTGCTGATCGTAGTCCGCGACTCGGTGATCGCCACTCCCGGCTCTCCTCCCGGATATTCGATCGGCTCTAGATCCGATGCCGGGCGCAACCCGCCGTTTCCCGACCGTCTCGACAGTACCACCCGTCTGGAGACGCTCGCGGCCGTCGCAAAGTCGGGTTCTGGCGGCGCGGTCGTCGACATCAACGTGCCGTCGTCGCGGGCCGCGCCGAAAACAGCTGCCGCTACTTCCAAGGGATTCTGGGACGCGCTGCCTGCCGCTACCGTGCTCCGGAAGGCGGTCACGGCGGCACTCGCCGCCGCAACGGTGTATCCCGCTCTCCGCAGCGCCGCTTGGAACTGGCTCACGGCCGCCTCGACCGCAGCTTCGTCCGCCGGGTCCAGCGCGGCCTGCTCGCCCAGCCCGGCCGCCGACAGCGCCAGCCGGAATTGGTCCTCCTCCAAAGGCTCGCCTAGGATGCCCCGGGCCCGGGCCGTGCTGAACGCGTTCGCAGCCGTTCGCGATATGTCCTGATCCGGAGTGCCTGCCAGCACAGTCTGTCGGAAGGAAAGCGCTACCGTGCGCGCCGCGGCCGGGCCGTAACCGGCCGCCAGCAAAGCTGCTTGGAATCGATTCACCACCGCCTCCACGGCGTCGGTGTCCGCCGGGTCCAACGCACTGCCCTCGCCCAGTCCGGCTGCCTCCAGCGCCGTACCGAACAGGGAGCGCTCGCGGGCCGCCTGCCGGTCCGACGGAATCGGGGCGCGCATCGCCCCGAAGCCGCCCGCCAGGAGCGTGGACCCGCGACTGTCCGCGATCTTCCAGGCCCCAAGCACCTGCGCGCCGACATCGACCTCGCGGCCCAGCAGTCGACCGCTGAAATCGCCCTCGACGCCCGTCTCCAGTTCCGGTGCGCCGCCCGGCAGCGAGTAGTAGGACAGCCGTACCGCGCCCTCGCGCTCCGCCCAACTGCCGTTGCGCCGCAGGTTCGCTTCCGGCAGCGTGATCGCCTCGACCGCCCCGCCGAAGCCGTACGTCCAAGCCGCGCCGGTGTCCGTCCGCGCTAGATTCAGCACCACGCCGTCCACTCGTTGCGGCCCGAATCGCACCTGCACGTCCATGTCGCCCGCGTACAAGACGCCCTTGCTGTCTGCCGCGTAGGTCCCGCCGGTGTAGTAGGCGTTGCCTTGCACTTGGACATGGTTAGCCCTTCGCACGGGCTCCACGGTCGACCACGCGAACCCTTGCGCCCGCCGTCCGCTCGACAGTTCCTTGGTCGCGTCAGCCCTCTCCACGTAGCTCGCCGCGCCGTAACGCACGTCTCCAATCACGCTCAGGGCGGCTTCTGCTGTCCACTCTTCCGCGTCGAAGGCCTTGGCCGCGTTCGCCGCGCTGAGCGTATTGAACCCTCCGATGAAGTCGCTGCCGCCCTGCTCGGTCGCCGCCGCCAGGCTCTCCGCGCTCGAGAACGCTTCCACTACCCGGTCGAACGAGTCCAGCAGCCGATTCCGGTTGTATTCGCGCTCCAACTCCAAGTCGTCATCGCCGAAGAACGCCCTCAGATGCCTCTCCGCGCTCGCCCAGTGACGGTCGAGCAGGCTCCTGAAGGTGGCCTGACTGTCCGCGAAGGTCCCGGCCCGCTCCGTCTCCACGAGCCGCTCCATCTGGCCGCGGATCTTGGTCAGCTCGGTCAGCGTGCTCGCTGCCAGACGCGGTCCCGCCGCGGTAGCCTGCCCGCTGCCCAGCAGGTCGCCCATGGCGAACTCCGCCTGCACAACCTCCAGCGTCACGCCCGTCTCGTCGATTGCGGTCTTGCGGTCGTCCGTGCTCAGCATCGGCAATTCGTTGGCGCCCGCAGCGTCCTCCTTCATGGCCGTGCCCTCAGCCATCGGCAGGTCGTAGCGCATGCCCGAGAACATGCCCTCGGCGTCCATTGCCACGCGATACAGCGCGCCGTACAAGGAGATGTTGCCGCTGCCGTCGGCCGGCAGCGTGACGCCGGTCGCGCCTGCTACCGAGTAGCCCCCGCTGTCCTCGTCGCGCGTCACCTGCAGATCCGTGCCCGCGACCTGCAGAGCCTCCGGCGCGTACTCGGCCGTCCAGACGCCGTCGGCCAGAGTCAGCGTGTAGGCGTTGGTGTCGCCCGCTTGGTTCTCCGCCTCGACGGTGCCGCCCGACGCCACGGTCCGCTCGCCCATCTGCCACGAGCCGTCCTCGGATCGCGACACCGTCGCCGAGCCGCCTTCGGCGCCCAGCGCCAGCGTCTGCACAGTGGCCCTGTAGGTGCCCACCCAGCCACCGCGCTCGGTGCGCTCCAGCGCGTACTCGTTGCCGTTCGCGGTGACGATCGCCCCCGCCATCACGGTCATGCCGTCCGCGTCCTGGAAGGTGTCGTCCTCTTGTCGATACAGCGTCAGCGTGCCGCCCAGCTGGCCTAGCGCTGCCGTCACGGCCTCCGGCACGTACACGGCCATGGGCACGCCATCCTCTCCCAGCTCAACGCCGTAAGTGTTGCCGTTCTCGGTGGTGTAACGTGTTTCGGCGGTGATGGTCGTGCCGTCGGGGAGCGCGTAGGAGCCGTCCTCTTGGCGGGTGATGATGACCAATTCGCCTCTGGTCCCCAGCGGAACGGTCACTTCAACCGGGTTGTAGGTCGCCGCCCACGTACCGTCCTCGCTCATGCTGAGGGTGTAGCTGTTGCCGTTCGAGCTGGTCGTCATGGTCTCGCCGGATATGACCGGTGCGCCGTCCAGCGTGTAGCCGCCGGATTCGGTGGGCATCAAGGTCACCGACTCGTCGCTGGAGCCGAGTGCGACCTCCACGGCGTGTGAGTGGGACCGTGCCGGGGGACCGGTTACAGCGCCTTGCTCGTCAACCCCGAGCGCTGCCGGACAAAGTGCCAGCACGATGCATGGTGCGAGAAGGGATCGCCCCCCCCCATTTCTGTGCCCGAGTCGAAAGATCGTCATTGCTGAACCTACACAAGCCCTGTTTCAGTCATCACCAGAAACTGCTCGGGGGGGGGGGGTGAAGACTGACACTTTCCCCGACCTTCTCCCGATCGCGCCTGCGCTCCTCGCGAAAGCCCGACTCTTGATATTGTAGACTGATCGTGCGGAGCATTGTCAACTCTACTGCATCCGGGCGGTACAGGGGATGGCAATCCGAATATCAAAACTTTGTAAAGAATCTGATCAAGAGTGAAATCTGCCCATCGCTCGCCAGTCCGCCGATGCGGAAAATCGAATGTCTGGACAATCGGCTTGGAGGAACCGCAGGGGCGAGACTTCGCAACTAGAAGCTAGACCTACTTCTATTCGGGACGAACGATCCGGCGAGACAGCTTGTGGTATACGGGGTGTCTTGGCCGTAGCGCGCACCGGGGATTTGATCGCCGAGACAATGAGAAAGCCATGCACGACGCGTCAAGGCCGCAAGAAGCCTAGCCAATGACGAAGGGGACGAACCACGTTTGACCGTCGGTCCGGAGTGATTCGTCGGAGTGCGCGGGGGCGGGCAATGCCTCGTGTTTTCAATCGTCGACGCGGCGGGACTCAGACGAGTTAACCCGCAGGGCCCGGTTGGTTCGATGACGCGACGGAATATCGCAGTTGCACGAATTGCGCCGCAGAGCACGTGCCCTCCCGATGCCTCACAGTTCGGCGAGTTCCGGATTCTCGGCGGCCCATTCCAAGAAGTCCTCGACGGTATAGAACGTCTCGTGCCTGTACAGCCGGCCCCGGTCCTCGACCGGCACTGTCCAGTCGTGGTCCCACGAGTCTCCCGTGCGCTCCATCCAGTCCGCAATCTTTCCTTCGAGCTCGGCTTGGATTGCCGCCGCCTCGGGCTTGTCAACCAGGTTGTTTAGTTCGTAGGGATCCGCATCGAGGTCATAGAGAACCCAAGGAGCCTCCCTCGTGCGGGCGTACATGTAACGCTTGGTTCGGACCCCGCGCCAACCCGCGTCGACGCCTCCCGAGATGTACGGCCCGAGGATCTGGAAGTAAGCGGATTCCGGCCCGCTCTCGGACTCGCCGAGAATGACCGCCGACAGATCGCTGCCCTGCATCGCCGGATCGGGGTCCAAGCCGCATAGCGAAAGGAGGGTAGGGGCCATGTCGACATGCGAGAACAGCTCGTCCGTCACGCGACCGCCCGGAGCCCGCGGGTGCCGCACGATGCCCGGCACATTGATCGATTCCTCCCAAGGCTTGCGCTTCAGGCGCGCTCCCTGCGAACCGAGCATGTCTCCGTGGTCCGAGGAAACGACCACGATCGTGTTCTCCCGCAAGCCCAGAGCGTCCAGTTCGGCCATGAGCCGGCCGACTTCGACGTCAAGCGCCGTGATCATGGCGTAGTAGGCCGTGATTTCCTTGCGGCCCGGTATCCTGCGATTCGGATTCGACTCCGGATCGGGAGTCGATTCCTCGCCCTTGTAATTGGGGCGGAGCGTGATCGCTTCCGGGTCGTACATCGCCATGTAGTCCTCCGGCGCGATGTAGGGGTTGTGGGGCGGACCCATCTGAACGGTCAGGAAGAACGGACGCTTGTCTTCGCGGGTCTGCTGCAGGAACTCGATGCCCAGATCCGCCCAGACCTCGGCCTCGAACCGCTTGATCGGGATGGGCTCCGGATCGTCGCGGAAGTATTGCGTGTCGAAATGCCGGTGGCTGACTTCGTTGGCTGCCCAGAACTCGAAGCCTTGGCGGCGCGGTCCGGGCGGGATCCAGCCTGGCTGGCGCGGCCCGCCGTCCAGGTGCCACTTGCCGATAAAGCCCGTCCTGTAGCCGGCCTCAGCGAAAAGCTCGGCAACGCTCGTTTCGGACTCGCGCAAGCGGAGGTCGTTGGCGACCATGCCGTTGGCATGGGCGTACTTGCCGGTGAGGATGATCGCTCGCGCCGGGCAGCACACCGGTGTGTTGGCGAGATGATTGCGGAACAAGAGCCCTTCGGAGGCCAGCTTGTCCAGGTGGGGTGACTTGACGTCGGGGTTGCCCATGCACCCCATCGCGTGAGCCCGCATCTGATCGGGGAACAGGAACAGGACGTTGAGCGGTGCGTCCGGTCCTTTGGAACCGGATCCGCAGGCGAGGGTTCCCAGCAGGGCTCCGCCCGAGGCCATGAAGTCACGTCGCGTCAGCATGCGGTAAAGATTCTAGCGCGGCAAGGCGGTTGGCACACTCGCGAGCATCGCTCGCAGACCCGTCGCACGTCACACTCGCTGCATTGATCCTCAACGCTTCCGGTACTTCGCAAGCAGTGCCTCCCGTCCGCGCTGCGCCTCTTCGAGACTGCGGTATTTGAAGACCCCCTTAGGGAGGGATCGCGGTGCCATCTCGCGCAGGGTCTGGTTGTGGCGGATGAAGTGCTCGAAGCAGTCCGTCCGCCGGCGGGGGACCGGCACGGCATTCATCTCCTCGAGCGACCGAAATCGCTGCACGCCCATCTAACTGTCCTCCTCGAGATCGAAGTGAGCCCGCAGTGCCGCAGCATCTTGGCGATCAATCGGTCTCATGGTCCCTCTCTTGAGCCGGTGTAGAGCGGCCGGAGTGGCTACTCGGATTCGAACTCCCCGATACTCCATGGTTTCCGCATCGACCGACTCGAACGTCGCCTTCTCGCTAATTCCGGCGATGAGGTCCAAGCAGAGTTTCTCGCTTGGAGGATAGTATCTGACCACGGGATAGAACCCCATCAGGTCGTCGGCTCGGATTTCTTCAATGCTCGGATCGTCTTGATACGCCGACCGGAGGGCCGCGGCGATTCGTTGGATGTTCTCGCGACTTGCTTTGACCAGTAAGTCCACATCTTCGGTTCCCCGAATGATCCCATGCATACCCAACGCGGCAGCTCCTACCAAGGTGTACTCGACACCAGCCTGGTCCAAGGCTCTGAAAACACGTATCAACTCTTCGCGATCCACCGTGCCAAGGGTAGCAAGGGAGGAGCTAACTGAGTCCTTGAATCGGGTCATCCGCCTGCGTCGGCCGCTCTTGGGCGAGCGAACCCGAGGTCGATGCGAATGCGGGAGCGGCGATCGTGCGTATCCGGCGATTCAGTGCCCTCGAGCGGGAAATCCGCTGCGCTCCGACCGCGAGCGCCCGAGGTGCTCAAGAAGCGCGACCCCGCAACGCACCGCGGGCGCGACGCTGCTTGCGGCACTGAGACGAATCGCAGTAAGTGCAACAAGATAGCAGATAATTAGCGACACGCGGTGACTCCGGACGCGACGGAGCGGCCACGCGGCCAGATCGCAAATACATGAAACAGCTTCGTGCGCTGTGCGCGCATTGTCGGCAACGCGCGCTCGCGCACCACCTAGGCCGGAGAGCTATGCATCAAGTTGAACTTGAGACGATGTTGCAGAAAGGCTACAATCGGGGCATGCAGACCTTCCGCAAGGTTCTCTTTTGGCTGCACCTCATTTGCGGCGTGGCGGTCGGCTTGGTCGTCTTCGTGATGTCGGCCACGGGCGTCGTCCTGACCTACGAGAAGCAGATGGAGCGGTGGGCCGACGGTTTCGAGGTGGGCGAGGAATGTGGCGAGGGTGCCCGGCTGGGGCCGGAGGCGTTGCTCGCGGCCACGCGAGCGTCCACCGGGAGAGTGCCGACCGCGATACTCGTCCGTTCCGACCCGTCGCAGCCTGTGCGCGTCTCGTTCGGGCGCCAGTCGAACGAGGTCCATCCCTGCACCGGAGAATCGATGGGGGAGGGCGCGCCGCAAGTGCATGGCTTTTTCCATCAGATGATCCTCTGGCACCGCTGGCTGGGCCAGGAAGGCGACGGGCGCAGCGTAGGCAAAGCGATTACCGGAGCCTGCAATCTGGCATTCCTGTTCATCATCCTGTCGGGTTCGTACCTGTGGTGGCCGAAGCAATGGACGTGGAAGCAATTGCGCGGGATCGTGCTGTTCCGGGGCGGACTGAAGGGCAAGGCGCGCGACTTCAACTGGCATAACGTGTTCGGGCTTTGGTGCGCCGTGCCGCTCTTCATCGTGGCTGGCACGGCCGTGTTCTTCTCATACTCGTGGAGTTCCGATCTGCTCTATGCCGTTACCGGCGAGGAGCGGTCAGCTTCAAGCGGACGGGGCCGAGGGGGCGGGGCGGCAAGCCCCGGGCAGGAGAGTGAAGAGCCTCCCGGTTTCACGGGACTCGACGCGCTCTGGAAAACGGCAGTTGCCATCGAGCCCGATTGGAGATTGATCACGATGCGCATTCCGGAACGTCCGCAGGCCCCGGTCTCGTTCACGCTCGACCGCGGGAACGGCTTCCGACCGGATCTCCGCACCACCGTGGTGCTCGACCGCAGCACCGGCAAGGTCGTGCGCCAGGTGGAATACGCTGACAATCCAAAGGCGGCCAACGCCCGGTCTTGGATCCGCTGGCTGCACACCGGGGAAGCGGGCGGCCTCGCCGGGCAAACCTTGGCCGGGATCGTCTCGCTGGCCGCTTGCTTTCTGGTGTACACGGGCTGGATGCTGAGCTGGCGTCGCTTTCAGGCTTGGCGGACTAGGAATCGCGGATCCCCGTGACCCGCTCAATCGGTTACGTATCTTGGCTCCAGTGCTAGGCGCAACGGCAGTCGAGCCGAGCCGACCACGGGAACCCCACAGATCCGCTCGATTCGCAAACTTAGCGATCTGACTGTGTCCGGCACGTCGGATCGAGATTCGATGCGTGGGAACATGGAGCAATGCATACCAGCACCGGATGGACGAACGAATCGAACGACCTGACTTCCCCATACTTGAAACGCATCGAATGGCTCAGGAATGATGGGCTCTGCTACGACATCACGTTAAACGAGTCGTCCGTGCGGGACTTTCTTTCGTTCATCGATGCCGCGTCATACTCGCTCAGAGCATCTCTAGTGCTCCACGACAATGGCAACATCCGGGCGCTGTGGAAGCTGAGCGACGAAGATCGAATCGGCGTTCAATTCCGAGGCGACGGGAATGCCTCGTTCGTGATCTTCAAGCGTCCTGCTGCGGGAGTCGCTACTTCACGAACCTACGGGTTGGATTCGCTGGACGGAGTTCGCGCCCGGATTCAAGCATGCGGATTCGAGCCTGAGTTGAGCGGACGGTCGACCGATCCCTAGCGACTTGTCCCCGGCAAGCACGCGCAGTCGTAGGCTTACTATGAGGCGTGCATCCTAATTCACCCTATAGGCGTGATCGACGCTGCCTGTTCGCATGGCGGTTTCGTGCGCTTGCAGCGTTGCTTGCCGCGTCCTCCGGCGGTATCGCTACGGGTCAAGACACGGTCGGAACCGCATCAGTTCGCGGAGTCGTGCAACGGCATGACGGCACTCCTGGCGCGGGCTTGCGAGTTTGTATCGCGGATACGAATCAATGCGCCGTCAGCGACGGGGAGGGGCGGTTCGGCACTCTTGACGCCCGCCCGGGGACCCGTCGGCTCGAAGTCCAACTGGAGCTGGGCGTCGTCCTGGCAACTCGCGAAGTCGAGACTCGCGCCGGCCTCACCAGCGAGGTGCAACTCGTGCTGCCGGAAGTTGGAGCGGTGGAGACTTCGATCACCGTGAATGCCTCCGCGGTGACCACGCCCGACGAGGTCGTCACCTCCGGCGTGCGCATCCGAAACCGGGAAATCGCGAAGGTGGCGGACGGGATGCAAGATGTCTCGCGGTACGTGGCGACCCTACCCGGCGTCATGACGGGCTCGGCGGACTTCCGCAACGACATCATCGTTCGCGGTGGGAGCCCGTTGGAGAACTTGTTCATTGTCGACAACATCGAGATTCCGAACATCAATAGCTTCGCGAACCTAGCCTCCGCCGGGGGCACGTTCAGCCTGTTGGACGTGCAGTTGATCGAGGACGTGACGTTCTTGACGGGAGGGTATCCGGCACCGTACGTCAACCGGCTCTCGAGCGTCATGCAGGTCACCCAGCGCGAGGGCAGCCGGGAGAAGTTCCGGGGACGCGCCACGCTGGCGTACGCCGGGGCCGGGGGAGTGCTGGAGGGTCCATGGGGCGGAGGGAACGGTTCGTGGATCGTGTCCGGCCGCCGGAGTTTCTTGGACCTGTTCGGCAACAATCTCGGCACGGGCGGCGTGCCGGTCTATTACTCGTTCACCGGCAAGGCCGTGCGGGACTTCGGCTCTCTGGATCGGGTTTGGATCACCAGCATCACCGGCCTGGACACCGTCCGACTCGGTCCGTCCGACGATCTAGATCCCGCCGACGAGTTGAACACCGTCGATATCCGCTACAGCGGATTTCGCAACGCGACGGGATTCAATTGGCAGCACATCTTCGGCTCGCGGGGCGTAGGCCTGCTGGGTCTGACCCATTCTCGGGCGAGGGTCGATTCGACAGTCAAGGACCTTGTTCGGAACGGCCCGTTCGCGCCCGGCGCGGACATCGAGCAACGGCTCGCGGCCGGAGCGGTCGCCTTCCGGCAGGACGCGACGGAAGACGAAACGACGCTGAAGTACGACTTGACGCTGCATGGGAACCGCTTCGGCGAGTTCCGCCTCGGCGCCACGCAGAAGCGCTTCGTGAACAACTACATCACGCTCTCGCCGCTGGGCTACGACGGTCCCTACACGCGGGTTCCTGACATCAACCCGATCAACTTGCGGGAGCGCATCACGGCCGCGCAGTCCGGGGCGTACCTGCAGGGCACGCACTCCTTGGCTCCGCGGGTCCGCCTGACTCTCGGGGGGCGCTTCGATCGCTACGCGCATTTTGGGAAAGCGCATACGCGCTTCAGTCCGCGGGCCGCCCTCCGGGTGGGTCTCGGGGGCAACCTTTCATGGAACACGAGCTGGGGCCTGTACCACCAATTGCCCTTGTATCTCTTCATGAGCGCGTTCGAGTCGAATCGGGCGCTGCGGCCGGCGCGGTCGGAACATTGGGTTACCGGAATCAGCTGGATCCCGCGGCCCAGCCTGCGAGTGACTGTCGAGGGATACGCGAAGAACTACAAGGACTACCCGGCTTCGACCCAGTTCCCGCAGCTCTCCTTCGCCAACGTGGGCGACACCTTCAATGTCCGCGACATCCTGTATCCGATGTCGAGCGTCGGCAGGGGGAGATCCCGCGGGGTCGAATTCTTCGTCGAGAAGAAATCGGAACAGAACTGGTTCGGGCAACTGAACTTCGCTTACTCGCGGACCTATCATGCCGGGCGCGATCACGTGTTTCGTCCTGGCGCGTTCGACCGTCCCTTCGCCTTCAACGCGGTTGGCGGCCGCCGACTCGCCGCCAACTGGGAACTCGCCATGCGCACCTCTTACCTGACCGGCAGGCCGTACACGCCGTTCCACGGGGAGTTGTCGCGGGCGCAGCAACGAGGCATCTTCGATCTAGACCGAGTGAACGCGTTACGGCTTCCGGCCTTCTTCACGCTCGACCTGCGTGTCGACCGCATCTTCCGCGTCGGCGACCAGACAGCGGTGGTTTACGCGGGCCTGCAGAACGTGACCGGCCGCCAGAATCGGACGAGCCCATCCTGGAATCGCTTGACGAACGAGGCCGGGGCGAGTGACGCTTTCGGTCGCCTTCTGATCATGGGCATGGAATGGGCCTTCTGAGGGGTGCGGTCGTCGCGAGCAGGGTAGTCGTCGCCGGGAACTGGCGGATGGGTGACGCGCTGTCAATTTCGGCCCGGTCCGGCTCGAACGCATGACGCAGTTCGAGCAATGTGAATCCGGCCGGCACTTCCCGGGATTCGTAGCCGACGAGTGTTCTAACCTTGGGGTAGATCGAAGTGTTCCGCTGGGCCGGAACGAAGAGGACGGTGTCGGTGCATCCGGGCCCGTTCTTGCCAGGTGCAGGAGGGCTGCCGCCCTGTTTGGCCGGAAGGGAGCGAGAGCAAACCGAGATAGATGATTTTCTTGAAGCTATTCGCTCCGGGGTGCCGCCGCCATCGATGCTGATCCTTTACGGGCCACGCGGGAAAGGCAAGACCACGCTGCTGAACTGGACCAGTCGACAGGCTCTTGATCAAGGTATTCGATCTCTCCGATTAGAGGCCTCCGAGATCCTAACGGAGGACACGCCGGCCAAGCCTCAATTGCCGGATACTTGGTTGACTAAGATTTTCCAAGGCGTTTCTCGGCGCGGCTCAGGGGTTCGCTTGCGGAGGCCAGAAGCCAGCAACGTGACAAAGGCATTGGCTCGCCTTGCGAAGAAGAGTCCGACGGTCATTCTCATTGACGAAGCTAACACTCTGGAAACGACCTTGGGTGCGCAACTGCTGCAAGCGGCTCAGACACTGGCTGGGGACGGCAAGCCATTCCTATTGGTACTCGCAGGTACTCCCGACTTGCCGAGCCGTCTGCGGAAGATGCGCGTGACTCTCTGGGATAGAAGCGCGATCTTCCCGCTGCAAAGGCTCGATGACCGTGCCTCGTCCGATGCCATTCAGATCCCATTCGAGAGGGCCGGTTACGGTATCGCTCCTGCAGCACTGGAGAGCATAGTCAGAGACAGCCGCGGATACCCTTACTTTCTGCAACTCTGGGGAAGGGCCCTATGGAGCCAAGTGCGCCACTCCGTCGGGCCGAGCAGGATGGAAGAGGTGAATCGAGTCCGCCCGCGAGTCGAAGAAACGAGAAACCGATTCTACTTGGAGCGGTATCAAGAGTTGAAGGACAGGGGACTGGTCGCCTCGGCCGTTGCCTTAGCCCAAGCGTACGAGGGTAGCGACAGCATGGATGACTACAGGGTCGACCAGGTGCTGAAGCGCGCTCTTGAGGCGGATGGCCAGATGACCGGGTCGTCGGAGTTGATGCAGGTCCGCCCAGAGCTGCACGACCTCGGCTACATCTGGTCCCCGGGCGGAGCGAGGAAGAGCCTCTATATCACCGGGATTCCAAGTCTGATGTCGTTCGTCGCAGATGGCGCCCACCACTAGCCGACTGCTATCCGGAACTTGACATCGAAGGCATCGCCCTCGGGATGACCGCAGTGCTTGAAGCACGTTTGGCCGCTGGCACGTCACACCGACGGGTGCAGCTACCGGCACGGATCGCGCGACGAATGAATCGACTCGGTGGTGGTGCGCATGACGAGCTTAGGCCCTTCAATGTTCGGACGTTCACACTAGGGCAGTCTCGCGGTCGAATGGCAGGACTGGACAGAACGGATCCGTTTGTGGCATTACTGAGGGAGTGACTGACGAACCGATCCCGTTGCGTGAGGTGCGCGTGCGCGTGGTGCGGCCCGACGAGGAGCCGCGCTTCAACGCGCTGCTGCGGGAGCACCACTACCTCGGCTTCCGGAAGTTCTGCGGGCGCCGCTTGCGGCACGTCGCGGTGCTCGGCGAACGCTGGCTGGCACTCCTCGGCTGGCACGCCGCGGCATTGCACTGCGCGGCGCGCGAACGCTGGATCGGCTGGCACACCTTGCAGCGCCGCCAGCGTCTGTTCCTGATCGTCAACAATTCGCGCTTCCTCTTGCTGCCGGACGCCGCGGGCACTCCGCACCTCGCCTCGCGCGTGCTCGGCCTGAGCTTGCGCCGGCTACCCGGCGACTGGCTCGCCCGGCACGGCCACGCGATTCTCCTCGCAGAGACTTTCGTGGATCCCCAGCGCTTCGCCGGAACCTGCTATCGCGCTGCAAACTGGCTGGAGATCGGGCGCACGCTCGGCTATGGCCGCACGCGCAGCGGACCGCTCGGCTACGTCGCGCACGGCCAACCCAAGCGCGTATTCGTGTATCCCTTGCGGCGAGATGCCCGGCACCAGCTGGCCGCGCCCGTGCCCCGGCCCGAGTGGCTCCCGTGGAGGCCCCGCATCCTGCTCACCACCGCGCAAATGCTCTCGCTGCGCGACTTCGTGCGGTCCCAGCCCGACTCGCGCGGGCGCCGCGGCCTGCGCTACCCGTGGCCCGCGCTGCTGACGATCGTGCTGGCCGCCCGCGTGGCGGGCGCGACCACTCTGACGGAGATGTCGCGCTTCGGACGCGCCTTGGAGCAGTCCGTGCTGCAGGATCTCGGAATTCCCCGGCGAACGCAGACCGGGCGCTATCACGCCCCGGGCATCAGCACCTTGCACTACGCGCTCAAGGGGATCGACGTGGAGACCCTTGAAGACCTGCTGGCCGAGTGGACCCGCATCCAGGCTCCCGACGAAGAGCCGCTGGCCATCGATGGCACGTCCCTGCGCGGCTCCGACGAACATGACCTCTAAGGAGACCGGTGCGTGCATGCCCAGTCCCCTAGCAGCAGCTCTCGGCGGTCTGCATCCTGTCCGGCCTAGTGACCTGCCAGCACGGTTCAATGAGACCATGCACTGACCAGCCTGTCGGCGGCACTGGCCTCCCCGGGGTTACCTGCGTCACCGGTTACGGCTATACCCGACAGCTGAGAATTGTGTGCATCACGTGCGCGATACGGTGCGACGGGAAGTCGCACGCGGGTTTGTGCAAGCGGTTAGTCCCGCAGGTCTTGGCGGCGTTCGCCAACCCCCCTATTTCGGTGCTGCGCCTGCTGGGCAAGCAACCCTTGGCGAGGGGCATGTACAACTCCCGTCTGCGCCCGAACTGTGTCGTGGGGGTCCGGTTCGCGGTGCGTCCGGCCGCGCAAATCCGTCGCTGTGCTTGGCCGTGCCCCGACCGGAGCGGCTCTTCCCCTCGCGATGCAAGGCGCACGGGTCTCTCAACATGCCCAGCAGACACCGGTCGGACTCGCCCTTCAATTCGCGTAGGTGCTTGCGTAGCCAAACGATTCTTGGCTTCGTCTAAACTATCTGGGATGGATGCAGAGGCGTCGATCCGCCACTAGTAGGATCAGTCCCTGCGAGAGACCAACTGAACCCACACGTTCGGTTCTCTCCGAGCGTCACTGGCGGAGGATACTCTCATTGAGGAGCACGATGGATCGTACGACCACCCGTAGGTTGCCGGTCTCGATGCTGCCTAGCTTGCACTGGACTCATCTCCCGAGTCATCTACTGAAGTGGGGCAGGGGTAACGCCGGAAGGACAATTTCGTGGCGGTCCGGCTCAGCAATGTCGCCCACCGATGTGAGGGGTGTGCTATTCTGCTGTGGGTGTACGAATCCAATGACCACGCTAGGCCTAGGGCCCGGCGGAGATTCGCTGTTCTTGGCTCGCGGTAGCGTAACCTCGGGCCTTGACCGGGCTCTACCGCCGAGTGCGCCAAGGGCATGCTGCACCTCGGTCACCGTCTTTGCCCTCACGTCTCAAAACGGCGTTGCAGCGCAGTTCTCTTGGAAGGAGTCCTGCCATGCCTAAAGGTTCCTTCTTGCAACTTCGTTTGGCAGGAGATCGTTTCTCTGACCATTCGGTACCGTTCGACACCTTGCTTGGAATCGCTCAGTTCAAAGCCCTGGTTGTAGAAGCATCGAGGCTCGAGTATCTCTAGCATCAGAAACACCGCAAACGGATCCCCCGTGGTTTTTCACAATCCATCGAGTTGAAACTCACTTCGATAGAGGCAGGGAGTGCCCAAGTGGGAATTGGTCTGGAACTATCGGGCACTCAATCGTTGATTGCCAATCAAGAGAGCTATTTCGCTCGGGGTCGTGATAGTTTGATTAGGACGATTCAAAAGGCAGGTAATGGGGAGAAATTGGAAGGCGTGAAAGTGTCTAGAAAGATGTCCAACGGTTTCGATTCGATTGCAGAGATTCTAGAAGATGGCGAGGAACTTCACGTAATTCGTCCAAGTGGGACCGCCAATGAACACGAAAGGGCAGTGTTCACAAAGGAAATCGCCGCTAGACTACGAAATACGAGTGCTAACGATGATGCAGTTTCAGCGGATATTGAAACTTGTGGATATATCTCGGAGTTCAATCAAGAAAACAACACGTTTCGATTGCGATTGCATGACGGCACGAAATTCAATCCATCTATCTCTGCAGAACTTCTAGAAACTGCGCTTGATGTATTCAATGGATATCGAAGAGGTCTGCAAGCTCATTTCCGGGGTACTAGCCTAAAGAATTCAGCTGGTCGTATTGTTGATGTCAATAAGATAACGCATTTACACATCATGGACGACCCACTGAACATAAGCCATCAACTGGACGACATCCGAAAACTGAGCAACGGATGGCTTGATGGCGAAGGAGCAGCTCCTTCACGCGATGGAATCAATTGGATTGAATCGAAGTTGCACAGGTATATTCCCAGCGATTTCCCACCAATCTATTTGTATCCAACTGAGACCGGAGGAATTCTAATTGAATGGTCAATTGAGTCGAATGAAGCCAGTATCGAAGTCGACCTAGAATCACGCATTGGCATTTGGCATGAATTGAATGTGCAGTCAGGTGAAGATGATGAGCGAGAGTTCAATCTTGATCAAGCCGCGAATTGGCAATGGGTAATCGATCATGTGGACGGCTTGAGGCCAGTCACATGAAACACAATTCACTCCTGCATCGTCAGATTCATCCGAACTGGATTGCCGAGTGCCAGATCTCTTCACAAGCATTCTTGCCTACAACTCAACACCGGGGTTGCCTCTCGGTGTATGATGGTGAAGGGATCACTGCTGGCGATGCGTACAAACACTACACAAGTCATGGTTACGCCTCGGTAGGGGTGCTATCGGTGACAGTTGACGAATGTAAGCAGCTTGATCTGTTCGTTCGAAACGATCCGTTGGAGTTCTCAGGACACCACGCAGTAATCGACTTTGAGCCGATCAAAGGATCCCGGGCAAGAAGGCGGGTTGCGAAGCAACTCAGGGACATTGCGGCGGACCGAGGCTGTTAGCGCAATCTTTAAACGTCCGGTTCCTGCAATCCTTAAGTGTCCGCTTTTTCGAAGTAGCGGAGTAGCATGCCGGACCCCGTGCCACAAGGGCTGGGGCCAAGCCCACCGGCTGCAAGCAGCCGGTGGGCAGCGTTACGGCGAGCGCGCCGAGGTGCCTGGCAGGGCCGGGTACGCGTTGAGCGGCCGCGACCTGCTGTTGAATGTCTGTATGTCTTGTAGAACACTGGCTGGTTCGGCCGCAGCCAGCTTGAAGGCCGCTCCTGCAGAAAGGACTACGGGGGTGCCTCTGTCCTCCGCGCCGCGAGGCTTCCCTTGGGCCTGACGCGGCCCCGATGGAAGAAGCGGCCGCAGCGGTAGGGACAGCCCGGAGCCCGCCCGGCGAACCGGACATTTAAGGTTTGCCAAAAAGCGGACATTTAAGGATTGCTCCGCCCCGTTCCGCTGGCTGGCTTGACAGCGCATGCTCTGCGTCCTAGACTCTGAGACCGTGAGCGACAGCACCGAGACGGTTGATCACGAAAACGACGCCCCCCTCACATCCATCCAGGTGGAGCGGGAGTTCGCGGCGCAGCCCCGCGCGGTCTTCGATGCTTGGGTAGTGTCGGAAACGGCCAGCCGCTGGCTCTTCAGCACGGAGACGAGCGTCATGACCTGCGAGATGGATCCGCGCCCGGGCGGCGCTTACAGGATCGAGCGGAGGGAGGGAGACGAGTCGTACGTCGCCCTGGGCGAGTACCGGGAAGTCAATCCGCCCCACCGCCTCGTATTCACGTTCGGCATGCCGCAGTTCGCGCCGGGCTTCGCTACGGTCACCGTCGAAGTCGAGCCTGCGGGCGCGGGAACCCGCATGCGACTGTCCCAAGACAGCGTGCCTCCTGAGCACAAAGACGCTATCCGAGAGGGCTGGTCAGCCATGTTCGACCTGCTCGAGCGCGCGCTCGCCGAGTGACCCGCGGCGAAGGCGCCCAAGGCAGCTGGGCCGGAGCTGCGCTCCCGGGTTACGAACGGTGGTAGGCGCGCCAAGACTCGAACTTGGAACCCTCTGCTCCGAAGGCAGATGCTCTATCCAATTGAGCTACGCGCCCTCCCTCGTACCGTTCTCATGATACGCCGCTCCGAGCGGGCCGCTCGCTTCGAGTCAAGCGTCCACAACGGATTTCGGCGACGAATTGGCGGATTGCAGCGCGACGAGTCTGCCGCCCCTCGAATCGACAGTGCTCTCCATCGGTTGAGAGCTTCCGGTCCAAGCCCTACGGCGCTGTTCCCTGGCCCTCTTCCAGCAGCACTTGCCGATTGACCTTGAACGGACCGAAGCTCTCGACCAGTCCGCTGGGCCAGCGGGCTTCCACACGGCGGATTTCTTCCGCGCTCCCCACTCCGAAATGCAGCCGCATGTCGTTGTGCGACATGTAGCTGCCGCCGCTGCGCACCTCGTCCGCTTGGCGCATATCTCCGGACTCGACCACGACCCGCGCCCCAATGCCGTTGCGGTTCGACTGCGTCCCCTGCACGGCGATGCGGATCCAGTTCCCGCCCGCGCCTTCGTTTCGCAGCAGGTTCGGGCGGCCATCCAGATTGTTCACGACCACTTCCACGGATCCGTCATTGTCCAGGTCGCCGAATGCCGCGCCCCGCGCCGCTGTCCTTTCGACGATACCCGGGCCCGCCTGCGCGGACATATCGATGAACGCTCCGTTGCGAATGTTCCAATACACCAATCGCGGCTGCCGGTACCGGCTGGCCGACTCCAGCGTGTCGATCGTGGGGTATACGTGACCGTTGACGATGAACACGTCCTTCCAGCCGTCGCGATCCATGTCGATGAAGCCGACGCCCCAGCCCACGGAATTGGTGTCGACCCCGAGCCCCGCGCGGTAAGAGACCTCCGTGAAGAATCCCCGGCCCTCGTTGCGGTATAGCGAGGGCACGTCGTCGGAGAAGTTCGTCTTGACGATATCCACGCGACCGTCATGGTTGAAATCCGCCGCTGCCACGCCCATGCCCGCCTGCTCCTTGCCGTTCTCGTTCAGCGCCGTGCCCGACAGCAAGCCCACATCCTCGAACGTCCCGTCGCGCTGGTTGTGGAAGAGCATGCTGGGCGTCGAGTCGGCCGCGATATAGATGTCCGTCCAGCCGTCATCGTCGAAGTCCAGCGTGAGCACGCCCAAGGCGTAGCGGTCGGTAGCGTGCGCAATACCGCTAGGCACCGAGACATCCTCGAAGCGTCCCTCTCCCGTGTTGCGCCAGAGACGGCTAGTCTCGGGCGGCAAGCCGCGGGGTCCGCACAGAACCGCGAGGCCCTTGAATCGGCAGAAGTTGCTCTCGCCGGGAGTCGGGGTCGTGTCCAGATCGAGAGCGACGTAATGCGCGACGACCATGTCCAGCCAGCCGTCGCGGTCGTAATCGAGAAACGCGCAGCCGGTTCCCCAACGCTGTCCGGCCGTCGGAAGCCCCGTCGCTTCCGTGACGTCGGCGAACCGACGTCCCTCGAGGTTGCGGTACAGCCGGTGCGGGCCGTATTGAGTGACCAGCAGGTCGTCGAAGCCATCGTTGTCGTAATCGCCGACGCAGACGCCCTGTCCCCAGCCGCTTCGGTCTAGTCCGACAGTCTCGGTGACATCCTCGAAGCGCAGGTCGCCTAAATTGCGGAACAAGCGGCTGGTGGGCACTGCCTGCGTCTCGTCCGCGTCCCAGCGCCGCCCGTTGACGAAGAACACGTCTGCGAGACCGTCCCGGTCGTAATCGAAGATGGCCGCGCCGCCGCCCGTCGTCTCGAGGATGTAGCGCTTCTCCATCGGATCCCCGAGCACGTGGCGAAAGTCCAAGCCGGCCTCCGCGGCGACATCCTCGAAGTGAATTCGGGGCGGAGGCAGATCCGTTTTCGCGAGCGGAGAGCCCCGTGCGGTGCGTCCGGCTACGGCTACCCCTTGGGCCGTCAGGGCGACTGGCAGCGCCAAGCTCATGGCGGCGAGCACGGCCACTTGGCTGGGGAGCGACACGCCGACCATTGCGCGTGGGCATTCTCGCATAGCCGCTCCAGTTCGTACGAGGCCAGCCCGCATCGCGAGTGGCGACCTACCTTGGCGGCATTGCACTTGTGGCGGCGGGCGGATAGCCTATGGGCCATGCGGGGCGGTCCATGCATTGCGCTCGCTTGGGCGATCTGCGCTGTCGCGACCATGCCAGCGCTGTCCGCCGAAGCGGACGCCTGCGGGCAGTGCCATCCGCAGGAGGTTGCCGGATACCTCGAGACTGGCATGGGCCGCTCCATCGCACGTCACGCCGAGCAACCGCCCGGCGCGTTCGAGCATGCGGTCTCGGGATCCTCCTTCGATGTCGCGCGCTCGGACGCCGGCATGATCCAGCGGATCGAGCGCGACGGTCTCACCGCCGCCTATCCGGTCGAGTACGTGATCGGCTCCGGGAACGCAGCATTCGGGTACCTGATCCGGGTCGACCAAGCGGTTTACCAATCTCCGATCGCCTACTACGCCAAGCGGTCTCGCTGGGGCATGGCTCCCGGGTACGAGGAGCATCCGGCACCCGACTTTGATCGGCCCGTCCTGCCCGAATGCCTCTGGTGCCATGTCGATCAGCCGCAAGCCGTGCCGCTGAGCCAGAACAGCTACGCGGGAGCGGACCTCGGGCTAGAGCCGATTTCTTGTGCGCGCTGCCACGGCGACGGTGCTGCCCACCTTGCCAAGCCGTCCGCCGAAACCATTGTCAATCCCGCCAAGCTGCAGCCGGTCGAACGTGACAGCGTGTGCGAGCAGTGCCACCTCAGCGGCGAGCTCAGGGTGCTCAATACCGGCAAGACCTTCGGTGACTTCCGGCCCGGCATGCGTCTGGAGGATGTCTTCTCGGTCTATGTCGGCGATTTCGGCGACAACTCCCCGGGGCGGTTCAAGGTTGTCAGCCACGTGGAGCAGCTGCAGCTCAGCGCCTGCTACCGCCAATCGAACGGTTCCATGTGGTGCGGGACCTGCCACAACCCTCACGAGAAACCGACGGAGCCTGTGTCTTACTACAGATCCCGATGCCTGGATTGCCACGAGGGGACGCTGCCCGCCGGACATGTCGAGCCCGCCGCCGATTGCGTCTCCTGCCATATGGCTCGCCGTGCATCGCACGACAGCGGCCATAGCGCGTTCACGGACCACCTCATCGCCGCGCGGCCGAGCGCCGGGGAGGATCCCCAGCGACCAGCGCAACGCATCCGAGCGTGGCGGGAATCAAGAGACGCGGAACTCGCCCAGCGGAATCTCGGGATGGCCTATATCGATCTCGGTCGTCGGCGAGAGCGGACGGAACTCTTGGACGAGGGAGCTTCCCTGCTGGCCCGGCTCGCGCAAGCCGGATCCTTGGACTCCGCCGGGCTAGCGGAGCTGGGCGGGGTGCTGATCGCGAAGGAAGCGCCGCCGGAAGCGGGCTTCAAGCCGCTCGCCGTGCAATTGCTGCGCGATGCGTTGGAACTGGCACCCGCGCATCCCGCGCGCCACCGCGCACTCGCGGCGGCGCTCTGGGATACGGGTGACCGCGAGCAGTCGATTGAACTTCTCGAGCGGGCGATCCGGCTCGATCCGCAAGTCAAGGCGGCGTATCAGGTGCTCGCTCGCATCTACCGGGAGTCCGGCGAACCCGATGCCGCCGCCGCGATCTGGAACCGGTACCTCGATCTGGTTCCGCAGAGTCTCGCGGCCCGGCGCGAGCGACGGACCCTGCAGCGGCCCCTTTCGCTCGACGGCTTGTAGGGCGTCCGACCGCGCGTCGAGTCGCAGGTTTTGGTGCCATACCGGCGATTGCCGCCCGTATGGCGCCGAATTCGCGTCCACGGCGTACCTGCCGCTTGCGAGACGTGATACAGTACCCGTGCCATCACGGCCCATGAAGGAGGTCAGAGAATGCGTCCATTCCGGAACTTGGTAACTGTCGCGACACTGGTCCTGTCGCTGGCCATCGCGCCAGCTGCATTCGGGCAGGCCGTGAGCGGCACGATCACGGGCGTGGTCACGGACCCGACGGACGCCGCGATCGCGGGAGCGGGTGTCACGATCACCAACGTCGGCACGGGGATCGAGACGAGCCGCGAGACGGACGAGTCGGGCCGCTACATCAACACGAACCTGCCGCCAGGCACGTACATCGTGGCCGTCGAGGCGGCGGGCTTCCAGCGCTACGTCCAAGAGAACGTGGTGCTCCGCGTCGACCAGACGGTGCGCGTGGACCCCGTGCTCGAGCTGGGCGCGGTGACGGAGCAAGTCGTCGTCAACGCCGCGCCACCGATGCTCAAGAGCGAGAAGACGGACGTCGGATCGTATATCCCCGAGAACCAGCTGCAGGCCGTGCCCACCTTCGGGAACAACCTCAGCAAGCTCTACAACACGGTTCCCGGCGTCATCCAGAACTTCTTCCAGATCGGCATCGGCGAGAACCCTTCGGAATTCAACGGCACCTTGGTCAACGGGCAGTTCTTCGGCAACAGCGAGTACGAGGTCGACGGCATTACCAACACGGCTTACGGCTTCAGCGGCTTCCAGATCATCGTGCCCAACAAGGACTCCGTGTCGGAACTGAAGATCACGACCGCTTCGTTTGACCCCGAGTTCGGCTCCTCGGCGGGCATGGTGGCGCAGTACGTGACCAAGTCCGGTACCAACGAGTTGCACGGCTCGGCCTTCTGGTTCAACCGCAACGATTCCACGTTCGCGGCGGATCCTTTCACCGAGAAAGTCGCGGGCACCGGCCCCAATGGCACGGGGACCGGGCCGGCGCCATTCAAGTGGAACCAGTTCGGCGGCAGCGTCGGCGGTCCGATCGCGAGGAACCGGGTCTTCTGGTTCACGGATTATCAAGGCGTGGAGGCTTCGCAGGGAGCCCAGCTGACCGCGACCGTGCCGAACGACGCGTTCCGCGAGGGCGACTTCAGCGCGTGGCCGGGTAATCCCGTCTTCGACCCCGCCAGCGGCGTGACCGGCGGCGGGACGGGGCGCAGCCAGTTCACCAACAACCGGATCCCCGCCTCGCGCGTCAATCCAGTCGCGACCAACCTCTTGGCACTCCTCCCGCGCGCGAATCTGAATCAGGACACCCAGCAGAACTTCAACGCCGGCGACAGCGTGACCAACTCGTCGAAGCAGTGGGATGTCCGCGTCGATTCGTCGGTGGGCAATTCGGGCATGGCCTTCGCCCGGTACACGCTGGCGCAGGTGTTCCTCGACAATCCGCCGCTATTCGGCGCGGCGGCTGGCGGTCCGGCGGTCGGCGGCCTGAGTCCGCAGACGGGCGACTTCCGCATGCAGCACCTGTCGACCAACTACACCCACACGTTCTCGCCGACATTCCTGACCGAGGTGCGGGCCGGATTCTCCCGGTTCCGCCTGGACGGATACCAGTACGACGCGGGCCTGTCCACGAATACCGATGTCGGCATCCCGAACATCAACACCGACGACAGGCTGACGCAAGGGCTGGCGGGAATCGATGTTTCCGGCCCGGTCGGAGGCTGGTCGATGGGCATCCTCAGCGGCGTCGGCATCCCGCGCTTGGATCGCACCACGACGCCCCAGTTCGTGAGCAACTCGACCCTGATCAAGGGCAGCCATCAATTCCGGTTCGGCGCGGACATCCGATACACGTCGTTCGACTTCATCGCCGCCAACTTCAGCTCGCGCGGCAACTTCCGATTCGGGAATCGCTTGACCGGCAGCCAGGAACTCGAGGAGCAGTCGATCCCGAGCGGACTGGGCATGGCTTCGTTCCTGATGGGTCTCCCGGACAACTTCAATCGCGTCGTTTTCGAGGACTACACGAAGGAGCGCGGGTGGCGCACCTCGCTGTACTGGCAGGACACGTGGCGGATCAACGCGCGGCTGACCTTCAATTTCGGGCTGCGGTACGACTTCGTCGGACCCGTACACCCGGCGGATGCCGGCGGGATCGCGAACTTCGATCCGAACACCGGTGACATCCTGCTGGCCGGACTGGGGGACATCGACATGCGTGCCGGCGTCCGCCCGGACTGGAACAACATCGCGCCGCGCGGCGGACTGGCTTACAAGCTGACCGACAAGACCGTGATCCGCACGGGATTCGGGCGCAGCTACTTCGCCTCCAACTACGGCGGGCTGTTCTACGCGATGACGAACCTGTATCCCATCACGGCCCAGCAAGAGGAGCAGGCTCGCAACAACTACGTGCCGGTCTTCCCGATCGAGCAGGGCCCGCCGCCGTCGCCGCCGCTGCAACTGCCCGACTCGGGCAGGCTCAAGGCGCCCGAGGGGGTCTTGCTCCGGTATCGTCCGGAGGACAACGCCACCGAGTACATCGACTCGTGGAACTTCTTCCTCGAAAACCAATTCGCCCAGGACTGGAAGGTGTCGATCGGCTACGTGGGCAGCGTCGGGCGGAAACTGTGGTGGAACCACAACATGAACGCCGCTCCCGCCAGCACCGATCCGGACATCGCCTCGCGACGGCCGCTCTTCCAGTCCATCGGGTACGGCTCGCGCGTCAGCAACGGCTGCAATTGCGCGAGCTCGCACTACTCGGCGCTGCAGTTCGTCATCGAGAAGCGCTACTCGAAGGGCTACTCGATCAACTCCTCGTTCACGTGGGCGAAGGCGCTGGACGGGCAGCTCGGCGGCTTCGGCTGGGGCGATCAGGGAGCGAACCCTCACGATCGCAAGGGCGGCTACGGCATTTCGCCGTACAACCGCGCCGTGGTCTGGGTGCTGTCGCACAACTGGGAACTGCCGTTCGGCAAGGGCCGCCGGTTCGCTAGCAGCGCGAGCACGGCGCTAGACGCCATCATCGGCGGCTGGCAGTTCAACGGGGTGACGACCCTCGAAACGGGTTTCGCGTTCTCGCCGACCGGCACGAACACGACCCACAACGGGGAATTCGGGAACCGGCCGGATCGCATCGGCGACGGGAGCCTGGACAACCCGACACGGCAGCGATGGTTCGATGTGGGCGCGTTCACGAGCGGGCAGTACGGGATCTGGGGCAATGCGGGGCGAGGCATCCTGCGCGGTCCGCCCTTGGTGGGCACGGACTGGTCGTTCTGGAAGGAGTTCCGGTTCAAGGAGGACTACCGCCTGCAGGTGCGGTGGGAGAACTTCAACATGATCAACTACACCAACCTCGGTCCGCCGGTCAGCAACATCACCGCGCCCAACGCGGGCTCGATCAACGGACTGGCAGGCTCGACCAGCGTGAACCCGGTCACCGTGCCGATGCGCCGGATGCAATTCGGGCTCCGGTTCGTGTTCTAGGCGAAGCCCTTGCGGGCGCTGTCCGCAGGGGCTTCGCGGATCTTCGCCCGGGCGGCGATTGTCGCTGCCCGGCTTCTCAGTGCCCGAGGCTGGTTCCGCAAGCGAGTTGGTGCGGATTGCGGTGATAGTCGGGGATTAGCGGATTCCTCGCCAGTGCCTCCGGCTTCCGGCTACACGCTCACCGTCGGAGCAGGTCCTGACCCCGGTGGCAGGGCGGTTACTCGCACACACCGAAAGACAGGACCAGCGCAACGCATCTCAGCGCATCTTCAAGTCCACCTCGAAAGACTCGTTCTCGTGATGTCCACCCCTATCATCGTCTTGAGTTGACAGCTCTTGCCTGCGTGTTTTATTCTATAGCAAGAGTGGGCGAGGGAAGTGTGCCGGTTCCATATGACTCCAAGGCTGTGGCAAACTATTTCTTGAGTCAAGAGCACTTGACTCAGATGAAGTTGCACAAGTTGATCTACTACGCACATGGTTGGCACCTAGCCCTTAGAGACGAGCCGCTGATGGACGAGTTCGTCGAGGCTTCGACGTACGGCCCCTTGATACCGACAGTATTCCATGAGTTCAAGGATGTCGGAACGTCACCTATTTCTAGGCTCGCGACGGACTTTGATCCGCTCACGGGTCGCTGGGATCGAATTCCTGCGATCGATGCGGACGATCAAGCGACAGAGAGGCTGCTGGATCGTGTGTGGGCGGTATATAGAGTCTATTCGCTTGGTCAATTGATCCGCATGACGCACGAACCGGGCACTCCTTGGTCGGAAACCCGCTCAGAGAATCGTGGCATCAAGAATGCCAACATTCCGAACGAGTTGATTCAATGCTTTTTCGTCGATAAAATGAACGGAAAGGATCAGGAATAGTCATAAGAGATCGAGCTAGGGCAAATACGCGAGCGCGAAGATGTGCGAGATGATCTGCCGGAAGAGCAGCACAGTATTCGAATGACCAGCTAGTGTGCGGCAAGTGTGGGCTCCATGCCCATTCGCGAGCCGGAGCTGACCCTTCACGAGCCCTCGACAGAGTGCTATGCCGTGTGCGATGACGCCCCGGTGGCAGCCCCCGGGGCGATCAGCCGACGACCGAATTTCCCTAGCGACGGTCTGACCGGTCGGCCGGGTCGAATGCCCTTGCGCGATAATTGCCACGGGCCAAGACGGCTTTCGGCTGGACCGATGCGGCGAACACTCAGCGCGGCGACATGCGCCTTGGCACTTTCGTCCATCCACGCCCAGTCCCCACCGGCACCTCCGTCCGATTCCGTTCAAGCGCGCTTCCAGAGCGCCCAGCAAGCACTCTCCGAGCATCGCTACGCCGAAGCCGAGACGGCTTTCGAGGAGCTGGTCGCAGCCGCCCCGAACCTTTCCGGGGCCCATGCCAATCTCGGCGTAGCCCGATACCTGCAGGGCCACTACGAAGAGGCGTCCAACGCTTTCCGCCGGGCACTCGAAATCAGTCCGTCGATGCCTAGCGTCGAACTGTACATGGGGCTGAGCCAAGCCAGGGCGGGACGAAGGGAGGAAGCCTTCCCCGCGCTGGCCCAGGGCTTTTGGAATGCGAGCGACGACGACTGGCGCCTTCAGGCGGGAATGATCCTCGCCGAGTTGCATGCCGCTCGCCACGAAGACGAAAAGGTCCTCGATGTCGTCCGGGCCCTGAAGAAAGCCTTTCCCGGCAATCCCGATGTCCTGTACGCGGCCTATCGCCTGCACTCCGACATGGGTGCGCGGACGCTCGCTGACTTGGTCCGCGAGGCGCCCGGATCCGCGCGTTTGCACCAAGTTACGGCGGAATTGCTGGTTAGCGAGGGAGACTACCCGCGCGCGGTGCGGCAGTACCGCGAAGCGCTCAAGGTCGCGCCGCAATTGGGCGGATTGCATCGGGCTCTCGCGGTAGCCATCATGAACAGCAATCCAGATGAGGACGGCATCCGCGAAGCAGAGCAGGCACTCGAGCGCGAACTCGCTCTGAATCCGCGCGATGTCGAATCACTGTTCCAGTTGGGAGAGATCGCGTGGCGACGCGGCGACGAGGAGTCGGCCTTGCGACGCTACGAAGAGGTGCTCGAAGTGCAACCCACGTTCGTGGAGGGGCTGGTCGGGCTGGCCAAGGCGCTGATCGCTCGAGGCGAGTTCGGCCGTGCCGCCGAGCGTTTGGAATCCGCCGTCGGAATCGACTCCGAGCATGAAGTCGCCCGTTACCGCCTCGCACAAGCGTACCGACAGCTCGGCCGGCCAGAGGAAGCGGCCAAGGAGCTAGAGGAATTCCGGCGTATTCGCAGCGCTTCCGAGGCATTGAGCGCGATCTACCGCCAAGTCCAGCGCAGCACGGCCCCGAGCGACGACAGCGCTGCGGCGAGTTCTCAATGAGCGCTGCCCGTCTCCGAAGGTTACCTGCACGTCCTGTCGGCAAGAAGTCAATGGCAAGACACTCGAGACGGCTCGACCGACACACGATCCGCCGGGCCGCAATCCTGTTGGTTTGCGCACTTCTCGGCTTGCTCGCTGTCGCTGAGGAGTCGCCGGATCCATCCTTCCACCTGCCCGGCGAATGGGGCGGTCCCGCTGGAGGCGATTTGGCCCGCATGGTGGATCCGTCCAACGACTCGTACGCCACCGAAGTCTACGCCGAAGAAATCGCTGCGGAACTGCATGCTCTCGCTGATCAGCTGCTCGTAGATCCGACCGACGGCGAGGCCGTCCGTAGTTTGCTGGATCCGGTCTTTCGGGGCGCTCCGCTTGAAGGGCCTGACGAATCGAAGCGACAGGGAGGACTCGCAGTGTTCGAAAGCTCCCCGACCAAGGAGACGATTCTGAACGCGGATCAGTTCGCGGCCGCTTTCTCCGGGTTAGTTGGCCGCCACGGCCAACTCGAGAGTGCCGAGTTCCACGTCACCGGTCTGGCGGAGCGTACCGCGCGAGGGGAAACCGAAGTTGAATCGGTCGTCCATTACGCGTTGTTCGGTCCGACCGGCGATGGCAATGGATCCGTCCAGCAGACGGGCGAGTGGATCTTGACTTGGACTCGTCGCGCATCGGGTTGGAGCGTGCGGACATGGCAGACGAGCAAGCACAGCCGCGTCGAGGCTGTCCGTCCGCTCTTCACCGACGTGACCGAGCAGTCTCTGGGATCCAACGAATCCTACTGGAAGCAGCTGACCTTGGGCGTCGATCATTGGCGGGCCGCCCTTGATGGCGCGATCGGCATCGATGTCTACGGACACCACGGCGTCAGCCTCGGGGACATTGATGGCGATGGAGATGACGACCTCTACGTAAGCCAGCCGTCCGGCCTCCCGAATCGGCTCTATCGCAACAATGGCGGATTGGTCTTCACCGACATCACCCGAGCATCGAGCGCGGGGGTGCTGGACAGCACTTCCATGGCCCTGTTCGCCGACATTGACAATGACGGCGATCAGGATCTGACGCTGATCACCGCGCGAGCCCCGATCCTCCTACGCAACGACGGCACGGGTTCGTTACAGCACGATCGGGACGCGTTCAGCTTCTCGGTCTCGCCGCGTGGTCAGCTCACGTCGGCCGCAATGGCCGACTACGACCGCGACGGCGATCTCGACTTGTACGTCTGCTCCTATCGATTCCACGCCGGGGCCGGGGATCACCGTCCGCCCCAGCCGTATCACGACGCCAACAACGGGCCCCCGAACTTCTTCCTCCGCAACCGAGGGGACGGCACATTCGAGGAGGTCACCGCGGCGAGCGGCCTCAATGCGAACAACACGCGCTTCAGCTTCGCCGCCGCTTGGGCCGACTACGACGCTGACGGCTGGCCCGACCTTTACGTCGCGAACGACTTCGGTCGCAACAACCTCTACCGCAATCGCGGCGATGGCACGTTCTCCGATGTTGCGGAACTCGCAGGCGTGGAAGATGTCGCCGCGGGCATGAGCGTCGCGTGGCTGGACCACGATTTGGACGGCAACCGAGACCTGTATGTCGGAAACATGTGGTCGTCAGCAGGCCTCCGCATCAGCGACAAGGCAGAATTCCGGGCGGGTTCCGCCACGGAAGCACTGGCCCTCTACCGGCGTCACGCGAAAGGGAACTCTCTGTTCCGGGGCCTTGGCGAGGGACGCTTCGACGAGATTTCCTCGACGGCTGGGGTGGAGCGCGGGCGCTGGGCTTGGAGCAGCGACGCTGTCGATCTCGACAATGACGGCTACGAGGAACTCTATGTCGCCAACGGGTACGTCACGAACGCCAGCGACCGAGATCTTTGAAGTTTCTTCTGGCGGCAAGTTGTGTCGCGCTCGCCCGCCGACGAGCGGTCGGCATCGGACTACGAATCCGCGTGGAGATCGATTACCGCACTCATCGAAGCCGGGGAATCGTGGAGCGGGAACGAGCGGAACCTCTGCTACCTCAACAACCGTGACGGCACGTTTGCGGAAATCTCGGCGGTGGCCGGTCTCGACTTTCCTGACGATGGGCGTGCGTTCGCTGCAGGGGATCTGGACGGTGACGGCGATCTCGATTTGGTGCTGAAGTCGCGCAACGCACCCGGCATCCGCATCGTGCGCAACGACTGGTCCGCGGGCAATTCGATTCGCATCAGGGTGCGCGGCGGACCGGAGCGGCGTTCCGCGGCAGGTGCGGTCGCTACGGTTCAAACCGACGGTCGCCGTATGGAGAAAACTCCGCGCATCGGTTCGGGGTTCCTGTCGCAGCACTCTCAGGAACTGCACTTCGGACTCGGATCGGCGGATGACGTCGAAGAACTGCGTGTGAGTTGGCCTTCCGGGACAGAGCGAGTCTGGAGGAACTTGGCTGCGAATCGACGCTACTCGGTAGCCGAGGATTCGGATCGCATCGCTTCGATGGCATTCGAGACGACACCGCGAGATACCGGATCGAATGACGCGAACCGGCCGCTGCCGCCCGAACTGGCCTCGGGAACCTGGCTCGTCGAACCCCTCGCGGCACCGGATTGGGAACTCAAGGATCTCGATGGCCTCGCACGTAGCCTCTCGGATTTCCGGGGCGCTCCGCTCGCCGTGAATGTCTGGGCCACTTGGTGCCCGCCCTGCCGCGGCGAATTGCGGGACTTCCAGCGCAACTTGGGGGAGTTCGAGCAGGCTGGAGTGCAATTGGTCGCGGTCTCGGTTGACGAACCGGGCACTGCCACTGAGGTGGCCGCATTCGCCCGGGAGGAGCGATTGGGATTCCCAGTGCTGCTTGCGGATCGCGATTTCGTCACTGCCTACAACGTCCTGAAGCGCAACATGTTCAACCTCCGGTCCGATTTGCAGATTCCCACTACCTTCCTGCTGAACCGGGAAGGATTCATCGAACGCATCTATCAGGGCCGCATCGAACCGGAGCGCCTCTTACGCGACATGGAATTCCTGGATGAGCCTGCGGCAACCCGACTTGCCCGAGCCCTTCCGTTCGAAGGGCGCTTTCTCGGACCCGCGCCGATTCGAAACTACACCGCATTGGGGACGGAGCTGCTAGAAGGCGGTTTGTCTGGAGCAGCCCTGCCGTACTTCGAGGCCGCGGCCGAAAGAGTTCCGAACGACGCCATCCTTCAATTCAACCTCGGCACGGCTCTGGCCGCGCGGGGTTCGCTGGCTGCGGCGCAGTTCGCTTTCGACCGGGCCGTGCGATTGAATCCTGCCTACAGCGAGGCACGCAACAGCCTTGGAGTCGTTCTGGATCGCCTCGGGAACCAGGAAGCGGCCATCGATCAGTTTCGAGCAGCGGTCGAGGCCAGTCCATCGTACGAGAAGGCGATCGGCAACCTATCGACCGCCTATGCACGCTCCGGAAAATTGGATCTCGCCATCGCAATGCTGGAAGCGGCCATAGCCAGTGATCCGAGTGCGGTCAGATTGCTCAACCGCCTCGGTCGGCTACACGCCCGAAAAGGAGCTCTCGACGCCGCCCGGAACCGGTTCGACCAAGCGTTGAAGACGGCACCGACGGATCCCGACACGCTCAATAATCTCGCGCTCCTCGCAGCCCAACGTGGGGAATTCGGCGAAGCGATGGCTCGGCTCCACGACCTCGTCGGTGCGCGACCCGACTTCGAACCCGCCTACCTCTCGCTCGCGCAGGTGCAGGCCGCGACGAACGATCCAGAGGGGGCCCGAGCGACGCTGGAAGCGCTTCTCGCGCGGCATCCGGGAAACGTGGAAGGGCGGAAGATGTTGGACGGGCTGGAGAACTAGTCCGAGGGCGAGCAGCGGGTGATCCTTCCATTCCGATAGCTGTCTAGGTCAGAATGGAAACCGGGCGAAACGCCTCCCGACAGTGCGCGTCAAGCAGCCGCTCAAATTTTCCTCCGGCGATCCGACGGGAGTTGGCTCGAGATCGCGATTCGTCAAGCTCGTTGCCGCGTCAGTGCAGAGGCTTTGCGCTGGATGCACGGCACTTGTCGCGTGCTGGGCCTTATCCGGAGACCTCCTTGGTCAATCGGGAGCGAGCAGCCAGCTCGAATCCATCTATCGCGAAGCGGAGACCGCCTTTCGCGAGCAGCGACTGGACGTCGCAGCGGACGGTTATCGCGAGCTGGCCGAACTCAGTCCGGAAACCGCGGAAGTCCACGCGAAGCTCGGCTTGATCGAATACCTCCGCGGCCGATTCGGCGAGGCGGTACCCGCCCTCCGCGCGGCCCTGCAGCTGAAACCCGGCTTGCCGAACGTGAACACGCTGCTGTCGATCTCGCTCGCGGAACTCGGGCAGTTCGCCGAGGCCTTGCCCGGATTGGAGAAGGGCTTTGAAGATCCGGCAGACAGTGACTTGCACCGATTGATCGGACTGGAGTTGCAGCGCAGCTACTCCGCCCTCGGTCGCCAGCACGAAGCCAGCCGCACCATGGGAAAGCTGAGCGAACTGTATCCGGACGACCCTGAAATCCTTTACCACACCGGTCGCTTCTTCGCGGATCTGGCGGCGTCTTCGATGCGGCGCCTGCTAGATGTCGCACCGGATTCCGTCTGGGGTCATCAAGCGGCCGCCGAGGCTTTGGACAGCCAAGGCAATTACGACTTGGCGGTGGTCGAGTATCGCAAGGTACTTGCGGAGCAACCGGGTCGGCCGGGAGTGCATTACAGCATCGCGCGGGCGATCCAGCGGAGCGGCGGCAAGGCTGGATCCGAGGCCGATGCGATCGCCGAGTTCCGCGACGAGCTGCGGATCGACCCGTCCAACGCGCTGGCCGCGTACGAACTCGGAGAAATTTACCGCAAGAGCGGACGATTGGACGACGCCCTTGATCTGTTTCGGCAGGCTGTTCGCCACCGGCCTGACTTCGGTCTCGGCCGGATCGGTCTCGGTCGGGTGCTGCGGGAACTTGAAGACCTGAGCGAGGCGCGGACACACTTGGAAGCCGCGACGCGCTTGGCACCGGACAACGAAGTCGCGCGCTATCAGCTAGCGTCGGTCTACCGCGGGCTTGGCGACCTCGACAGCGCACGGCGCGAGATGGAGGCCTTTCAACGGCTGCAGGCTCGCCAACCGGGTGACTCGGAGGCAGGTCGGCTACCGTTCCAACGCGAGGATTCCACGCTCCAGCGCCTTGACCCAACCGAGCAGGGCCAGTAGCGGGATAGACCGCCGCCTGAAGCTGGAGTTGGCCGCAGGCGCCCCGAGGCAAGTCCCCAGGCATTCTTGGTCACCGTGTTGGCTCCTGTATGCGGGCACTTGCCGTTGCGCGACCAATTCGTTTCGGCCACCCCAAACGCCCGACTCCGACCCGACCGCCGCGATGTCCACAAGCTGATCGTCTCGGCTGGAAGGGCTGCTCGATACGGTGGCAGGGCGTCAATGGGCCGTGCCGCTGCAGCTGACCATCCAGTGAATACCGAACCGGTCCCGGCACATCCCGAAGTAGTCGCCCCAGAACGCATCTTGCTGGGGCATCATGACCTCGCCGCCTACGCGGAGCTTGGCGAAGATTTCGTCGCACTGTTCTCGGCTGTCTCCGTTGAACGAGACAGCGAAGCCTGATTTGGATTCGGCCGCTGCGGCAGTACCACTCGGCTGGTCACTGCCCATCAGGAGCGTCGAGCCCACGGGCAGCGCGATGTGCAGCACGCGCTCCATGTCGGCTTCCGCGACCTCCATGTGCTCGGAGCCCATCGAGAACGGCACGTTGGAGGAAAACTCGCCCCCGAAGACGCCCTTGTAGAAGTCAAACGCCTCTTGGCAGTTTCCATCGAAGAATAGGTAGGTTGACAGAGACATCGACTCCTCCTTGATGCGGCCCCAAGCGCGCGGCCGAACTTGCAGTATAGCCGTCTCGCGCGGGTTGACAGGCGAAGCAGCGGTCCGCGCCGTCAGCAACGTTACAGCTCTTACCCCAGAACGCCGAGTCGGCTGGTGCTCCCGCAGTTGCCCGCCTCGAATAATCCACCGCCAACGCGGTGACGCTCCCTCAAGGCCGACCAGCTTGGTCTCGCATCTGGGTAACCCGTTCC
Organism: Candidatus Latescibacterota bacterium; assembly: GCA_965242865.1. Classification (GTDB taxonomy): domain Bacteria; phylum Latescibacterota; class UBA2968; order UBA8231; family UBA8231. The sequence continues at coordinate 123,022 of CBDETK010000008.1, forward strand.
GACCACCGCTAGCGTCAATTTCAGCGGGCGGGCAACAAGGACCGTAATCGCTGACACTGGCGGCCATTGAAGCGCATGTGGGGGTAGCTCGCCCTTCGACCGGAACTTGGTAGGTGGAAACTCGTAAGATAAGAGTTAGGCGTGGCGCGACAGACCGACATCAAGGCTGACCTTACGCTTGAACTGAGTGGTTCCGGAATCACGCTGTCCGCGTTCCGTAGAGGAGTCAACGCCTTCGTTGGCCTGCTAGAGGTGCTGACGGGTTCCGTGTGTGTCGCAGTTCCGTCCGTGGATTGGCAGATACAGGTCAGGGCCGGGAGCAATCTGATCGGCGCGTCGGCAGCGAAGAACTCGGATCAGTCCAAGGTTCGTAGTGTCCTTGAGCTGGCAGGAGGCTGTTTCCGTCCGTCTAGCACGGGACGTGCCGGTGAGGTGACGTTTCCCGAAGGCGCGAAGAAACACGTGCGCGAACTGGCCAAGCTGTCTATCGAGACTGACGCAAGTGTCGGATTCTGGGTTGGCCAGGAACGTCACGAAGTCGAGCCGCGACTGGCGAAGTCGATGCAATCGGCGCCGGCTCGTGCAACGACGCTCCCCGGTGCGGTCGAGGGCCACATTTCAGCGTTGTATAACCGCGACAGCATCTATTTCGAGCTTCGCGAGTCCGTTGGAGAGCACTCAATCAAGTGCGTCGTCAAGGACGACCTGATCGAGATCTGCAAGGATCTCTGGCGCAAGCGAGTCACGGTCCATGGAATCGTACAATACGACCGAGACGGGCTTCCTTCCAAGGTAGATGTCCGAGATATCGTACCTTTTCCCCCAGACACAGAACTTCCATCCTATTTGGATGTTCGCGGTATATTGAGGAAGTATGAATGACGTCTAGCGTCTAATACTGTGCTAGTAGAATATAGTCGGATAAACTCACGCGAATGATGCTGTGTACGCGTTCAGCACTCGGGATTCGGAGGTGTCCAGCCGAACATTCCTGTCTTCAAAGCCATGAACTTGAGACGTCATGACTCGCTAAGTCGAGTAGCTTAGGCAGACTGATATACATCTATCACTTATGAAATTTTCTCAAGTCTTATATCTTGCCTGCAAGAGTTGCTAGACTCGATACTATTCGCCAAACTCTCGGACGAGCAAGCTCGTGAGAATCACAGCTCTATTCTTCATTAGATTCCTGCTCACGTGTAGAATCGGTTCTGAGAGAATCACCAATGATTTCTCTAACTCGATTAAGGATAAGATCGGCTCTTTGCTCGCAAAACTCATGAAACTTTCCGAGCGAAAACAGTTCTGCCCATTCAGCATCACATGGATTTCCAGGTATCATACAATCCCTAGTCCTCGCCGACAAACCACCGAGGGTAGATTGTTGTCTAGCTCGATCTGCCAATCGACGAAGATAATTCGCGGGATAGTCTTCGCCAAGGCGCTGGTTTGTAGTGCCTAGGATTGGCACACGATTGCAAATGCTGTCCAACTTCTGTCGAGGTAGCCCATCATTCTTGGACGCGTTCTTTGGGAAAATATGGTGATCATGAAGGACGGATTCTGAATCAATGTTTTTTCCGGTGATGAGATCTTGACGGATAGTCGTTGCGAAGACATTCAAGAGTGCTCTATACCTCACATCTGATGGCCTAAGTCTAAGCAAATCATCGCGATTTAACCGAACCTCCGAAACATCCAAGGGTTCATTGTTTTCGGCATATCTTCGTAACGCACTAAAATGTTGGCCAATCCTGTAATTTGATGCCTGTGAAGCACCTGCCTGCATAACCTTGCTGAAGTACCAACGTCTCACGAAGTCGTTATCGTCCCACAGATCTTCGGTTACATCATCTAATATTAGGCTCCGAATCGCAGCTAGTGCGACTAGAATATTGTGGTTCGGAAGCGTCTTAGGTCGGGCGCCAAATGCCTGTACCCACTTGTACGTTGCTGCTAGGGCCTGAGTCGATTTTTCCCACTCTCGATCTATTTCCTCGGGTGCTAGAGTCAACAGATTTCCACGCGTTGGATCCGTGTATCTCATTGATCGTGCTGCAGTTACAAGAAACAACACTTGGAGCACACTCTCTCCATCAACCTCAAAATGCTTGAGAATTTCATGCTCGCTCAGTGCTTCTTCCCACCAAGCACGTAGATCGGGTTTCGGGAAGAATCGCGCTACCGCAAGGTCGAAAGTAGTTAATCGAGTTCCCGTACTATTGATGGTCTCAAAAACACGGCATATCGATTCAATACCGCTCTTTCGTTCGAGAGTCACAACGGGTACATGGTAGTTCCGAATGGTCTCAAATACGCCCTTGATGTACGCGGCGGATTCACGCCGTTTCTGTCTGCTATACTGTGGATCCGAAAAATCACCGGAATCTTCAATATATGCAGTGACAAACACATCTGTTCTCTTTTGGTCGAGGATTATATCGGCACGTAACAACCTACCCTTGTCAAGGGTCTGTTCCGGCGTCGTCTTTCTATATCGCGTCTTGATCCAAGAAGTCTCTTCTCTGGCGTGAGCTTCAAGCAGATTCTTCAGGTCAAAATAATAGACTCTTCTAGGGTGTGCATTCAAGAATACACGTGCAATTGAAGTTGTTCTCTGCTGCCCATCAAGGATATAGGACTCGCCATCAACCTGCCCACCAGCGTCACCAAGCACGACGTCTTCTGGCGGAAATCCTGCCTTAATTTCGGCCTCGATACTGCGAGATCGTAGCGGCAGAGTTGGCTCGCGATCAAGCAACAGCAATGACCCGATCGGATAGTCTCGTGAGATCGAATCGATCAGCAGCGCAACTTGAGAATTGCTCCAGATGAACTTTCTCTGGAACTGTGGGATCGTCAAGGTCCCATCTTTCGCCCTTCTGAGCAAATCACCCAGTTTGTAGTTTGTTGTTTGCATTTTTCCTGTGTGATCCAAACTGATGATTCTGTGTTAGTCGATGACAACTTGCGCGAGCTGAAGAATGATCCCGGGCTAGCTTGCTCGAAGCACGGTCGGTCCGCTTGGCGAGTGGGAGCGAACGGTTCGTACGGCTCTGCTCCAGGACTGCCTCACCCCGGTCTTCTCTGCAATCCTACAGGCGGCCCAGAGACCACTTGCCGACCCACTCGCCGCATGCGATCGCGTGGGGCTCACAGGTGTCAGCGGAGCATCGCGGACAACGAACCGGTCGGGCACAGTGCGATCCACTCTGAACCCAGTATAACAGGTAAGTCGACCTAGCTGCTAGTCACAGGATAGTATCCGTCAGTCAATGGTATCGCCTAGCTCGGATCCACTTCCAGTTTGCTTGGAATCTCCCCGCCGCGAGGAGATCTGCGACATGGCATCCACTCCAGCGAACGCAGCCGAAGGCCTCGGACATGCTTCTCGGCAGGGGCACCGTGGCGGTACGCGAATCGCAGAGGCCCCCTTGGTTGAGCATACCGCGCTGAACCGCCCCTGAACCGTTCCCGGGGAGAAATGAGCGTACGGGTTGGATGTTGGGCTTGATCTTGACGATTGCTTGAATGGTCTGCGGCATCAGGCAGGCCAGGCGACATGACGCCGACGGTCGATCGCGGCGGTCGCTTCGCGAAGAGACTAGGTGAAATAAGGCCTTTGGAGTGACCTGGACACTCTCCGGAGAGTCGTAGCCGGCCAGCGACCGTGATAGTGATTTCGGCCGCACAGCGGACGGACCCTAATCCAGCGAGGAGCGCAGTGGCGGACTCCCGCGCTAGTTGCGCGAGCCTTTGTCGAAGGGGCTGTTTCGTGGCGGACAGCTAGCTGGGATCACGATTTGCGTTGGCAAGACGTAGCGTTCGGCGGGAGCGCACTCGCGCACGGTCCGGATCTTGGTGCTTCCAACCCGCGCAAGCAGTCCGATCTGCTCCAACGAAACGATCCGATCGAGACTGATCAAGAGTTCCGACAGTTTCTTGCTCTCGGGCTCAAGAGCTGGAAATCCCAAACATTCTTAACTGGCCAGAGGTCATGTTGTCTGAAGCAGGGTACGCGCCGAGCGAAGGTCGACGAGCTTCGGAGACTGGCTGAATGCCGCGTGACCGGAGTGATTGAATCCTCGCTCCGCGTGCTCTCGATCTCGACCTCGCCGCCAGACTCGCCTGCCCCTATCGTAGATATTGGGATATGGGCGATACGACGCGTCCGCAGTTCGCGACTGTCGGCAGCACGGGGTTGCTCGAGAAGGGACCTCAGTGCTGTCGCGGTATGCATGCAGCACGGGTCGTTCGCCGATTCGACGAAAGGACGGAAAGGGGACAACGATGAAACCCACAATCGCCTGCCAGGCGTTAGTCGCGTTGGCTGTCGTTGCGACCGCCTCGGTCGCGCAGGCGCAGGCAGTCAACATGAGCACCGCGATTCAAGGCGGGATACCGAGCGGTTCCCAGTCTCCAGCCGCGGGGCGCATGCTGGACCTAACGGACCTGCAGCAGCTGGCCATGGAACACAACCCCACGCTGCCGCAGGCCCGGCTCCATGTCGAAGCGGAGCGCTCCCGCGCCAAGCAGGCCGGGCTGTGGCTCAATCCCACCGTAGGAGTCATTTCCGAGCCCTTGCCCTTCGCGCTGATCGAAGGGGAATTCACCGGGTTCACACTCGAGCAGACGGTCGTCACTGGAGGCAAGCTCGGTCTGAGCAGACAGAAGTATCACACCCGCGCCGACACGGCCCAACACTTGCTGGAAATGCAGCAGATGCGGGTGCGTACGGACGTGCGCACCAAGTACTACGAACTGCTGGCCAAGGCCATGGCGCTGGAAGCCCGCAAGGCGTTGCTTCGCAATGCGGAGGACCACCGTGCGACGGTCACGGAATTGGTCAACCTCGGCCAAGCCGACCCGGGCGACCTGAGCGAGTCGACCGCCCGTCTGGAACTCGCCAGGCTGGATTACCAAATGACCTTGAATCACTACCGGGCGACATCGGAAGAACTGGGAGCCACGATCGGCGTCGATCTGAGCGACGCCGAGATCATCGGGCAGTTGGAAGGCGAGCTTCGTGTCATCGACTTCGACGAGGCCCTCGATCGCATCATCAACGAGAGCCCCGAACTCGCCGCCGCCCGCTCCGAAATCGAGACAGACAAGATCGAAGTGCGCCGCGAAAAGCGCGAGCTGTTCCCGAACATCTCAGTAGCTGTCGGCATCGGCCGCTCGCATGTCGAAGGCCGTTGGTCTCAGGCCCCGACCGCTTACCGCCTCCACGCGTCTACCGAGATACCTGTGTTTGACCGCAACCACGGCACCGTCGACCAAGCGAAGCAAGAACTCTTGCGCCAGCAGAACGAGGTGCGGCGATTGGAACTCCAGCTCAGGAGAGACCTAGCCCACCACTACAAGGAGTACCTGTCTCAACTGCAGCACGTGCGCGACTACAAGGCAGTGGTGCTCCCTGAACTCAAGTCCGCCTACGAAGAGCGATTGCGCGGCTACGAGGAGGGTCGGGAAGACTGGATGCAAGTCTTGGAGACCCAGCGCGAGTACTACCACGAGCGCCTCGACTACGCCGAGCACTTGGAGCATTGGCGAGAGGCGGAAGCCGTGATCGAGGGCCTGCTGCTCCATGACGGCCTCGAGATCCCGGAGGGCGCTACGCCCGCCGGCCATATCGACGCGACGGCGAAGCCGCGCTAGGGAGGGATCGTTCATGCCAGCCAAGAAGACATTTGACTCGCGAATCACAGGATCGAGCGCGGGCACCCGCCGGGAGTACCTGATGCAAGGCACGGTCGGTGCCGCCGCTGCCCTCGTTACGGCGTCCGCCGCCGCCCAGCAAGAGGCCGGCTCAGCCGAAGCGCAGACTGGCGACAGCCCCCCCGCTCCGCCGCCCTTCGATCGCTACAAGCCAGGGTCGGGAGGGCCCCCGGGCAGCGACGACTACCTAGGCAAGCTGGTACCTGGCCTGCGCGCCCCTGCCTTGGCCCCGGTGGCGATGACCGGCCCCGACCTCGTCATCAAGCCACCCCGGATCGTTGACGGAGTCAAGGAGTGGGATCTCACCGCCGAGCCCGTCAAGCAGGAATTCCTCCCGAACCGGTTCATGCAACCGTGGGGCTTCGACGGCCGCATGCCCGGTCCGCTGCTCGAGGCCACGCAGGGCGACCGCGTCCGCTTCATCGTCAAGAACAACCTGCCCGAGGAGACCTCGTTGCACCTTCACGGCATCGAAATGCCGGTGGCGCATGATGGCGTCCCCTACGTCCAGCAGAACCCGATTCAGCCGGGCGGGACGCATGTCTACGAGTTCGACCTCCATCAGGTCGGGACGTTCTTCTACCACCCGCATTACGCGATGCAGGAAACCATGGGCATGGTCGGATTCTTCATCGTGCATCCCAAGATCGCGTACGAGCCGACCGTCGACCGGGACTTCGCGCTTTGCTTCCAGAACTTCTTCATCCCGCCCAATTCCACGATTCCCGACACCCTGCGCATGGATTGGAACTGGCACACGATCAACGGTCGATCCGGACCCTACACTACGCCGCTAGTGTGCAAGCACGGGGAGCGCGTGCGCATCCGGCTGCTGGGCTTCAGTCCGATGCAGCACCACCCGATCCACCTGCACGGCCACACGTTCTGGGTGACGGGCACGGAGGGCGGCCGCATCCCGGAGTCGGCATGGATTCCGGAGAACGTCACGCTGACGGGCGTGGCGATGGCGAAAGAGATCGAGTTCGTCGCCAACAACATCGGTGACTGGCCGTTCCATTGCCATATGACGCATCACATGATGAACCACATGGTCTCCCAGGTGGGTCCGAAGATGCGGCCCAACGAGGACGTGGACGACTACACCCGCGCCCTTGACGACCCGCCCGAGGTCCGACCGGTGCGGAACGAGCCGCCCTTCAACGTTCCGGGTTATCCGCAGGACTTGATGCACATGTACAGCGACGCGGACTTCATGGCGAAGGTCCTCGCTCGCCGGGAAGTGCGCGGCATGCGCCAGGGCTGGAACATGGGCGTCATGGGGTTGATGACCACGTTGCGCGTGCTGCCCGAGAATGTCTACGAACTCGTCATGAACAGCGACGCGCCCGTGGACGCCGGCATCAGCGTGCCCGGGGCTCCGCCTGTGCAGATGGACATGTCCATGCCCATGAATCGTCGCGGATAGCTGGTGCGGACGCGGAGAGCGGTGACGTCAGCATTGGACAGCGCCGCGCAACCGCCACAGTTGGCGGGGATGTCTCAGGGTGGTCTGATCGCTCTGCATGAACGGCCCGTTTCGAGTTTCCGGGTGACGCGAACACTGGGGGTTGGCCGAGCGGCACATACCCTCGCGAGTCCGCTCCGGCCGGCTCCGGCCCACTAGAATTCACAGAGCATGACCCGCCGCACCCTCGCCGCGGCCGCGGTGTCCGCGGTCTCGTACAACCGCATCTTGGGAGCCAGCGACCGCGTCCGCCTCGGCTTCGTCGGTGTCGGGAATCGCGGCACCTCGCTGTTGCGCGCCACCCGCGAATACGGCGATCAGGAAATCGTTGCCGTGTGCGACGTTCGTCGTGACTACATGGAGAACGCCGTGCAAGCTGCCGGCACCGCGCCCGCGATGGTCGGAGACTACCGGAACCTTCTCGGCCGGTCGGATATCGACGCTGTAGTGATCGCCACCCCTGACCACTGGCACGCCTTGATGACTGTCGACGCCTGCCTTGCCGGCAAGGACGTGTATGTCGAGAAGCCGCTCTCGCTGACCGTTCGCGAGGGTCGCCGCATGGTCGAGGTCGCCAAGCAGGCCGAGCGTGTCGTGCAGGTCGGAATCCATCGCCGCTCCGCCCCGTACTGCAGGGACGTAGCAGAGTTCGTCCGTTCCGGGGGCATCGGGCAGGTCACGGTCGCCCGTGCCGCGCGACTGGCCAACGAGTATCCGCATGGCATCGGCAATCCTCCTGACGCAGATCCGCCGCCGGACGTCGATTGGGATCTATACCTTGGACCAGCTCCGGCCGCCGCGTTCAATCCGAACCGCCTCAGCTACAACTTCCGGTGGTTCTACGACTATTCCGGCGGGCAGCTCACCGATAACGGCGTCCACTTCCTGGACATGATCCAGTGGGGGCTCGGCCGCGACGCCCCGCTGTCGGTCACCGCCTTGGGCGGAAAGTTCGCCGTTCAGGATAACCGCCAGACCGTCGACACGATGGAGGCCGTTTGGGAGTTTCCCGAGCGCACGCTTGTCACGTTTTCTGACTTCGGCTGCAACGCGGCCCCTGTCAGTGCCACGAGGCGATTCCTAGCTGAGTGGCGTGGAACCGATGGCACGGCCTACGCCTACTTCGACGGGTGGGGGGTCATTCCCGAGCACCAGTCTCCGATGCCCGACCCGGGTGGCAGCCCGCTGCCGGAGAACGAGCGACGACGGGCGGCATTTCGGGAGTCATTCCAGCCCGCCACCGACGCCAGGCGCGCGGAAGGACGGGCCGACACCCGTCGCCACGTACGCAATTTCCTCGACTGCGTGAAGAGCCGCGCCACGCCGAACTGCGACATCGAATCGGCCCACCGCGCCACCACGACAGCGATCATCGCCAACATCGCGTTCAAGACGCGCCAGCATCTGACCTGGGACCGCGAAAACGAGCGCTTCACCAACAGCCCGGGGGCGAACGGCTTCCTGCATTACGAGTACCGCAAGCCTTGGAAGCTCGGCTGAGGGCCGAGGAGGGCGCAGTCGCTGCCATCGCCTGTCCAGATCGCCTTACGACAAGCAGGAATCTGGCTTAGAATCGGAGCCGTATGCTCCGACGCAACTTGCTCTTGGTCCTGTTCTCAGTCCTTGCGGCCCACGCTCAGGACGCCACGCAGGCGGAGCAGTTCACGGTGGAGCATCCCACGCTCCGCAATCTCGGATTCGAGTGGTCGATTTCCGGGGACGCGAATCGCAACGCCTCGGTCAAGGTGGAATTCCGCTCGGTCGGAACCTCGGCGTGGCGCGAAGCGCTGCCCTTGGTGCGGATCGGCGGCGAGCGCGTTTTCCGGAAGCGCGAGCATTTGGAGTACACCGTCCCGGATGGCTTCGCCGGCAGCATCCTCAACGTCGAGCCGGATACGGAGTACGAGTGCAGGTTCGTTCTCAGCGACCCCGATGGCGTGACCGGCGAAGCCGAGCGCTTGGTCAAGGTGCACACGCGAGCCGAACCGCAGCCCTACGCGGGTGGCGAGATTCGACACGTCTACGCGCCGGACTACGAGGGCGAGAAGCTGGAGCCTCACTTCACCAGCCTGCTGCAGGCGTATTACGGTGCCGGGCTCGGGGACTGGAACGTCGTCTGGGAGCGTCCGGTGCAGCCCGGCGACACGATCATCGTCCATGCCGGTCTCTACCGCAACGACCGTTTGAACTACGTCGACCCGATGATGACGCCGTTCGACGGGACGAACTGGCTAACGATCAAGGCCACGCCGGACAAGCCGATCACGATCCGAGCGGCGGGCGACGGGGAGGTGGTCTTCGACGGCGCGGGCAACCATCGGTTGTTCGATGTGAGCGCCTCGGCACATCACATCTTCGACGGGATCACCTTCCGGAACACCGACATCGCCATCTTCGCGGGATTCAAGGGCGTGACCGGAGCGGCGGGCCTCGCCGTCAAGAACTGTCGCTTTGAGGACATCGGGTTTGGCGTGTGGACCGAGTACGCCGGATCGAGCGACTTCTACATCGCGGACAACGTCTTCCTCGGCCGATTCGAGCAACGCAATCTGCTCGTAGGCTGGACCGGCCCGTTGTGGCGGAGCGCCGGGCCCTACGGTTCTCACGAAGTCCGCAGCTACTACGCCGTCAAGGTCTACGGTCCCGGCCACGTCATCGCGCACAACGCCGTCGCGTACTTCCACGACGGCATCGGCATCTCGACCTACGGCACACCGGAGTCCGACCCGCACCGGCGGGCTTCGTCCATCGACATCTACAACAACGACATCCACATGTCCGGTGACGATTTCATCGAGACCGATGGCGGCGTCCACAACATCCGCGTCTTCAATAATCGCGGGGTCAACGCGGCGCACGGCGGCTACAGTTCACAGCCGGTGTTCGGCGGCCCGGCCTACTTCATACGGAACCTGCTCTACCACGTGCCTAGCGGCGTGGCATTCAAGTTCTCGGCGAAGGCCGCGGGCGTGTTCGCGTTCCACAATACGATCATCGGCGAGCAGGTCGCGGGAGACCCGACCTCGAACATGCACTACCGCAACAACCTGTTCATGGGCCGGGACACCCCGGACAGGGGCGTCATGAGATGGTCGAACGGAACCTCGGCATACAGCTCGGACTACAACGGATACCGGCCCAACAAGGGCGTTACGGAGCAGTACCGGTGGCTCGCCCCGCAGGCTGGAGAAACGAATTACGAGCCAACGCCGGACGATTGGCGGACCTTCGACACGCTCGACACGTTCCGGGCCGCTACCGGGCAGGAACAGCACGGCGTGGAGGTCGACTTCGATGTCTTCGTGAAGATGGTGCCGCCCGACCCGTCGAAGCGCCATGCTGTGTATCACGCGGAGGACCTGGACTTCAGCCTCGCCCCGGAAGGCGCGGCTGTTGACGCTGGCGTTGTCATTCCCACGGTGAACGACGACTTCGCCGGGGACGCGCCGGATCTCGGTGCCCTTGAAGTCGGGGGTCCGCAGCCGCACTACGGCCCGCGCTGGCTGAATGGCGGGGCATTCTACCAGTAGGCCTTCGGCCGGACTCGGCGCACCCTCCCGTCGCAGCGCGAACGGATCTCGCGTCTCGGAACCACGTATCGTGAAGAGACATGGCTACTGCTTGGAAGTTCTACGGTCGAGAGGAGGAACTCGGTGCGCTTCTCAAGCGACTGCGGAGCCACCGATGGTTCTTCGGCTCCATCAGCGGTCGACGGAGCATCGGCAAGACATTCCTTTTGGCACAGGCTCTTCAACTCTTGAAGCAGGAATTCCCGCCCGGTCGCCGAGCGCTCCTATTCCAACTGCCCGATAGTACGCCCGCGGACGCTGCGAGAGTGTTCAAGCATGCAGTCGCGTTCAGCGACCTGGAGAGTGCCATCACCCAACCTGGTAGGCTCTCGAACCTGCCGGAAGTAGCGGCAGCAATCGGCGATTTGATCCAGGAAGGCGTCATTGTAGTCATCGACGAGTTTCAAGTCTGCCATCGCGGTCCGTTGCGCGGCCTGCCCTCCGTGCTGCAGTACCAGGTGGACCGGCTCCAAGACTCGGCAAACGGAGGCCTCATCGTCATGGGGTCAGCCCAGTCGAAAATGGAAGCCTTGCTGGCGGATCGGAAAGCACCGCTGTTCGGTAGGCTGACGTTCAGCCTCAATCTCGGTCCGTGGGATCTTCGCACGGTGTTCAAGGTCTGCGACCAGCATGCCGAGGGCGACTTGGAGCGGTGCCTGACCCTCTGGACGCTCTTCGGTGGAGTGCCCAGGTACTGGGGGTTGTATTCCGGGATCGATGAGCTTCGATCAACATCTGATCGGGTTGAGTGGGTGGAGACACTTTGCAAGACTCTTTTCTTGCAGCACGATACGCGATTGCGCGACGAGGGGGAGCTCTTGCTCCGGCAAGGATTGAGCCGAGGGAATCTAGCAGTGCTTCGAGCCATCGCCAATGCCGATGCATGCACGCGGGCTGCGCTCAAGGAAGCGTTGCCGAGCCAAAGCGACTTGAGTCGAATCCTAGCCTGCTTGGAACGCGATCTGCGGCTCGTCACCCGTCAGGTCCCGGTGTCTGAGGTACCGGGTTCGACTAGGGCGCGCTACAGCGTTTCTGACCAATTCCTCTCAGCTTGGCTTTCGGCCGTCCTGCCCGCGTTATCGCAGGCGCGTCTCGGCGCCATGAAGGCTGCGGTTAGGAGATGCATGCTTCCGCGCCTCCAGACACTGGAGGGATTCGCATTCAAGCGGATGGTGCGCGAGGCGATCGAAGAGATGTCGCGAGCGGGTGTAGACGACTTTCCCCTAACCAAATATGTAGGGAGCTATTGGAGCTGGACCCGAGCGGGCTCATCGCCGCTAGAGGTTGACGTGGTCGCTTGGAACGACGAGCGCAACCGTGTTCGATTCGGATCTTGCGAGCGTCAAGCCCTGAAGCACACATCAGGCTCGCTCTTCGCTTTTCGAGCGAAAGTAAAGTACTTTCTCGAGACTTGGGAAGGGCGTCGGTTTCGAGATTGGAATCACGAATACGCAGTCTACGCTCCCCGCTTCCCGGACGAGATGCGCCAACGCTTGCATGCCGAGGGATGGATCTGCCAGGACTTGGGCGACTTTCGTAGGTTGCTGGATCGACCGGAGCGGGGCCAGAACGGCGAGGCAGAGGGAAGTCCCAGCAATCACTCCGCCTAGCGAATGTGGACGCAGCAAGAATGTCCGAGGGTTCGTGGGGCCACACGTCCAGCACGAAAAAATCAACGCAAGGGGGATTTGACATGCCCGAGTTCCGGCCTATCCGCACCGAACAAGATTATGAGAAGGCGCTGGCCCGCGTGGAGGCTCTCATGGGTGCTTCCCCGAAAGCGCGGAGGACCGCGAATTGGATGTGCTGGTCGACCTTGTGGAGGCCTACGAAGACAAGCACATTCCGATGGAGTGTCCCAGTCCAGAAGCAGCGATCAAGTTCTGCATGGACCAACGAGGCTTGGGGCCAAGGGATCTGGTGCCGTTCATCGGCAGCCCCTCCAAGGTCTCGCAGGTATTGTCCGGTAAGCGGCAGCTCACCATGTCGATGGCCTGCGCCCTCCACGAGAATCTCGGTATCGCAACGGAGTCACTGCTAGGCAGGCCAAGCGGGTAATTCGGAACTCCGTCGAGCGGGGTCGACGGAGGCGGTTTCCGCTCGCGACGATGGCTAGATTTGGACAGACTCCCAGCGTATCGAATCCCAAGGAACGAGCCGAAGAACTAGTCAGCGGTCTGCCAACCCTCGCGGAGCCGCTGCACGTAGCGGTCGGCTTCCTCGCCCCGCCAAAGTTCCTTGCCCAGTCCGCGCAGGCCGAGAATCGGATCCTGCGTACCTGACGGTTCCGCGCGATTGCACAGATCGTCGTACCAGTCGAGCAACGGGTGGTACGCCTCCGGAATCTCCTGCCGTCGGGGGACGGATTTGCCAATCCGCCGACCCGGGTGGCATCGATCCATCGGCAGAAAGAGGCGCCTTCGTCCCCGACTGGTCTCAACGAGCATTCGATAGCGATGCGGACTCGGGGGCTTGGCGGCCACGCAGTGCAGCACCACGTGAGCCCGCACACCCGGGCGCAGGGACGTGCCGCCGTTGAGATTCTCGTCTGCAGCCCGTGCGACGATCTCGGCTATCGCGAAGTCTCCCCGGTCCGGGTGCTCTCGTTGCAGCAGGGCCGTGGCGATCCACACTTCGTCGGCGATGCGAACTGTGCGATCAGGCATGAACGCTCACCTCCACGAAAGTACCCAGTTTGATGCTACACGGTAGTGCTGTTTTCTTGGAGTCAAGCTGAAATGTACGGCTCCACGGCCAGTCGGGACAGCACCGACGACATTCGCAGGTTGTGGCGGGCTCCGGTTGCGGAGCGACATAGGGCGATACCGAGTGCGTTGCCGAGGCGGACGAGCGGCTCCGCCGAGTGGCGACTCTAGCCACTTGACTCAGTTCTCCCGACGGCACGGGATTGCAGCATGGAACCATCCATGTACGCGGATCTACGCTCCGTCTCGCTAGCAAAACAGCAGGGGCCGCTCTGACGAGCGGCCCCTGATCCGACAGCATGCTGTCGGCCGGTAACTGTCACTTAGGCTACAACATGTCCGGCGGGAATGCAAACGGGCCTCAGATTTCTTGAAGTCGTATCCGCTCACGGCATTGAACTTGCCCGAGGTCGATTCCCCTGAGACTTGATTGCACTGTCTGGTGTACCCCACGGTCCGGCGCGGTCGGAGAGTGGTTTCCGTGCTTGACCTAGCACCTCGAGTGGTCCCGACAGCCCAGCGTCGCCAATTCCCGTGCCGAGTGCGTCCCGAATGCATGCGTCGGCCGGCCGAGGCTGGTGAGATCGACTCCGCAGACAACTGTCCAGCAGGCCTGGACCCGCCCCCAGGGCCTCGATTCTGGAGTGCTACGATGGTGCCGCTCCAGCGCGAATCGACCACCCCATTCGAGAGCTTGCAGATCAAGATTGCAATTGCGCGACCAGCGTCTGCGCGGACAATAGAATACTTGCCATCCCGTCATGTCCGGTCTCGGCGGAGGGCCGCATGAAGGTCACTCCGTTCCATTGCGGCCCGTTCGCAAACGTCAGCGAGCGCCAAGCGGTCGAGTACCTCAAACACCGCTTGATCTCTACCCCGGGCGATGGCGAGTGGATCCTGCTCAGCAATCTCTCCTTTGCGGCCAGTCACCGGAAGCAGGCCGCCGAAATCGATATCGTCGCCATCGGTCCACCCGGCGTCCGGGTGATCGAAGTCAAGCACTGGTCGACCCGCTGGATCAACCGGAACCAAGACTCGGTCGAACACGAAGCCGACAAGGTCACGGACAAGGCCCGCAAGATCGGCACGACCCTACGCGAGAGGGTCCGCTCCGGCCTTGGCCGCGTGGACGGAGTTTTTCTCGTTACCCAAGCACGGTCCAAGGTCAAGGGACTCGCCAATCGGAGCGTCAAGGGCGTACCGATGCACACCCTCGATCAGTGGCGCGAGGCCTTGGACCCGGATGGCCGGGAAGTCCTTTCCGGAGCCGAAGTGCGGAAGCTCGCAGAGGCGCTGGATCCCAAGGCCAGCGTCGCGTTGGATGGATCGTTGCGGAGGCTCGCCGACTATGTCGACCTGTCTTTGCAGTCGCCTGTCGCGGAGCGATTCCACCGAACGTATAGAGCCACGCACGCGAGTCGCCGGGAACGTGTCGTCCTCCACCTCTACGACCTCTCGGCGGTAGACGAGGGTGCCGAGACGAAGGCCCGTCGCGAATTTGAAGCCCTGCGGCGCGTGCAGCGCCACAAGTGGGCTCCCCGCATCCGAGACTCCTACCAAGATGCTCCGGGCTACGCCGGCGAGATGGCGTTCTTCGCCATTGATGACCCCGCGGCTCCGTCTCTATCCCAACGCAAGGCGGACGTATCGTGGGGCATCGAGGAGCGGCTGGACTTCGCGCTTCAGGCCCTCCGGGCACTAGTCGAGCTGCACACCGACACCTCCGGCGGCGAGCCGCTCGTCCATCGCAGCATCAGCCCGGAGACGGTCTTGGTTCGGCACGACAACCGTCCGATCCTCACAGGATTCGACCGGGCCAAGATTCCCGAGCACTCGACAGTGGCTGCCGGCGGGGCTACCCAGATCGCCGACACGAGATTCGTCGCGCCGGAAGTTCTCGAGCAGGGCTTGACTGCAGCGGACCATCGGTCAGACATCTACCAGCTATGCGCCACGCTCGCAGAACTCTTCGCTGATCGAACCGAAGAGACTAGCCGGCGCGCATTGGAGGTGCTCGGCGGCGGAATCGCGGCTGTGCCTCGAGACCGCGCGGATCTGCGCTCGCTGGTGCGCGGACTAAAGGAGTTGCGCGGCGAACAGGTGTCGCGTCCCGCCCCGCCGCCCGCCGAATTCTGGACCGCCGATCAGATCGTCAGCTTTGGCAGTAACGACTACAAGATTGTGGAAAAGCTCGGTCAGGGCGGCATCGGTATCGCCTACAAGGTCGCCAAAGTCGATCCGCAGTCCGAAGAGCCTCTCGGTCATTACGTCGCCAAGGTCGTTCTCGAGGCTCACACCGGTCCCGTAGTGCTCGAATCCTACCGTAGAGTCCACGCTCACCTGCGTCACTCCGCGCTTTCGACGATTTTCGAGGTCGCGCCCGAATGGCAAGAGAACAGCATCCTGGCATTGCTGACTTGGATCGAGGGCGAGCCGCTCAAAGACCACCTTGGGTCACTCGGCTTGGTCGCCGAGGAGCGCACCGAAGGCGCACCCGAATCCGCTGTATTGAATTGGCTGCGCGAACTCTGCAGGGCCTTGGATGTGCTGCACCGCAACGGCTTGGTCCACGGGGATGTGAGTCCGGGCAATTTGATTCTCACGGACAGCGAGATCGTCCTGACCGACTACGACTTGGTCACTCGCATCGGGCGTATCGCCTCGTCTCCTGGCACGCATTTGTACTGCTCGCCTTCGCGAGCCGAGCGTCGCCCCGCAGGCCCCTCCGATGACTTCTACGCGCTCGCGGCCTCGTTCTTTCACGCGCTCTTCGGGAGCAAGCCCTTCCAGTACGGAGGCAACCGGTCGAAAGATCGAGGATTGAACTGGGATGGTATCGACACCGCCACGTTCCCGGTCGTCCGGAACTTCTTGGATCGGGCTACGGACCCAACGGCCGGGGGACGCTACACCTCGGCGGACAAGGCACTGGCAGACTTGGGTGTCCGCGCTGGCGGAGATCCGCGTCCCACGAAGAAGCATACCCCGGCACATCCTCCGCCGCGCCGCCCCAAGGCTCCGGTGCAAGCTCCGCGGCCGACTGCGGCAGGGGGTATCGATTACGTGTCGCATCGCCAGCGGCTAGTCGATTGGTTGCGCCGCCAAATGGTCGGGCCAGCCAGTCGCGATAGCGACGAGTTGGTGGGGATCGCCCCGTGGGAACGGTACCCGACCGGCATGCTGTACCCCGTCGAACAGGGCGTTTCGGGATTGGATCCCGCTGAGACTAGCGTCGGCGTCAGCGTCGAAGCTGGTCAACGAAAAGAGGATCCGGAAGTCGAGATCGTAGCAACGGATGGCACCGAGGGCCGGTCCATCGCCCAGACAGCGCGGCGGAGGCGCTACGTGCCGCCTTCGTCGGTAGGCTTTTCCTGCTTCGTCCGCGGCTCCGCGCGCCTCGTCATCAGCGTTAGCGCGGCCACCTACAGTCGCATCCGGGAACGCGACACGCGCGGCCAGTTTCAGAGGCTGCGCTACGAACGCACTCCCGTCGAGCCGGTGACGGTCGTATGGGAGAACGGCCGCTTCCTCGACCTTGTGCGAGACGAGCGCTTCGGTGTCGACGTGCGTCCCCGCGAGTTCTCGGACGGCTCGGTTCTCACGGTCACCTTTTTCAACCGTCAGGAGATGAATCCTGAAGATTTCGGTTCGCGTCAAAGCCAGGCGTTATCCGAGAAGTCTCTTTTCGAGGCCCGGCTCGAGTGCGAGATCGCGGCTGGAACGCTGTCCGAATATCCCCGGGTGGACCCGAGTTTGCTTACCGAAGAGGAGCAGGAACTCGAGCTGCAATATCGCGACCGCAAGATCTACGCGGTGGGCCACGGGAGTGGAGTGGATTGGCAGACCGCTGACGGTCCCGCCCGGATCTGGACGGAATACCTGCCCTCCACCGAGGTGCCCTTGGTCACCACGACCCTTGAGGATGCCGAGGATCGCGCGCTGGGATTCCACCTGCTGTCGACGGCCGGGCGCGAGACTGTCGTACCGCTCCTCGAGACTTTCATCGAGGGGTACGCCGATTGGATAGCGAACCAACCCTTGGACGGCTTGGATGAAGCCGAGCAAGCCGCAGCGGCCCGCTTGCTGGAGCGCATGGACGACGCCGTGCGACGCATGCGCGGCGGCGTCGCGCTGCTCGAATCGGACGCCAACGTGTACGCGGCATTCCAGTTGGCGAACCGATCCATGCTGGACCAAATGCGCCAGTCCAGCCGAATCCGCAACCAAGATGACGAGCCGACCGCATTCAAGTGGCGACCTTTCCAGCTCGCGTTCCTGCTCACCGTGCTCGAGTCAACCGTGCGGGAGGACGATCCCTTCCGCGATGTGCTGGATCTGATTTGGTTCCCCACCGGCGGCGGCAAGACGGAAGCCTACTTGGGCCTGACGGCGTTCGTGGTCGTGTGGCGACGGCTCGTGCATGGCGACTCCGGCGCAGGCACCAGCGTCCTGATGCGCTATACGTTGCGGTTACTCACCCGGCAGCAATTCGAACGCTCCATGCGCGTCATCTTCGCCTTGGAGTTGTTGCGGCGCAACGACCCCGAGACGCTGGGTCGCTCGCCGATCAGCGCGGGCATCTGGATCGGGAGGGCGACCAGCCCCAACACGTTCAGGCAGGCCAAGCAGGCCTCGGACGAGATCCAGCAGGGCGCTGCGGTTCCGAACGGGCTCGTTGTCGACGCTTGCCCGTGGTGCGGCGCCGACTTCGCCGGACGCAACTATCGCGCCACCGAGAGCGAGTTCCGGTTGCATTGCGTAAACGGGGCCTGCGACTTCGGCCGCACGACCGACCTGCCGCTACCTTGCAACGTGGTGGACGATGCGCTCTACGCGGATCCGCCGTCGCTGCTCATCGGCACCATTGACAAATTCGCGCGACTCCCGTGGACGGAGCGGGCCGGAGCGTTCTTCGGTGACGGATCCCGGCGTCCGCCGGAGCTCGTGATCCAAGACGAGCTGCACCTCATCACCGGCCCGCTGGGTTCGGTAGCGGGTCTCTACGAAGCAGGCCTCGAGACCCTGCTGCAGCTCCGTGGCGTGCGTCCCAAGTACGTGGCTTCGACCGCGACGATTCGCATGGCGAAGGATCAGGTGCGACGGCTCTACGGCCGGGATCTCGCGGTGTTCCCCCCGGCGGGCGTGTCGTGCGACGACTGCTACTTCGCACGCACGCAGCACGACCGGCCGGGAAGGCTGTACGTGGGCTACTTGGCAAGAATGCTGGACCAGCGCCATTGCCTCGCGCCATTGGCGGCGGCTCTGCTGGCGGCGCCGCTCGAATTGTTTCGCGACCAAGCCGACAAGGAAGCCTTGCTAGAAGCATGGTGGACTCAGGTCGTCTACCACTCCAGCCTGCGCGCGGTGACTGACAGCAGCAACGCCTACGCTGTCGGCGTACGGGAATGGATCCGCAGGCTGGCCGGCGAGAGCAACGCCAGCGCGCAGCAAGCGACGAGCGAGCCCGGTGCCTCCGCCAAGAGCGATTCCTCCGGGAATGCGGCGCGGGAACGGGTCGACAACCTCAGCCCCGCCCAGTTGACCAGCCTCGCGACCGCGAAGGATATCGCCCGCACGTTTTCCCGGCTAGAGAGGAGCCGCGAGGCTCCCGATCACTTGGATGTCGTGCTCTCAACGAACATGGTCTCGGTCGGCTTGGACGTGTCGCGCCTCGCCTTGATGGTCGTCTGCGGCCAGCCGCTGACGACCGCCGAATACATCCAAGCGAGCAGTCGGGTCGGCCGGGCGGAGGTGCCGGGACTGGTCTTCGCGAACCATTTCCGCCACCAAGCGCGCAGCCTCGCGCACTACGAGAATTTCCGCTCGTACCATGAATCGTTCTATCGCTTCGTGGAGCCCAGCAGCGTGACTCCGTACACTCACCAAGTCCGCCAGCGCGCGCTGCACGCGGCGCTCGTGGCGGCCTTGCGGCATGGCTGCGACCACCTGCGGGAGAACGACCGCGCCGGACACCTCGACTTGACTGACCCCCGAGTCCGTCAAGCGGTCGAGACGCTCAAGCTTCGCTGTCGCGCCGCGGGTCCCGCGGAAAAGGCTGACGAGGTGGATCGCCACATCGACCGTTTGCTCGAGCAGTGGTGCCAGGAAATCGAGCGCCTCCGGTGCCACCGGCGAATGCTTTGCTTCGAAGCCCGCGACGGTAGCGCCGACGGCCTGCTCAAGGGCCACGACGACGCTGGGTCTGGACTCTGGGAGACGCTGTTCTCGATGCGCAACGTCGAAGACACGGCCGCCTTGGTGGCGAGATGGCAATGAACGAAGAAGCTCTGGAAGTGCGCCTGTCGCACGTTCTGCGGGATTGCTCGGTCGGAGCGATCGTGCAGGGCGAGAGACTCATGGTGGCGGTGCAGGACATCAGCCGCTGGTACGCGGGCGGACCGCCTCCCGAGCGAGAGATTCGATACGTGGCGCAGGTACGCGCCGCGTTGGGCATCGAGCAGCGGCTCTGCGAGCCGCCCACGGGCAGCGTCAACGAGCAAGGCACCGTGGAAGGGACATCGATCCCGGCGACCCGATTCCCCCAATGGATGCGATGTCCGGACGGGAACTGCGGCCTGTTGCACAACAAGCCTTGGAGAGACCGGAAAGCAGGCACTCGACTGACCTGCGAGAGCAACGGTTGCACGAAAGAATTGGAGCAGGTTCCTTGGGTGGTGGCCCACGAAGCCGGATATCTGACAGACGTTCCTTGGCACGATATCGCCCATAAACGCGGTGGTGACGGTTCCGATTCCGGATCCTGCAAGCCCGACTGGTCTGAGCCCTATCTCCGCTTGGAGGAGGGAGGCGGGAAACTCGGCGTTCGCTGCACGCGCTGCAATGCCTCGGATAAATTGCCCCGGGTGCTGAATTTCCCTAGATGGGCGGACATGCAGCCTTGGGTGAACGCGCCGCCACCACCCCTCCCCGAGCCGCAGGCTTGGCTGCTGGAGGTCAATGACGTCCGCGTGCATGCCTCTTGGACGAACTCGGCCTTGGTGATCCCGCCCGAATCGCGCATCCGCAAGGGCACCGTGGTAGACCGCCTTTACGGGAACACGCACTTCTTGGAGAAGCTCGCCACGCGGGGCCTGCGACGCAGGTCCGCACTCTTGGAGGTCGCCCGCAAGCTGGGCTGCGCTAAATCGGAGGTTGAGGATGCTGAGCGACAGATTGCAGCGGGCTACCCGGCAATCGAAGCGATCGACACCAGCGCGGGCTTGGACCGCATGGAATTCGAAGCGCTTGTCAAGGCGATCGAGGACTTCAACGAAGACGAGGACTTCGTCACACAGCACCGCACTAGCGACTGGAAGCAACTGGGCCGGTCGTTGAACGGCGAGGCGCGGCTCGTCGTGGACGCGGTCGATCGCCTCATCGAAGTTCGGCGACTCAAGGAAATTACGATCCTGCGAGGGTTTCGGCGGTTGGGAGGCGAGGTGGCTATCCCCCCGGATCTGACCGGCGAGGCCGACTGGCTGCCCGCGCTCGCGTTACGCGGGGAAGGACTCTTTTTCACCCTCGACGAGGCGACGCTTGGTGCGTGGGAAGAGCAGCCCGCCCTCTGGAGTCGGGTTGACGGGCTGCGCCAGCGCTACGAAAGCTATCGCCACAGCTCTGTCCAAGAGGTAGCCATTTCGCCGCGGTTTCTCCTGCTGCATACGCTCGCGCACTGTCTGATCCGCCAACTGGAAGCCGAAGGCGGGTACCCGGCCGCGTCGCTACGGGAACGAATCTATTGCAGCGGCGGTCCGAGCCCCATGGCCGGCATCCTCGTCTACGTGGCCGTACCTGACGTGATCGGCTCGCTCGGCGGCCTCGTGGAACTGGCCGAGCCCAGGCGCTTTCTGCGCCACTTGGTCAGGGCGTTTGAGGTCGCCAAGTGGTGCTCGTTGGATCCAGTCTGCGCAGGCCATCCCGGCCAAGGCCCGGGGATGCTCAATCGTGCCGCATGCCAAGCCTGCGCCTTGGTCCCCGAACCGAGTTGCCAGTACGGGAACATCCTGCTCGACCGGACCTTCATCAAGGGCGATTCGGCGCGAAGCGTCTCGGGTCTATTGGATAATGTGCAGTCGCGCCGGTAATGGCAGAACGTACTTTCAAGCTGCCTGGGATCCAAGACCTCTCCAAGGAGCAGGAGCAAGCCCGGGCCCTGCCGCTGACCGGCCAGCATCTGATCATCGGCGGACCGGGGACCGGCAAATCGGTGTTGACCCTGCTGCGCGCCAGGCGACTGGCAGCCGAGAAGAAGGGCTACCAATTCTTGGTGTTCAATCGCCTCTTGAATAAATCGAACGTTCAGTTGTTCGGGAGGCGCTTGGACAGCAAGACATGGCGCAGATGGTTCAGCAGGACGTTCCGGTCCCTCACGGGTCATCCGGTCCCCGTCTTCGCGGCGCAGCATGTGAACGACCTTCCGCCCTACGACTGGAAGCGCATCCGAGAGATAGCGGATGCCTGCGATCCCGCGGAGGTCTCCAATCCACTGCTGCTCGTCATCGACGAGGGGCAGGACATGCCGCCCGAATTCTACGAGACCCTCGTGATACTGGGTTTCGAGCACTTCTTCGTCGCGGCAGATCAGAACCAGCAGATCACCGCTAGCTGCAGCAGCCGTCAGGAGATCGAGGGCGCGCTCGGTCTCGAAACCGATGAAGTCGTCGAACTGAGGCAGAACTACCGCAACACCCTTCCGGTCTGGAAGCTAGCGATGGAGTTCTACACGGGAGATCCCGCGAGCCCCCGGTCGGATACCCCGAATCGGCGCACCGACAGCGTGGCCGGATTGATCACCTACGCTCCGAAGCGATTCGCCGACGTGGCCCAAAGGATCGTCCAACGTGTCCTCAATCAACCGAATCGCCTCATCGGCGTGATTGCGCCAAACAACAATGTGCGCGAGCGCTACTTGAAGGCACTTCAAGCGGCTAAGGATGCTGTCGGCCAAGAGGGGGAAGATTTCCAGTTGGAGACGTTTCACACCGATCACCGCCCCGATGTCCGTTTCGACCGCGGCGGCATCCTGGTCATCAACGTGCAAGCGTGCAAGGGACTGGAGTTCGACGAGGTGTTCTGCGCCGACATCGAGGAGCACCTCGTCAATCCAGAAGACCTCACTCCGACGAAGAAGCGGTTCTACGTCATGGTGGCGCGAGCGCGGGAAGTCGTGTTCTTGCTCATGCGACAGGGCGGTAGCCAGGCAATCAGACAGATCCTGCCTGAGGACGAGTCGGTGCTGAAGAGATGGGATTTGAACTAGGGGTTACTCGATGGCAACAAAAAGGAAGATGTCAGCCCAAGCTTCGACCCAGCAGCTAGCTCTGACGGCCGGGACGGACGCCTCCTCCCGAGCCGATGCGCCGACGGCGGGCCTGCTCGCGACGAACCATCTGAACCTGCTGTTCATGCTGTCCATCGGCATGGTGCCGGCCCCCAGTGGCTTCGGCCAAAAGTACTACCAAGACGCCTTGGGAACGTATCCGGGGTGGGTGCCGCTGTTCACGCGCAAGGTATTTGGTCCGGCCGTTGAGCTGGCCAAGGAGGAAGCTGCCCACCTGCGCCCGTGCCTGGCGCGGGTTCGCCTGACCGATCTTGCCGGGCCCGTGATGGCGTTGCGAGACGGGAAAGCGATTCGGATCAACTTCCCCGACGAGGCGAACGGGCGCGAAGAGGTCATCTTCGTTCCAGTCCCGCTGCCCACCCATTGGATCGAGGAGATTCAATTCCCCACCAAGGAGGAAAAGGTCGCTTGCGAAGCGGACGCACGGGACTATAGCAACGTACCCTTGCAGGAATTCAAGCTAATCGCACGCAAGCGCGAGTTCACAAGCGTCAGTCGATCATCTTGGCCGCCGCAGGTCGACATTGCGGAAAGGCACGCCGACTTGGCCGTACCGCTAGCCGCCGGAGGGGTCATGGGCATGCTCTTCCAAGTCGGCAACAGGGGCGACCTTGCCGTCAGCGCCTGCGCGGCTGCATTCGACCCGGATTCCGCCAGCGAAACGGTCTCTAGCGACCCGCTCCTCTCCCGTCTTCCCGAGTGGCGGGGGACCGGGCGCGTCTTGGCGGACGAAGGCGCGGACCGAGCGGCGACGGCCGAGGTGCGGACATGGCAACGGCAGCTTTTCTGGAGCATCGTAGCGCGTCTCGCCCAAGCCCACTCCGGGCAGGAGTCGATAGGCTCGAAGGATGCCGTGCTGGAACAGCTCGCGGAGGGTTCGACAGGCCTGAACGATAAGGTCAAGCAAAAGGTGCTTGAGTTCAAGGGCGCCTTGGAGGGGTTGGCCAGCTTCGGATCGCTTGGCCCGAGAGAGATGTTCGAGAGGTATCCCACTCCGTTCTCGCGATCCTTGGCTCTCATGTTCCTCCGGGAGGAGTGCGACGACTTGCTGGACTTCGAGGACGACACGCTCACTGAAGGGGATTGGCTGGCGGCTGCAATCTTGTTCGGAGCCCGGTCCGGCTGGCAGGGCCTTCCTGTCACGCTCCGGGATGTACCGGGACTGGCTCCAGCGGTGTCGCATCGCATGGCAGCTCTGGCGCACCGGATAGCGGGATCGGGGATCTCGCTGGGACCTGGCGTCGCGAGGTGCCGGCCCCTGCGAGAGATGTTTCAAGCGGAGGCGGAATGGTCGGCGAAGTATCGCGAAGCAGCCGCGGAGCTGTCGCGGGAGTGCGACTGGGACTGCGTGCGGACCGAGATCGTGCTGCCTGTGGGTGAGTATGAATTGGCCGTGGAGCGGAAGGGTCTCAGGATTGTCTTGCGCGGGCCGGATCCACCCGTCGCTACGAGGGTGGACCGCGAGGGCTTCCTCAAGCACTTGGCGCGGGCGCGGATGTCGACCGAACAGGAGTCTACGGCGCGTATGCGGCTCGGCAGCGGAACTAGGAATTCGTGACGATCCCGCATGAGGATGTCGAGAGACGCAGGCTCTACCGGTGGCAGTGGAAGGAACCGACTTTGCCGTTCGATGCAGCGGGACTGACGGCCCAAGGCTCAGTGTCGGCCGCTACGCGACACATTTGAATCAACTTTGAATGCGGCCGGAAGTCGCCCTCCCGTTGGTGTCCGGAAAGCGCGGTCAAGGCACTCGCGGAGGGGGGCAGCGATACAGCGGCTCTAGCGTCCAGGCTTCACACTCGCTTCGCCGCCCTAGGCTTGTCGAACCGGGACAAATCCGCGCATGTGTTTGGCTGAGTCGCGATCTAACCTGTATCGACCCGATACTGCCAAGCGCGACTCATGGCGTAGTCCGCAAGTTGCTTTGCGGCATCCTTCCTCGAGCTAGATGTAGTGAGTGCAGTGAAATCCACTACAGCATGTTCGGGAAAATCATCGGGTTCGCTCCGGACGGACAAGCCAAGTGCTTTACACTCGTCGACCGTCACTGCGACCACACCCACTGACCTACGACCTAGGACTGTGGTGAAGTGAATACACGAATCGCGAGGACTTATGAGTTCACCATCATACACCGACAGCAGATACGCGTGGTTACGTGTTGGGTTAAACGCCTGCGAAGTGATCTTGCCATTACGAATCCAACTCGGATGAATCTGGCGGAGTAACAACAAGTCATGTTTCATTGTATCCGCCTCATGCCGTTGATCTGACGAATTATCCATTCCCAAGCACTCGATTGATCAAGGTTTAATTCTCGCTCTCTCTCGTCAGATGACTGCAGGTTCAGTTGGGGTTGGAGGTTCAATTGATGCCAAACCCCCAAGTGTGATTCTAGACTGACCTCGATGCTGACTTCGTTCGAGTCAATTGACCACTCCAGTTGAACACCTCCAGCTTCTGTGGGATACAAATAAGGTCGTGGAAAATCAATAGGAATATACCTGTGCAGTCTCGATTCGATCCAATCGATCCCAGAAAGTGAGGGGGCTATTCCGTCGCCATCAAGCCAGCCGTCTTCTAATGTACGTAAGTCGTCTAGTTGAATGCTTATGTCCGACGGATTGTCAATGATACTCAATTGAGACAAGCTATTGAATTCAAGAACTCTTCCCGCAAAATCACATCGACCATGCCCGCGAAAACGTGCCTGCAACCCATGTCGAAATCCGTTAAAGACTTTCAGCGCAGAATCTAAGTGTTCCGAGCCAATAGGTGCTTTGATCTTGTCGCCACTGGCTGGTAATATTTGAAGTGTCATGCTTGCTTGATTAAGCTCTTGAATAGAGCCTTGAATCTCAATATCTCGCGTAACTCCGGAATCCATAGAGGCTGCATTCTTTAGCCGCCCGGCAACATGTCTTGAGAATTTAGCCCTCATGCTGCCGTTCCTATTTCTGGTTGGACTGATTAGGTGGATTTCTTCTCCGTCCATCATGGCCCTTGAAATCTTTTCGAAATGCGGTAGCATTTCCTTTGGAAAAGAAAGGCACTCGAACGCCTCGCCTTGTTCTGCGCCTTGAATCGTCGCAAGTAAGCTATCACGCGCTCGCAGAAAGTAGCTCTCTTGATTCGGATTCAGAGGTAGGTTGTCGGGATCATCGATGCCAAGATCAAGCTGCGCACTGCCGCGCGTGAGCGAGGTGAGCTTCAATCCTATCGAATGTTCAAAGCCGTTCGGTACGCGGCTCCGACTCAGATTCTTCCTGAGATACTCGACCTTTGCTGCCTCTACAACTAGGGCTTGGAATGGAACTAGTATGGCCAAGACATCGAGTGGTATCGAATGGTCCTCGAATCGATTGCCCACTAGTCGAAGTTGCAAGAACAAGTTGCTCGGCATGGCATCATCCTTCCCAAGAGAGTTGTACAGAAAGAGAGATCGAACGCATGTCGACAAGGCCGTTGAGTGTGGATGGGCACAGTTCAACTGCCCACAACCGGGGCTGTCGATCAATCGCATCGGAGACTGAACTGAGGCGAGTCACGGGTAGCACCGATTGGCCTGAATCCAGAGTCAAGCTGGCCATGCGAATCAAACCACAGTCTGAGTGTAGCACAGGGATCACCTTGAACGAAGCATCCCGCCAAGCAGTGGTTGCTCGGAGCAGTCCATCTGACCTTGCGTTCGACCTGCGTTGAGGTATTCCGATCGTCGATCCGAGACTTCGCGTCGACTTTCTGGATTCGTGCAGGTCACGCTCGACCCTAGGACCCCTCGCGCTCCTCAATCGGTACATCTGATGTTCGCCCCTGCGCGTCTGCTGAAGGGATGGATGCGGGCGGTCCCTTGCAACGACTGATGGCCCCGGACTTGGGCAACAGCGTTGCACGCCCCTCAATCATGTTAGACGCAAGCTGACACGATTTGTCTACACAGCTCCGCGCATGTGTGTACTGGGTGAGTTGGCGTACCACGTACAGGTCGCCGTCTCGCCGCCAATGCCGATGCCGACGGCCAAGCCGCGCATGGATCAGTGCTTGCAGTCCGGGTGAGCCTACGCCGCATGATGCGACCACGCGCTCCACGATTACGGGCCACAGGTGCGGATTGCGCCTGCGCCTGCCTTGGGCAGCGAGTCCGACGAGGCCTTCTCCGTGGAGACGCTCTGACGCCTTCGTCACGAATCAGGACGATATGAGTGCCCGGATCGACGCTTCGGCGGTAGTTTCGGCCTAGACGCACTCGCGCAAGGTCGGTACTTCGTCCGCGGCGAGTTCTGGAGTTGAGATTGGACACGCCGCGTCATTGCCAGCCACGGACGGCCCCCGATCGTACGAACCTCCCCCTACCGCCCCTCCGAAGCAACCGCGCAAGCCGGAAGCAGCGCTCAACGGTGGCAGAACCGTCATCATAGAGGCATGCGGACGTTCAACACCGTAGGGCCTGTCGCGGCCACTGACCACTATTGCATTCCACCCCTGAGTCGCTCCGGCTTGGACTCCGCGCTGAAACTCATCCTGGAGAAGAAGTACTTCATCCTGCACGGGCCCCACCAATCCGGGAAGACCTCGGCACTGCTCGCTTTGGCGGACTCGCTCAATAGCGGTGCCCACGGCGCGTACCGCTGCGTGTACGCCAATGTCGCGGCCGTCCGAGAGGCTCGCGACGAGGTCTCGTTGGTCGTCCCGGCAGTCGTTGGCGAGTTGGAGAAGGCGGGTCTCCGCTACCTGAAGGACGAGTCCCTCAAGGAACTCTGCTCCGAAGTTCTCGCTCGGGGGCGTCCCGACACCGCGATCGAGCGCTTGCTGTCTGCTTGGGCGGGGAGTGACCCGCGTCCCCTGGTGTTGCTGATCGACGGGATCGATTCCCTGCAGGGAGACGGCTTTATTACGGTGCTGCGCCAGTCGCGCGCCGGCTACGACCGCCGACCGAGCGAGTTTCCCCAGAGCATCGTGCTATGCGGTCTAACGGATGTCCGCCAGTGGCGCATCCGCTCCGCTTCCACGGGTTACGTCGTCGCCGGCGACAGCGCGTTCAACATCGCCGCCGATTCCGTGCGGCTCGGTAACTTCTCCCGGTCCGAGGTGGAACTGTTGCTGGCGCAGCACACGGCCGAATCCGGCCAAGAATTCGAGCCCGCCGCGGTCAATCGAGTCTGGGTGCAGACACGCGGGCAGCCAGGGCTGGTGAACGCGCTCTGCAGGCGGGTTTGCTCCCCGCCGGATGCGGAACCTCCCTCAGCGCACCCGATCACGGAAAACCACTTTTGGGAGGCCCAAGAGTATTTGCTTCAAGAGCGCGGAGAGCTTCTCGGGCGGCTGGCGGTGGAGTTGGAAGATGGACGCGTCCGACAGGTCGTCGAAACGCTTCTGCTGTGTACGCCCGTTCGCCATAATGCCGCGGAGAATGTTGGGTACGCCCGCGACGTGGGCCTGATCGCACTTGACGACGACCCCCAGCGCATCGCCAACCCGATATACCGCGAGGCGGTGCCTCGCTATCTCACGAGTGCGGTGCAGGACGATTTGCCGATTCAACCGGACCGGTTCGTTGATGCTGCGGGCGGCTTGGACCTGCACGGGCTGCTGGAGGATTTCCGCGACTTCTTCGTCCAGTGCCCCGAGCGTTGGAGCCAGCAGGTCCTAGGATACGAAGTCGGGCCGCAACTAATGCTGCAGGCTTACCTGCAGAAGGTTGTCAGCGGTCGGGGCTGGATGCTGCGGGATTACGGTCTAGGCCGCGGTCGTACCGATCTACTGGTGGTGTGGCGACAGGGCGGCAAGAAACGGCGATTCGTCGTCGAATCCATGGAGTGCCGGGGAGGTGTGGAACGGCTGATGCGCATCGGAGCAGTGAACACCGGGAGCTACATGAAGCGCTGCGGCGCCGAGGCCGGGCACTTTGTCCTTTTCGACCCCACGCAAGCAGCTTGGAAGGATGAGCTGTTCTGGAGGCGCGCCAGAATCGGCCAGACCAGGGTCGAGGTCTGGGGAATCTGAAGCGGTCTCGCTCGCGGCGAAGCGACGCTCGGCTCCGAGGCGACTCCCATGGCCCAAGTACCAATGTCACGTCGTGCCGGGCACTGACAGAAACGCGACCTGAGCATGTGGCGATCCCGTGCATCCGCGTCTCCCATCGCTCGGAGGGCCGTGCGATATACCGGACTGGTCCGGACATTCGCAATGCTCGTTGCGCTGCTTTGCGGGAACGCATGGCCGCAGGAAGTCGACACGGTCCTGTTCCGGGGCCAGTCATCGCCGCACACTGTCTTGGACGAGATCCAAGATCCGGTCGAAAGGCAGGCACTGCAGGCCTTGGTCGGGGACGTTGAGCCGCAGGTGAGGAAAGAACTTGCCGAGGCGTTCTTGAAACGGTTCCCAGCTTCGGATTCGCGCGCGACCGTGCTGGATATCGCGGCGAAAGCCGCGATCGATACCGGAGACTTCGAAGCGGGTATCGGGCACGCGAAGGCCTCGCTCCGGATGCTGCCCGAGAATCCCTTGCTGCTGGTCGCGCTGGCCGACGCTCAGGCCTCTCAGGAGCAGCACGGCGAAGCGCTTGCCCGCGCCGATCAGGCGTTGTACTACCTCGACCGCTTCGAGAAGCCCTCACGCTTCAACGCAGCCGAATGGAGGGTGCGCGAAGCGGAGTTGAGAGCGTCGTGTCACGCGATTCGCGGCCGAGCGGCCTTGGTCCGATCGTTCCAAGCATCGGATGCCCAGCGAGACGCCGACTTGCGCATCGCGGTGACGGAACTGCAGGAGGCCCGGTCGTACAACCCTTCCCGCGCCCCAGCCGCATACCTGCTCGGCGTCGCACACGCCTTGTCCAACGACAGAGCGGCCGCCAAGAGCAACTTGGCCGATGCTTACGAATTAGGCGGGCCCATGCAGGCGCGAGCCGCTCGCGAGTTGCGCCGGATCTTGCGCTCCGACGGCATCTCCGAGGAAGAGCCGTTGGAGCGCTTGGTGGCGTCAATTGATCGCTTGCCGATACCGTCCCCGCAACGCTCCCGGCCACCTCCTCGAGCGGCGGCCAATTACGCCGGATCCGCCGCGTGCCGAGATTGCCATCAATCCGCCTACGACTCGTGGAAGCAGACTGGCATGGCGCAGATGTTTCGGCCCTACGAGGCGGCGAACGTGCTCGGCGACTTCAGCGGGCGGATCGAGTTCAGGGGCGAGAACGGGCGAGGCGCTCTGCGCCTTGGCCTCGACGAATCTCGTCACTACATGGATGTCGCGGACACCAGCGGAGCTTGGAGCAGGTTCGACATCCACTACACGATCGGATCCAAGTGGCAGCAAGCGTACGCTACCCGCCTGCCCGACGGCCGGATCCAAGTCTTTCCGATTCAATTCAGTCTGGTGGCGCGAAAGTGGCTCAACTTCTGGCAAGTGATCGATCCGCCGGGTACCGAGCGCGCCCGCATCGGCGGCTTTCACCGCATGAGCCGGGCGACCAACTACCAAGTCAACTGCGCGAGCTGCCACACAAGCCAGCTCCGCACCGCCGATTCGTCGCGGCCGGCCGCCTTCGAGCCGCTGGAGCACGGGATCAACTGCGAAATGTGCCACGGCCCG
Organism: Candidatus Latescibacterota bacterium; assembly: GCA_965242865.1. Lineage (GTDB taxonomy): Bacteria > Latescibacterota > UBA2968 > UBA8231 > UBA8231. The sequence goes on from CBDETK010000008.1 coordinate 153,409, forward strand.
TCCGGCGACCACGTGGCGGCCATGCGCCGGGCGCGGCCCGGCGCGCAGCCGTCAGGTCGCCTGCCGATCCGGTTTCAGGAAGTGTCGGCGGAGGCGTACTTGAATATTTGCGGGCGCTGCCACATGCAGTCGAACCTGTTCGACATCGGCCGCGGGGGCGCGGTGAACCACACCGGGAATTCCGAGGCGTTTTACGCGCCGTACAAGGGCCGGCCGATCCACGAGTTCTCCAAGAAGGCGTTTCACGGCGACGGTCGCTTTCGCGAGACGACCTTCATCGGCGAGTCGTTCGCCCGCTCGCAGTGCTTCCGGGAGGGCGGCGCGACCTGCGGACACTGCCACGATCCGCACCCGGCGGATCCCGTCGGCAATCCCAAGTCGCTGAAGTTCCCGGACGATCCCGATCGCATGTGCCTGCAGTGCCATGCGACTCAATCCAGCGCCGAGCGGCACACGAAGCACGCTGCCGAGTCAGCGGCTAGCCGCTGCGTCTCCTGCCACATGCCGAAGATCATGCACGCGTTGATGTTCGACGCGTCGACCCATCGCATCGACGACATCCCGGACGCCGATGCGACAGCGCGGTTCGGTCAGGAGCGCAGCCCCAATGCCTGCCTGATCTGCCATCGGGAGCGCGATGTCGGCTGGCTCCGGCGGAACCTCGAGAGCTGGCCGGCGTGGAAGCCGTAGCCGCACCGCG
>CBDETK010000009.1:0-22004 GCA_965242865.1 Candidatus Latescibacterota bacterium
CCGAAGCCGACGCGGATGGCTTTCCTTCCGGCCCAGCGGACGCGATACGCCCGGCGCATGCGCCCGGTGCGGACCGGGATGGCGGCGCGAAACTGGCGGCCGGTGCGGCCCTTGCGCAGCTCGTTGGCTACGATGTTGCGGATGCGCCAGTTGGCTTGCCGGAAGCGGATGCCCTGCTGCCGGCGGGGGGTCTGGGTCATGCTTACAGCCTCCAGATGGTCAAGGGGGTAGGGTCGCGGTTGGTGCGGTCGGAGGCTATAAGCAGCCGGCGGTCTGAGCTGCGGCGAGCGAAGTAGAAGATGGTGTCCACGCCCGCGGCTGAGCCGGACCGCAGCTTATAGTCGGCAGCCGCGTAGCCGGCCACGCCAGACGATTGGGTTCCGGCCGTGCTGTGGATCTCGCCGCCGTAGAACATGCGCACGGGCGCGATTTGGCCGCCGATGTTCATGATCCATAAGCCCGTAGCGAAGTTGGACGGCAGCGTGTAGCCGGTGTCCGTCCAGCGGTTGGCGACCGTGATGTCCACGTTGCCCGAAAAGGCAGGAGCCAGCCCGGGGGCGCGGTCGGGGATATCGTCCGAGTGTTGAAAATCGGCCACGACGTTGGCCGAGAAAGAGCCGCTTCCACTGACTGCGCCAGATTGGCCGCGGTACTCCATGTACAGATAGACATTGCCCTGCCGCGGGTTTTCCGCCGAAGGACCGCTAATAGCGACATGCAAAAAGAGGAGGCCCTGCCGTTGGGCGCCGCTATATATCCCAAACGCCAGAAGCCCCACTCCTGGCCTACGAGCCAGGACCAAACCGGGTGTCTGTCGCCGTAAATCTGTCATGGAAATAAGCGTCGACAGCCGTGCCGTGCGCTCAACGGCCTCGCTGCTAAAGGATAGGTTGGTCGGCACCGTGGGCTGGTTTAGCTGAACGCTCGCCTCTACTTCAAGGATGCCCTGAGCAAGGGCGGCGTTGCCCCTAAGTACCTGCGTATTGCTGTACCGAGTGCCCGTCAAATCGACCAGCGTCGGCACCGGCATCACCCCGTTGTGCAACTCTAGCAAGCCCGCCGAGCGTCCGCCCCCTCCGCTCACCGCGGGCGCGGGTATATCCTGCCAAGCAGCCCCGGTCCACCGCTCGAGGTTGGACGGCGCGCTCGCGTCGTAGCGGACGTCGCCGGCCTTTGGCGGCGTCTCGGCAGAAAGCTCGACCGGCTCGTCGTACTGGGGCGTGACGACCGCGCCGCCGGGCAGGTTGGCAATCTGCACCTCGAAGTAGTACCACATGGCGTTGGCCGAGTTGGCAATCTCTTGGAGGCCCGCCAGCGACTGATAGAGGTCGTCGTCGATGTTGAGCCGAAATTTCGTTGGGTCGTTGCCCAAGCTGTTGGCCACCCGCACGATGACATACCAGTTCTGGCGGCGCGTGCCGTGCGTTACGGTGTCTGTGTAGCTGGCCGCGGTCGCTTGGTTGGCGTTGCGGCGCGTGGACTGCGGCCCCGAGATCTGCAGGTCGCCCGAGCGGGCTTCCCAGCCGCCGGCGGTCGTAGCGCGGTCGAGCGCATCGAGCTCTTGGCCCAGCTTGTCGGCGGGGATGTCGTCTTGGTTGCCTTCTTCGGCCCAGTTGGCTACGCCGGCCTGTACCCGGGCGTCGACCTGCGCTTGCGTGAGGCCGCCGCCGCCGCCGGACGGGGCGTTGCCCAGCTTGTTGAGCGGGATTTGGTCTGTGTTGCCGTCTTCGGCCCACGTCGCCGGGTCCGGTCCCTCGACCGCGGCCACCCGCGCATCGACCTGCGCTTGCGTAAGCCCCCCGGATTCATTGGCCCACTCCGCATCGCCGTCGGACGCGGCCTTGAGCACTTGGCCCACGTTCGGGTTGTCGGCCAGGTCGCGCGCGGCGGGCGTATCCCCTGAGCCTTGGGTAGCCCACGCCTCGACGCGGGCGCCAATGCGGGCGTCGACCTGCGCTTGGGTGAGGCCGCCGCCGCTCGCGGCCGCGGACGTCCGCACCCGATAGAGGGTAAAGCCCAGCGTACCGGTGCCATCTTGGTTGGCGATCAGGATGGTATTGTTCGCAGAGCGGCCAATCCAGAAGTCGGTGACGTTGTTGGCGTCCGGCAGCGCAATGACCTCACCGCCGGTGAGCTGTCGCCCCGGGTTGCTTGTTCCCAGCGCGCGAAACTGGGCGGCGTTGATCCAGAAGCTGCGTCCGTTGTCGAAGTCGAGCACAACCCAGCCGGCGGCGGGTACGACCAGACCGCTGTCTACGCTGGTCGTGCCCGAGGCGTTGAAGACGAAGTTGCTGCCTATCTGTTCAAAGACGGTCGAGGCCGGCGCGCTGGGCGGCTGCTCGGCGAGGATGCGCCGCACAATCGCCTCGACCGCCTGTTCGTCCACCGGCTGGCCGCCGTCGCCGGTGGCCGCGGCCACGTCGGCAAGGTCGAAATCGACCGGCGCAACGCCGCGCTGTACCCACGGGTCGACCAGCGCCCGCGCGCCGCTTTCGTTCCAGGCCACCCCAGAGCGCGTCACGTTGGGCGCGTCGTAGAGATAGCCAGCCACCCTAATAACCGCCTCGTCGCGCACGTCTTCGGGGGCCAGCGGCGCGTAGGTATCCACCAGCGCACGCCCGACCGCCAACAGGCGCGTGCCAATCGCCGTCAGTTGGGCGCTGACGACCTCGCCTTCGGGCGCGGCCCGTATCGCGTTGAGCAGTTGGGCAACCGTTAGAGCCATCGTGATCTCCGTGAAGGTTTCGCCGGCGGCGCGTCGAGCCAACGTTGAATAAACTCGATCTCCGATTGGGGATAGGCCGGCCGATCGACGATGGAAACGCCCGTTATGGTGGCCTGCTCGATGACGATATCGCGGTGGCCGCGGTCACGGATTTTCTCATCGACAAACTCAATCGACAAGCCCCGAAGCGCCCCGCGGTCGATGAGCGCGGCCGCATCGCGCCCCACGGTGGTATCGGGTAGGTCGATCTCGACGAAGTAGCCGCGATCGCGGCTGTCGAGCCGCAGGCCGCCGTTAGGGTATTGCGCCAGCAATTGCGAGCGGTCGTGCTGGACGGACGCTATCACCCCGCGGTTGTAGGGCGTCAACGCCCCGCGCTTGAACTGCTCGCGCAAGGCAAACGCGCCCCGGCCTAATCGGGCTACGTCCCCCCAGATAATAGCCGCCCCGCGCACAGTGCCTAACCCCCTCGCTAGGTCCCCGCTCTCGTTGCGGGTAAAGGCCAGTGGCAGGGCGGCGGATTGTTTGGCCGCGGTCACTTCGCGGTCGCGACGAAGCGGCGGAAGTTAGCCGCGCGAATGAGGGCGAAATCCCACATCTGAATGATGGTGAGGGCGACTTGGCCCTTGGCCGCGGCCGTGTACGGATCGCGGATGAGCTGCAGGGACGGCCACACGGCCGCGATCGCGGCGCCGGCCAGCCCGCGCCCCTTCGAGGCATAGGCCCACTTGTCGCCGTCGGCGAGCTGCCCGCCCGCGATGTGGTTGGACGAGTTCATCGACAGCCCCTGCATCTTGAGGATGTCGTAGAGGAACATTTCCACGTCCGCATTGACCAACTTCTTGAATGCGACCAGCGAGCTGCTATCCATCGCCAACTGCACGTCCTCGAGCATGGTCGCGTACACCCCATCAATCGCCGAGAGGACGTCCCCATGGAGGTCTTCGGCGGTCGCCGTCGAGAAGGTGGCTACCGTCTCGGTCTGGCCGGCCGCCAGCGCGTTGGACAGGCCGTTGGACGTCAGTTGGGCGTTGCCGTTGAAAATCTGGCTGTCCATCTCGTTGGCCAACGCCATCGACAAGTCCTGACGAAGCCGCGCTTCCAACTGCGGCAGCCGCGCCAAATCTTCGAGCTCGAACAGGTACCGCGCCGTGATGCGATGCGGATCCATGACGACCGTGGAGAGCGTGGCCGCGTCCGCGTCGTGGGCGGCAGCGCGGGCTACGGTGTCCGGGTCGACGCCGCCGGTGAGCACCGTGTGGACGCGCTCGCCCACGGGCACGCTCTCGAAGGTGACGCCCAGCCAGCGGGCTATCGACGTGGTGAACACCCGCGCCAGGAAGCGGCCCGAGCTAACCGGCGCGTCCGCGGCGTTGAAGTCGCTGACCGCATCGGCCCGCTCTTCGGGCGCGACTAACATAATCAGCGGGATATGGCCGGCGTCCGCGGGGATTTTGAACGCTTCGGCCAGCTCTTTTTCCGCGCCTTCGGCGTTGCGCTGGCTGAGGGCGCTGACGGCGAAATTGGACAGCAGGGCGCGGCAGGATAGCTGCTGCAGCTCGCGGACTTCGGCGTCCGGGTTGTCGTCGCGCTTTTGTTCGGCGTCCGCGGTGTCTTCGTCCGCCGTCGAGTCGTCGTCCTGGGCTACGAGCGCGGCCCGCAGCTTAGGCTCGATGTCCTGCAGCTCGCGGGTGGCTTTTTCCAGCTCAGCAGCTTCCGCGTCTTCGAGCGCGTCTTTTCCCAGCAAATCGTTGACGCGCTGACGAAGCTCGGACTGCCGAACTTGGAGTTTCTGCAAAGGGGGTCAAAGGGAAGTCCTCCTGTGAAAGGGTTACACAACAACAAATTCAGAACACCGGAGCCGCGCAAACCGCGCGCGATCTAAGTGCTCTACGCTGTCGACGCGCCAGACGGGGCGGCTGCCGTCCCACACGTCGAACTCGGATAAGAGGGCGGTCAAGGGCGGCACGTGGTCGCGGCGGACGATAAAGTCGGTAACGCGCCGCACCGTCGCTTGCGTGTCGCCTTGCTCATCGACCGTGTAATCGACGGTCTCGACCTCGCTGTCGTCGCGGCGGCTGAACAGGCGGCGGGCGGTAAACGGGCCTTCCGATTGGGGTTGTTGACCATAAAAGACGGGCACGGTGCGTAGGGTAACGAAGTCGGTAGTATCGGCGGCATCCCCCAACGCAAACAGCGCGGCTTCTTCGGTGCGCGTCACGTTCGTCTCGAAGTACAAAAGCTGCCTACGACTTGAGCCAAACGAGCCGCTCTTGGCTTGCGAGGTCAGCCCAAACCGGACGCGGCGGCGGCCCAGCGCTATCTCTATGGTCTGAACCGCAGGATAGTCCGACGGAAAAAGCGCCCCCGTGCTCAGGTCGTCTTCGGCGGCAATGACATTGGGCGGGATAGGCAAGCCCGGCCCAATCGCCCAGCCCACCGAGGGAATAGCGGCAAACGACACTCCAATCGACCCGCTACCAGCAACAGCCACCGCATTGGTCGGCTGGATGAGCAGTCGTTCGCCGGCGGTACGGGGACTGACAATATCCTTGACGAACGCAAACGCCCATGGGTCTGTGTTCTCGTTGGCCCACTGTATCCAATCCAACTGCCCACGTGGGGGCAATTGATCGTTGTAAAAAAGAGTCCTGGTCTCGAAACGCCCTTCCCATACGACGTTGGGCGTAATGCGCGGTAAGCCCTGATCTGCAGGCGGCACCGTAAGCGTCTGCGCGGGCACGCCATCCCCGACGTCTTTCCACGTCAACACCCCGTCGAGCGGATTTAGAATCTCGGTCATAGCCCCTGCAACCTATCGTCCCATTCGAGTTTACGCGCTTTCACCTCGCGGCTCGTTTTTGCAATATGGCACCCCCGGCACAAGGCCTGCAAATTGTGTAGCGACCAGAAGGGGCCGCCTTCGCGCCAATTCTTGACGTGATCGCACTCCAATCGACCAGCCCGCCCGCACTGGCGGCAGCGCCAGCCATCGCGCTCAAACACCTGCCGCCGAAGCTGTCGCCAGCGCGGAAGCTGGTAGTTGCGCCGCGCTTGGCGCACGCTGACGGAAGGCTTCACGTTTTTTTTTCCGCTTTTAGGCCTGACAAACGATTAAGCTTCACGCCAACACCACCCGCGCCCGCGGCAATCCAATCGTCCCCAGCAATAGCTCGCCCAGCCCCGCGGCAATCACCCCAGCCTGCAGTACGTCGATGCGCCCCCGCGAGCGGGAGCGTTCCAGCGCGGGGTTGCCCGCCGGATCCCGGCGAATCGAGGATTCGCGTACCGCACTTTCGAATAGCAGGCTTTCTGCCATCGACCAGTCGGCGCGCAACACGTAGCGCTGGAACGCTCGGACATCGTGGCTGCCGTCGGCCCCGGCGGACGCGCCCTGCCCGCGGTAGACCATCGGCCAACTGATGGCCGCCTGCTGCAGGGCTTGGGCGGCTTCGGCCGCCCGATAGCGGTCGCATCCGGCAGCCGACACTTCCTGATTTTTTAGCTGGTCCGCGCAGTCAAGCAGAAATTCTCCGACCGGCGTCACTCGACCCGGGTACACCTTCAGCTCGCCGCGATCGGCCATGCGCTGGTACAGGCCGCCCACCCCATCGCGGGCACCGCGGTCGATTAAATTCGGCGTCGAGGGGAACGCGCCCCATGCTTCGGCCCGTCCCGTAGCTGGCCAAAAAGCGACCAGCGCGGTCATACTCGATGCGCCCCCCAGGTCGAAGCCAATCACGCACGGCCCCCTTCGCGGCGCAGGCTCTTTGTGCACGCACGCCATCCAATCGGTTAAGCTGCACAAACTTTCACGCGATGGATCCTGGGGCTGGTTGAGGTCGTAGGCGCGGAACGAGGGCTGATCGGCGGGGCTGTCGAGCGCCCGTTGCGCCATGTCGCGCATATACTCCATGGACTTAATGCCGCGGCGTAAACCCGGATTAGCCGCATGCCAGGTCTGGGGCTGGTCGATGGCCGCGGTCAACGGCGCGGCATATTCATGCCAGCAGACTCCGCGCTGAGCGCGGTCGCGCATCTCCTTGAACATCGGCCCCATCCCCTGAATGCTGATGCAGAGCAAGCGCCCGTTGCGACCGCTGGTCGAGGACAGCACCGCGTTCCATAGCTCGCGGTGTGTCTCTTCGAGCAAGCCGGCCTCATCGATAATCGCTAAGTCGCTGCCGATGGCGTGCCCGGTCGCGCGGTCGCTGGCGAGGAATTTGACCGCGGCCCCGCGGTCGCCTTCGACGCGACCCGGTTGGGGCGTTTGCCGGTCGATTATTTCGAAGCCGCTCGCTTCGGCCGTTAATGAGATGGCCAGCCGCAGCTCTTTGGCCAGCTCGCCAGTCAGGCTGATGACGACCCCGCGCCAATCGGGCCGATTGAGCGGCCCCACCAAGTGGCCCAGCACGTAGGCGGCTATTAGGCCAGACTTCCCATTCTTCCGCGCCACCGACAGCCCGCTTTCGCGCGCAGTGTGCGCTTCGCGGAGGAAGTGCTGCTGCCAATCGTCAATCAGGAAGGGTTCGCCCTGCAACGGCCCCGAGGGCACTTTCAGCTTGGCTTCGGCCCACGCAAAAAAGCCGTCGAGGTCCGGTTCATACTCGGCTGCCGAACGCAGACATACGGACGCAGCGGCCTTTTTCTCCTTCTGCTTGCGCCGCCACTCACGCATATACGCCGCGTGATTGGCCCTTCTTTTTTTGGTCTCGTCCTTCACTTTTTCATGCCCACGTGAAAGCGCGTGTTCCCCCTTGTGCGGTTTGTCCCCCTAGGCGCGACCGCCACAGGGGTCCCCGCCGCCGCCCCCGCCGTCCCCTTTCCACACCATCTTGTGGAAAAGATAGCAAGATGTATGGGCATCGCTAGTTTTCCACATTCTTTCCACATCCTTTCCACATCCTTCCTTCATAGGCGGGTCCACAAATCCACAGCCCCTAGTAGTGGTAAGGACAAATCCACAGCCTTGGATCGTAGTACTAGGGGCTGTGGATTTGTGGATAAAAAAAAGTGCTGGACATCCGCAGACACATCATATTTATTTGTCTGTGCAATCAGGAGGCTCTATGAACTGTGCAGTCTGCGGCAGCCCAATCGATGGGTATCGCCGTGCCTTAAACCCTCGCATCAAGACGTGCTCGCCGCCCTGCTCAAAGCGCCACGCCATGAATCTGCGGAACTTGGCCGCGCGGAATAAGCGTAAACGCGAGCGCGCACAAAGAAAGGAGCGATGATGGTAGAGCATGCCATCCTCGTTTCCGTCCTCAAATCGGAGGGCGGCTACGTCAACGACCCCAACGACAGCGGCGGCGAGACCTATGCCGGCATTGCCCGGCACTACAATCCCGGCTGGGAAGGCTGGGACGAAGTGGACCGCTGGACCGGCAATAAGAACTCGCCAGACTTGCAAGACTTGCTGATGCCCATGCTGCTGCGTTTTTGGGATACTTACCTGAAGTCCAACCATATCGAGCACGTGCCGGGGCCGTTGCGGCTTCAGTACGCGCACATGGCCGCAACCAGCCCCAAGCGCGCCATCGCCGCCCTGCAGCAATTGGTGGTGTGGACGAATCCCCTGTTGGGGTCGCCGAAGTTCGTCGATGGGCTGTGGGGCAGGAATACCCGGCAGGCCGTAGAGGACTGGTTGTCACCGGACCTCAACGCATCCGACATGCAGAAGGGCTACTGCATAGCCTGCATAGCCCTGTACTGCGACTCGGTACGGGATCGTCCGAGTAATCAACGCTTCCTGCATGGTTGGGCGCGCCGGACCGTCGCTGTCTGGCAAGAGGCGATCGGCCATGCAGCTTGAAACGTGGCTATACATTCCGCTCGACGACGAGGTGCCGCTGAGGATACGACTTCAGCTGCGCACTCCCATCGGAAAATTCAAAACGGTGATAGGCTTTTGCTCGATTACTATTCACAATCGAGAGTGTAAGCCGCGCTGGAGAGGCATCGCATTAAATTAGTTTAGCGACTTGGCTAAATCGCCCGTCGCTACCCCTGTCGGCACCGGAATGCTGGATCGATGGCCAGCTAATGGGGACAGAAGAGCGGATAAAAGCCGAATAAACGCTCTCGTTTTTCCCCTATGAAGAACGATCCAAACTAACGATAAATCCTATTATCGTTCGTTTGTACGGCTTATGAAGTCCAGTCGAGAATTTCGATCATGCTTCTTGTTCCATTAGGCCCGAAAGGGCCGCCGCTTTGTCCACCGCCATACCCCCCCCAACCATCGATTGAAACGCCCGCGCACGCCCGCTTAAATCGGACGCGAACAGGCGGTCGAAGTTAAGCTGCACGCGCTCGTCCAGCTTGATCGACAGCTCTTCAGCTACGATTTCAGCTACGGGCTGAATCGTCCCATGCAGGAAGCGTCGCCAGCTCTCGCGCTGGCTGGTTCCGTCCGAACTTTCTTCGAGTAACGCGGGCGGCACGCCCAACGCCGCGGTGATGATGCGGCTGACTTCTACGCGGAGCGTCCCTAAGCTGTCGGGGGGATTGGGGCCTATCCGCTGGGGCGTCCAGTCCTGCCGCGGCGCGGAAAAGCGCCCTTCGCCCCAGCCGCTGGCCGTGGTCTCAACGAGCACCGTTTTGCCGCGGATACTGCCGAGTGCTTTGCGGGTGTCTTCCAGCGGATCGTACATCGTGCCGTCGGGCTTTTGCCGCGGGGAAGGGTCGCGCGGCAAGGCAATGATATTGCCTACCTGCGCGGCCGCTTCTTCGCCCAGCCGCGTCTCCAGCAGGTTGGCCAAGCGTTGGGTCGCCGCCGCGCGCTCCAGCGGCGCTTGGCCCTTCCAGGGCTGCTCAGGGCGGCGGCCAATCATAAAATGCAGCACGCCATCCCAGGGCGCGCGGCGCGTGCGGTTGCCCGAAGGCCCCAGCACGTCGAGCCGATAGCGCCAGCGCTGAGGATGGACGCCCGGGCCGTTGACCTCCCACGACGAAGCAATCCCCGCGGCGAGCATCCCGTCGTCGAGCACGTCGAGCAGCCAGCAGCTTTCGCCCGTATAGACAAATTCGCGGGCTACCAGCCCCAGCATCGACGGACCGCACACGCCCTGCGCTCGGCGCCCGCGCACGGTCGCGGAGGCAAAGGCGCGCTCCCACAAGCCCGCGCACGCTTCTTGGGCGGCCAGCCCCGCGCGGATGGCTTCGTTGCTGGCTTGGGCCTGCTCCTCGACGGCGCGCTCAATGGCGGAGGAGAAGGAGATGGCGCGCCACTCGGCGAGCGCCAGTTGATGGACGCGCTGGCGGAGGACCGCGGGCCGAAACCAATCGAGGGCCTTCACTTGTGATGCTTCCGCTCGCGCTTGCGCCGGTGATGCTCGGCGTGAACCAGCTTGCCCAGCATGGCCGTGCAGAAAATGGTTAGGACATCGAACAGGTCGATGCCCTCTTGGATGAGCCAATCGCCCATAGGGGAAACCTCCTCAGAGCAGTTGTAGTGCGATACGCGCCAGCGGATGCGAGCCAAACGTCAAGCGTATCAGCTTCTTGAGCGTGAAGGTGCGGGCCGCCTTGCGACGGAGGGCGCGGCCGGTCTTGTCGAGCTTTTCTTGGAACACCGCCCTCGCAATGCGCCCAGACTGGCGGGCAAACGCCAGCCTATAGGCCCTACGGATGGCCTTGACCGCGCGCAGGCGCCAGATGAACTGATAGACCCAGTAGGGAACGCGGCTGCCGAAGCCGACGCGGATGGCTTTCCTTCCGGCCCAGCGGACGCGATACGCCCGGCGCATGCGCCCGGTGCGGACCGGGATGGCGGCGCGAAACTCGCGGCCGGTGCGGCCCTTGCGCAGCTCGTTGGCTACGATGTTGCGGATGCGCCAGTTGGCTTGCCGGAAGCGGATGCCCTGCTGCCGGCGGGGGGTCTGGGTCATGCTTACAGCCTCCAGATGGTCAAGGGGGTAGGGTCGCGGTTGGTGCGGTCGGAGGCTATAAGCAGCCGGCGGTCTGAGTTGCGGCGAGCGAAGTAGAAGATGGTGTCCACGCCCGCGGCTGAGCCGGACCGCAGCTTATAGTCGGCAGCCGCGTAGCCGGCCACGCCAGACGATTGGGTTCCGGCCGTGCCGTGGATCTCGCCGCCGTAGAACATGCGCGCGGGCGCGATTTGGCCGCCGATGTTCATGATCCATAAGGCCGTAGCGAAGTTGGACGGCAGCGTGTAGCCGGTGTCCGTCCAGCGGTTGGCGACCGTGATGTCCACGTTGCCCGAAAAGGCTGGGAATAGGTCGGTCGGGGATATCGTCCGAGTGTTGAAAATCGGCCACGACGTTGGCCGAGAAAGAGCCGCTTCCACTGACTGCGCCAGATTGGCCGCGGTACTCCATGTACATATAGACATTGCCCTCCCGCGGGCTTTCCGCCGAAGGACCGCTAATAGCGACATGCAAAATGAGGGAGCCCTGCCATTGGGCGCCGCTATATATAAAAAACCCCAGAAGCCCCACTCCTGGCCTATTAGCCAGGACCAAACCGGGTGTCCGTCGCCGTAAATCTGTCATGGAAATAAGCGTCGACTGCCGTGCCGTGCGCTCAACGGCCTCGCTGCTAAAGGATAGGTTGACCGGCACCGTGGGCTGGTTTAGCTGAACGCTCGCCTCTACTTCAAGGATGCCCTGAGCAAGGGCGGCGTTGCCCCTAAGTACCTGCGTATTGCTGTACCGATTGCCCGTCAAATCGACCAGCGTCGGCACCGGCATCACCCCGTTGTGCAACTCTCGCAAGCCCGCCGAGCGTCCGCCCCCTCCGCTCACCGCGGGCGCGGGTATATCCTGCCAAGCAGCCCCGGTCCACCGCTCGAGGTTGGACGGCGCGCTCGCGTCGTAGCGGACGTCGCCGGCCTTTGGCGGCGTCTCGGCAGAAAGCTCGACCGGCTCGTCGTACTGGGGCGTGACGACCGCGCCGCCGGGCAGGTTGGCAATCTGCACCTCGAAGTAGTACCACATGGCGTTGGCCGAGTTGGCAATCTCTTGGAGGCCCGCCAGCGACTGATAGAGGTCGTCGTCGATGTTGAGCCGAAATTTCGTTGGGTCGTTGCCCAAGCTGTTGGCCACCCGAACGATGACATACCAGTTCTGGCGGCGCGTGCCGTGCGTTACGGTGTCTGTGTAGCTGGCCGCGGTCGCTTGGTTGGCGTTGCGGCGCGTGGACTGCGGCCCCGAGATCTGCAGGTCGCCCGAGCGGGCTTCCCAGCCGCCGGCGGTCGTGGCGCGGTCGAGCGCATCGAGCTCTTGGCCCAGCTTGTCGGCGGGGATGTCGTCTTGGTTGCCTTCTTCGGCCCAGTTGGCTACGCCGGCCTGTACCCGGGCGTCGACCTGCGCTTGCGTGAGGCCGCCGCCGCCGCCGGACGGGGCGTTGCCCAGCTTGTTGAGCGGGATTTGGTCTGTGTTGCCGTCTTCGGCCCACGTCGCCGGGTCCGGTCCCTCGACCGCGGCCACCCGCGCATCGACCTGGGCTTGCGTGAGGCCGCCGGATTCATTGGCCCACTCCGCATCGCCGTCGGACGCGGCCTTGAGCACTTGGCCCACTTGCGGGTTGTCGGCCAGGTCGCGCGCGGCGGGCGTATCCCCTGAGCCTTGCGTAGCCCACGCCTCGACGCGGGCGCCAATGCGGGCGTCGACCTGCGCTTGGGTGAGGCCGCCGCCGCTCGCGGCAGCCGCCGTCCGCACCCGATAGAGGGTAAAGCCCAGCGTGCCGGTGCCATCTTGGTTGGCGATCAGGATGGTATTGTTCGCAGAGCGGCCAATCCAGAAGTCGGTGACGTTGTTGGCGTCCGGCAGCGCAATGACCTCACCGCCGGTGAGATGTCGCCCCGGGTTGCTTGTTCCCAGCGCGCGAAACTGGGCGGCGTTGATCCAGAAGCTGCGTCCGTTGTCGAAGTCGAGCACAACCCAGCCGGCGGCGGGTACGACCAGACCGCTGTCTACGCTGGTCGTGCCCGAGGCGTTGAAGACGAAGTTGCTGCCTATCTGTTCAAAGACGGTCGAGGCCGGCGCGCTGGGCGGCTGCTCGGCGAGGATGCGCCGCACAATCGCCTCGACCGCTTCTTCGTCCACCGGCTGGCCGCCGTCGCCGGTGGCCGCGGCCACGTCGGCAAGGTCGAAATCGACCGGCGCAACGCCGCGCTGTACCCACGGGTCGACCAGCGCCCGCGCGCCGCTTTCGTTCCAGGCCACCCCAGAGCGCGTCACGTTGGGCGCGTCGTAGAGATAGCCAGCCACCCTAATAACCGCCTCGTCGCGCACGTCTTCGGGGGCCAGCGGCGCGTAGGTATCCACCAGCGCACGCCCGACCGCCAACAGGCGCGTGCCAATCGCCGTCAGTTGGGCGCTGACGACCTCGCCTTCGGGCGCGGCCCGTATCGCGTTGAGCAGTTGGGCAACCGTTAGAGCCATCGTGATCTCCGTGAAGGTTTCGCCGGCGGCGCGTCGAGCCAACGTTGAATAAACTCGATCTCCGATTGGGGATAGGCCGGCCGATCGACGATGGAAACGCCCGTTATGGTGGCCTGCTCGATGACGATATCGCGGTGGCCGCGGTCACGGATTTTCTCATCGACAAACTCAATCGACAAGCCCCGAAGCGCCCCGCGGTCGATGAGCGCGGCCGCATCGCGCCCCACGGTGGTATCGGGTAGGTCGATCTCGACGAAGTAGCCGCGATCGCGGCTGTCGAGCCGCAGGCCGCCGTTAGGGTATTGCGCCAGCAATTGCGAGCGGTCGTGCTGGACGGACGCTATCACCCCGCGGTTGTAGGGCGTCAACGCCCCGCGCTTGAACTGCTCGCGCAAGGCAAACGCGCCCCGGCCTAATCGGGCTACGTCCCCCCAGATAATAGCCGCCCCGCGCACAGTGCCTAACCCCCTCGCTAGGTCCCCGCTCTCGTTGCGGGTAAAGGCCAGTGGCAGGGCGGCGGATTGTTTGGCCGCGGTCACTTCGCGGTCGCGACGAAGCGGCGGAAGTTAGCCGCGCGAATGAGGGCGAAATCCCACATCTGAATGATGGTGAGGGCGACTTGGCCCTTGGCCGCGGCCGTGTACGGATCGCGGATGAGCTGCAGGGACGGCCACACGGCCGCGATCGCGGCGCCGGCCAGCCCGCGCCCCTTCGAGGCATAGGCCCACTTGTCGCCGTCGGCGAGCTGCCCGCCCGCGATGTGGTTGGACGAGTTCATCGACAGCCCCTGCATCTTGAGGATGTCATAGAGGAACATTTCCACGTCCGCATTGACCAACTTCTTGAATGCGACCAGCGAGCTGCTATCCATCGCCAACTGCACGTCCTCGAGCATGGTCGCGTACACCCCATCAATCGCCGAGAGGACGTCCCCATGGAGGTCTTCGGCGGTCGCCGTCGAGAAGGTGGCTACCGTCTCGGTCTGGCCGGCCGCCAGCGCGTTGGACAGGCCGTTGGACGTCAGTTGGGCGTTGCCGTTGAAAATCTGGCTGTCCATCTCGTTGGCCAACGCCATCGACAAGTCCTGACGAAGCCGCGCTTCCAACTGCGGCAGCCGCGCCAAATCTTCGAGCTCGAACAGGTACCGCGCCGTGATGCGATGCGGATCCATGACGACCGTGGAGAGCGTGGCCGCGTCCGCGTCGTGGGCGGCAGCGCGGGCTACGGTGTCCGGGTCGACGCCGCCGGTGAGCACCGTGTGGACGCGCTCGCCTACGGGCACGCTCTCGAAGGTGACGCCCAGCCAGCGGGCTATCGACGTGGTGAACACCCGCGCCAGGAAGCGGCCCGAAGACTAACCGGCGCGTCCGCGGCGTTGAAGTCGCTGACCGCATCGGCCCGCTCTTCGGGCGCGACTAACATAATCAGCGGGATATGGCCGGCGTCCGCGGGGATTTTGAACGCTTCGGCCAGCTCTTTTTCCGCGCCTTCGGCGTTGCGCTGGCTGAGGGCGCTGACGGCGAAATTGGACAGCAGGGCGCGGCAGGATAGCTGCTGCAGCTCGCGGACTTCGGCGTCCGGGTTGTCGTCGCGCTTTTGTTCGGCGTCCGCGGTGTCTTCGTCCGCCGTCGAGTCGTCGTCCTGGGCTACGAGCGCGGCCCGCAGCTTAGGCTCGATGTCCTGCAGCTCGCGGGTGGCTTTTTCCAGCTCAGCAGCTTCCGCGTCTTCGAGCGCGTCTTTTCCCAGCAAATCGTTGACGCGCTGACGAAGCTCGGACTGCCGAACTTGGAGTTTCTGCAAAGGGGTCAAAGGGAAGTCCTCCTGTGAAAGGGTTACACAACAACAAATTCAGAACACCGGAGCCGCGCAAACCGCGCGCGATCTAAGTGCTCTACGCTGTCGACGCGCCAGACGGGGCGGCTGCCGTCCCACACGTCGAACTCGGATAAGAGGGCGGTCAAGGGCGGCACGTGGTCGCGGCGGACGATAAAGTCGGTAACGCGCCGCACCGTCGCTTGCGTGTCGCCTTGCTCATCGACCGTGTAATCGACGGTCTCGACCTCGCTGTCGTCGCGGCGGCTGAACAGGCGGCGGGCGGTAAACGGGCCTTCCGATTGGGGTTGTTGACCATAAAAGACGGGCACGGTGCGTAGGGTAACGAAGTCGGTAGTATCGGCGGCATCCCCCAACGCAAACAGCGCGGCTTCTTCGGTGCGCGTCACGTTCGTCTCGAAGTACAAAAGCTGCCTACGACTTGAGCCAAACGAGCCGCTCTTGGCTTGCGAGGTCAGCCCAAACCGGACGCGGCGGCGGCCCAGCGCTATCTCTATGGTCTGAACCGCAGGATAGTCCGACGGAAAAAGCGCCCCCGTGCTCAGGTCGTCTTCGGCGGCAATGACATTGGGCGGGATAGGCAAGCCCGGCCCAATCGCCCAGCCCACCGAGGGAATAGCGGCAAACGACACTCCAATCGACCCGCTACCAGCAACAGCCACCGCATTGGTCGGCTGGATGAGCAGTCGTTCGCCGGCGGTACGGGGACTGACAATATCCTTGACGAACGCAAACGCCCATGGGTCTGTGTTCTCGTTGGCCCACTGTATCCAATCCAACTGCCCACGTGGGGGCAATTGATCGTTGTAAAAAAGAGTCCTGGTCTCGAAACGCCCTTCCCATACGACGTTGGGCGTAATGCGCGGTAAGCCCTGATCTGCAGGCGGCACCGTAAGCGTCTGCGCGGGCACGCCATCCCCGACGTCTTTCCACGTCAACACCCCGTCGAGCGGATTTAGAATCTCGGTCATAGCCCCTGCAACCTATCGTCCCATTCGAGTTTACGCGCTTTCACCTCGCGGCTCGTTTTTGCAATATGGCACCCCCGGCACAAGGCCTGCAAATTGTGTAGCGACCAGAAGGGGCCGCCTTCGCGCCAATTCTTGACGTGATCGCACTCCAATCGACCAGCCCGCCCGCACTGGCGGCAGCGCCAGCCATCGCGCTCAAACACCTGCCGCCGAAGCTGTCGCCAGCGCGGAAGCTGGTAGTTGCGCCGCGCTTGGCGCACGCTGACGGAAGGCTTCACGTTTTTTTTTCCGCTTTTAGGCCTGACAAACGATTAAGCTTCACGCCAACACCACCCGCGCCCGCGGCAATCCAATCGTCCCCAGCAATAGCTCGCCCAGCCCCGCGGCAATCACCCCAGCCTGCAGTACGTCGATGCGCCCCCGCGAGCGGGAGCGTTCCAGCGCGGGGTTGCCCGCCGGATCCCGGCGAATCGAGGATTCGCGTACCGCACTTTCGAATAGCAGGCTTTCTGCCATCGACCAGTCGGCGCGCAACACGTAGCGCTGGAACGCTCGGACATCGTGGCTGCCGTCGGCCCCGGCGGACGCGCCCTGCCCGCGGTAGACCATCGGCCAACTGATGGCCGCCTGCTGCAGGGCTTGGGCGGCTTCGGCCGCCCGATAGCGGTCGCATCCGGCAGCCGACACTTCCTGATTTTTTAGCTGGTCCGCGCAGTCAAGCAGAAATTCTCCGACCGGCGTCACTCGACCCGGGTACACCTTCAGCTCGCCGCGATCGGCCATGCGCTGGTACAGGCCGCCCACCCCATCGCGGGCACCGCGGTCGATTAAATTCGGCGTCGAGGGGAACGCGCCCCATGCTTCGGCCCGTCCCGTAGCTGGCCAAAAAGCGACCAGCGCGGTCATACTCGATGCGCCCCCCAGGTCGAAGCCAATCACGCACGGCCCCCTTCGCGGCGCAGGCTCTTTGTGCACGCACGCCATCCAATCGGTTAAGCTGCACAAACTTTCACGCGATGGATCCTGGGGCTGGTTGAGGTCGTAGGCGCGGAACGAGGGCTGATCGGCGGGGCTGTCGAGCGCCCGTTGCGCCATGTCGCGCATATACTCCATGGACTTAATGCCGCGGCGTAAACCCGGATTAGCCGCATGCCAGGTCTGGGGCTGGTCGATGGCCGCGGTCAACGGCGCGGCATATTCATGCCAGCAGACTCCGCGCTGAGCGCGGTCGCGCATCTCCTTGAACATCGGCCCCATCCCCTGAATGCTGATGCAGAGCAAGCGCCCGTTGCGACCGCTGGTCGAGGACAGCACCGCGTTCCATAGCTCGCGGTGTGTCTCTTCGAGCAAGCCGGCCTCATCGATAATCGCTAAGTCGCTGCCGATGGCGTGCCCGGTCGCGCGGTCGCTGGCGAGGAATTTGACCGCGGCCCCGCGGTCGCCTTCGACGCGACCCGGTTGGGGCGTTTGCCGGTCGATTATTTCGAAGCCGCTCGCTTCGGCCGTTAATGAGATGGCCAGCCGCAGCTCTTTGGCCAGCTCGCCAGTCAGGCTGATGACGACCCCGCGCCAATCGGGCCGATTGAGCGGCCCCACCAAGTGGCCCAGCACGTAGGCGGCTATTAGGCCAGACTTCCCATTCTTCCGCGCCACCGACAGCCCGCTTTCGCGCGCAGTGTGCGCTTCGCGGAGGAAGTGCTGCTGCCAATCGTCAATCAGGAAGGGTTCGCCCTGCAACGGCCCCGAGGGCACTTTCAGCTTGGCTTCGGCCCACGCAAAAAAGCCGTCGAGGTCCGGTTCATACTCGGCTGCCGAACGCAGACATACGGACGCAGCGGCCTTTTTCTCCTTCTGCTTGCGCCGCCACTCACGCATATACGCCGCGTGATTGGCCCTTCTTTTTTTGGTCTCGTCCTTCACTTTTTCATGCCCACTGTATGGGCATCGCTAGTTTTCCACATTCTTTCCACATCCTTTCCACATCCTTCCTTCATAGGCGGGTCCACAAATCCACAGCCCCTAGTAGTGGTAAGGACAAATCCACAGCCTTGGATCGTAGTACTAGGGGCTGTGGATTTGTGGATAAAAAAAAGTGCTGGACATCCGCAGACACATCATATTTATTTGTCTGTGCAATCAGGAGGCTCTATGAAACTGTGCAGTCTGCGGCAGCCCAATCGATGGGTATCGCCGTGCCTTAAAACCCTCGCATCAAGACGTGCTCGCCGCCCTGCTCAAAGCGCCACGCCATGAATCTGCGGAACTTGGCCGCGCGGAATAAGCGTAAACGCGAGCGCGCACAAAAGAAAGGAGCGATGATGGTAGAGCATGCCATCCTCGTTTCCGTCCTCAAATCGGAGGGCGGCTACGTCAACGACCCCAACGACAGCGGCGGCGAGACCTATGCCGGCATTGCCCGGCACTACAATCCCGGCTGGGAAGGCTGGGACGAAGTGGACCGCTGGACCGGCAATAAGAACTCGCCAGACTTGCAAGACTTGCTGATGCCCATGCTGCTGCGTTTTTGGGATACTTACCTGAAGTCCAACCATATCGAGCACGTGCCGGGGCCGTTGCGGCTTCAGTACGCGCACATGGCCGCAACCAGCCCCAAGCGCGCCATCGCCGCCCTGCAGCAATTGGTGGTGTGGACGAATCCCCTGTTGGGGTCGCCGAAGTTCGTCGATGGGCTGTGGGGCAGGAATACCCGGCAGGCCGTAGAGGACTGGTTGTCACCGGACCTCAACGCATCCGACATGCAGAAGGGCTACTGCATAGCCTGCATAGCCCTGTACTGCGACTCGGTACGGGATCGTCCGAGTAATCAACGCTTCCTGCATGGTTGGGCGCGCCGGACCGTCGCTGTCTGGCAAGAGGCGATCGGCCATGCAGCTTGAAACGTGGCTATACATTCCGCTCGACGACGAGGTGCCGCTGAGGATACGACTTCAGCTGCGCACTCCCATCGGAAAATTCAAAACGGTGATAGGCTTTTGCTCGATTACTATTCACAATCGAGAGTGTAAGCCGCGCTGGAGAGGCATCGCATTAAATTAGTTTAGCGACTTGGCTAAATCGCCCGTCGCTACCCCTGTCGGCACCGGAATGCTGGATCGATGGCCAGCTAATGGGGACAGAAGAGCGGATAAAAGCCGAATAAACGCTCTCGTTTTTCCCCTATGAAGAACGATCCAAACTAACGATAAATCCTATTATCGTTCGTTTGTACGGCTTATGAAGTCCAGTCGAGAATTTCGATCATGCTTCTTGTTCCATTAGGCCCGAAAGGGCCGCCGCTTTGTCCACCGCCATACCCCCCCCAACCATCGATTGAAACGCCCGCGCACGCCCGCTTAAATCGGACGCGAACAGGCGGTCGAAGTTAAGCTGCACGCGCTCGTCCAGCTTGATCGACAGCTCTTCAGCTACGATTTCAGCTACGGGCTGAATCGTCCCATGCAGGAAGCGTCGCCAGCTCTCGCGCTGGCTGGTTCCGTCCGAACTTTCTTCGAGTAACGCGGGCGGCACGCCCAACGCCGCGGTGATGATGCGGCTGACTTCTACGCGGAGCGTCCCTAAGCTGTCGGGGGGATTGGGGCCTATCCGCTGGGGCGTCCAGTCCTGCCGCGGCGCGGAAAAGCGCCCTTCGCCCCAGCCGCTGGCCGTGGTCTCAACGAGCACCGTTTTGCCGCGGATACTGCCGAGTGCTTTGCGGGTGTCTTCCAGCGGATCGTACATCGTGCCGTCGGGCTTTTGCCGCGGGGAAGGGTCGCGCGGCAAGGCAATGATATTGCCTACCTGCGCGGCCGCTTCTTCGCCCAGCCGCGTCTCCAGCAGGTTGGCCAAGCGTTGGGTAGCCGATGCGCGCTCCAGCGGGGCTTGGCCCTTCCAGGGCTGCTCAGGGCGGCGGCCAATCATAAAATGCAGCACGCCATCCCAGGGCGCGCGGCGCGTGCGGTTGCCCGAAGGCCCCAGCACGTCGAGCCGATAGCGCCAGCGCTGAGGATGGACGCCCGGGCCGTTGACCTCCCACGACGAAGCAATCCCCGCGGCGAGCATCCCGTCGTCGAGCACGTCGAGCAGCCAGCAGCTTTCGCCCGTATAGACAAATTCGCGGGCTACCAGCCCCAGCATCGACGGACCGCACACGCCCTGCGCTCGGCGCCCGCGCACGGTCGCGGAGGCAAAGGCGCGCTCCCACAAGCCCGCGCACGCTTCTTGGGGCGGCCAGCCCCGCGCGGATGGCTTCGTTGCTGGCTTGGGCCTGCTCCTCGACGGCGCGCTCAATGGCGGAGGAGAAGGAGATGGCGCGCCACTCGGCGAGCGCCAGTTGATGGACGCGCTGGCGGAGGACCGCGGGCCGAAACCAATCGAGGGCCTTCACTTGTGATGCTTCCGCTCGCGCTTGCGCCGGTGATGCTCGGCGTGAACCAGCTTGCCCAGCATGGCCGTGCAGAAAATGGTTAGGACATCGAACAGGTCGATGCCCTCTTGGATGAGCCAATCGCCCATAGGGGAAACCTCCTCAGAGCAGTTGTAGTGCGATACGCGCCAGCGGATGCGAGCCAAACGTCAAGCGTATCAGCTTCTTGAGCGTGAAGGTGCGGGCCGCCTTGCGACGGAGGGCGCGGCCGGTCTTGTCGAGCTTTTCTTGGAACACCGCCCTCGCAATGCGCCCAGACTGGCGGGCAAACGCCAGCCTATAGGCCCTACGGATGGCCTTGACCGCGCGCAGGCGCCAGATGAACTGATAGACCCAGTAGGGAACGCGGCTGCCGAAGCCGACGCGGATGGCTTTCCTTCCGGCCCAGCGGACGCGATACGCCCGGCGCATGCGCCCGGTGCGGACCGGGATGGCGGCGCGAAACTGGCGGCCGGTGCGGCCCTTGCGCAGCTCGTTGGCTACGATGTTGCGGATGCGCCAGTTGGCTTGCCGGAAGCGGATGCCCTGCTGCCGGCGGGGGGTCTGGGTCATGCTTACAGCCTCCAGATGGTCAAGGGGGTAGGGTCGCGGTTGGTGCGGTCGGAGGCTATAAGCAGCCGGCGGTCTGAGCTGCGGCGAGCGAAGTAGAAGATGGTGTCCACGCCCGCGGCTGAGCCGGACCGCAGCTTATAGTCGGCAGCCGCGTAGCCGGCCACGCCAGACGATTGGGTTCCGGCCGTGCTGTGGATCTCGCCGCCGTAGAACATGCGCACGGGCGCGATTTGGCCGCCGATGTTCATGATCCATAAGCCCGTAGCGAAGTTGGACGGCAGCGTGTAGCCGGTGTCCGTCCAGCGGTTGGCGACCGTGATGTCCACGTTGCCCGAAAAGGCAGGAGCCAGCCCGGGGGCGCGGTCGGGGATATCGTCCGAGTGTTGAAAATCGGCCACGACGTTGGCCGAGAAAGAGCCGCTTCCACTGACTGCGCCAGATTGGCCGCGGTACTCCATGTACAGATAGACATTGCCCTGCCGCGGGTTTTCCGCCGAAGGACCGCTAATAGCGACATGCAAAAAGAGGAGGCCCTGCCGTTGGGCGCCGCTATATATCCCAAACGCCAGAAGCCCCACTCCTGGCCTACGAGCCAGGACCAAACCGGGTGTCTGTCGCCGTAAATCTGTCATGGAAATAAGCGTCGACAGCCGTGCCGTGCGCTCAACGGCCTCGCTGCTAAAGGATAGGTTGGTCGGCACCGTGGGCTGGTTTAGCTGAACGCTCGCCTCTACTTCAAGGATGCCCTGAGCAAGGGCGGCGTTGCCCCTAAGTACCTGCGTATTGCTGTACCGAGTGCCCGTCAAATCGACCAGCGTCGGCACCGGCATCACCCCGTTGTGCAACTCTAGCAAGCCCGCCGAGCGTCCGCCCCCTCCGCTCACCGCGGGCGCGGGTATATCCTGCCAAGCAGCCCCGGTCCACCGCTCGAGGTTGGACGGCGCGCTCGCGTCGTAGCGGACGTCGCCGGCCTTTGGCGGCGTCTCGGCAGAAAGCTCGACCGGCTCGTCGTACTGGGGCGTGACGACCGCGCCGCCGGGCAGGTTGGCAATCTGCACCTCGAAGTAGTACCACATGGCGTTGGCCGAGTT
>CBDETK010000010.1:0-24260 GCA_965242865.1 Candidatus Latescibacterota bacterium
ACGAACTCCGGGCCGCGCCGACGCCAAGCTGGCCGGCCTGGTCGGGATCGTGAAGGACATGCTCGATGACGGCTTCTGCCCCATCGTGTTCTGCCGCTTCATCGAGACCGCCGTCTACGTGGGCGAGGAGCTGGCCCGGCGCCTCCCCAAGAAGCTGGGGGCCAGCGTCGAGACGGTCACCGGGCTGCTGCCCCCGGGCGAGCGGGAGGCCCGAGTGGCCGAGCTGGCCCGCCGGGACCGCCGGGTGCTGGTGGCCACCGACTGCCTCAGCGAGGGGATCAACCTCCAGGACCCGTTCTCGGCCGTGGTCCATTACGACCTGCCCTGGAACCCCACCCGCCTGGAGCAGCGCGAGGGCCGGGTGGACCGCTTCGGCCAGCGGGCCGCCCAGGTGAGGGTGGCCACCTACTACTGCGCCGACAACCACATCGACGAGACCGTGCTGGAGATCCTGCTGCACAAGCACCGGGCCATCCGCAAGGCGCTGGGCATCTCCATCCCGGTGCCGGGCAGCACCAGCGACGTGATCGACGCCCTGGCCGAGAACGTGCTGCTGTCGGCCGAGACGTCGATCACCCAGCGCCTGCCCGGCCTCGACGAGCAGTTGCGCCCCGCCGCCGGCCGGCTGAACCGGGAGTGGGACGCGGCCCGCGACCGGGAGTCGAGCCGGCGTTCGCTGTTCCAGCAGTCCACCATCCACCCCGACGAGGTGTCCGCCGAACTGGATGCGGTGCGGGCCGCCATCGGCTCCGGCGCCGAGGTGGCCGATTTCACCCTGGCCGCGCTGACCGCCCACGGCGCCGGCGTCGGCCGCTGGCGACAGAGCCCCGACAACTGGGTGATCGACCTGGCCGAAACCCCGCCCGAGGTGCGCGACGCCCTCGGAGCCCTCGGAGCCGAGGCCGACGCCGACGGCACCGGCGGCAAGGTGAGGGTGCGGTTCGAGCAGCCCGGCGAAACCGGCGTCGCCGTCTTGGAGCGCACCCATCCGGCCGTGGCCGGGCTGGCCGGCTTCGTGCTCGACACCGCCCTCGACCCGCTGCTGGCCGGCCAGGCCAAGCGCTGCGCCGCCATCCGCACCACGGCGGTGGCCCAGCTCACCACCCTGCTGGTGTGCCGGTTCCGGTTCAACCTGGTGGCGACCGTCGGGGGTGCCGAGCATCCGATGCTGGCCGAGGAGGCCGGTCTTGTGGCCTTCACCGGCGCCCCGGTCCAGCTCGACTGGATCGACGACCCCGGCCGGGTCGAGTCGCTGCTGGAGGTCGAGCCCTCCGCCAGCCTCAACCCCGAGACCTCCCGCCGCCAGGTCCGCGATGTGCTGGAGGCCCGCGAGCGCTGGCAGGGCCGGGTCGCCGCCGCCGCCCGCGAGCGGGCCGAAGCCACCGCCGAAGCCCACCAGCGGGTCCGAGACACCGCCCGGCGCCGCTTCGGCCCGGCCGGCCGGCTCCGGGTCACCCCGCAGCTCCCCCCCGACATCGTGGGCCTCTACGTGTTCGTGCCCGACGTAGCCGCCGGGGCCGGGGCCGGGCCGCGGTGACCGCCGGCATCGCCGCCGTCTGCGGGGTCAGGCCCGACGCCGGGGCCAAGGCCGGACCGCGGTGACCGCGTGATCAACGGAGCCGTCGTCTCCCGGGGCGGGCTGTTGCCCCGCGAGATCCTCGACCGGCTGAGCGCCCGGGGCTCCGACCTCCCCGGCACCGACCCCACCGACTACGGGCTGGTGGCCAGCGAGCGGATCGCCGACGCCGTCAGCCGCTCCTGGAACCGCCTGGTCCCGCTGTGGGCCGAACTGGCCGCAACCCTCGAAGCCGGCACCCTGCCCGCCCCCGACCGCCACGCCACCACCTTCACCCGCGACCGCTGGCTGCGCCCCCTGCTGGAGGAGCTGGGCTTCGCCCCCAGCGGGCTCGCCAGGGGCGAGGTCACCGTCGAGGACCGGAGCTATCCGATCAGCCACCGCTGGGGCGCCAGCGTGCCGGTCCATCAGCTCGGGGCCAAAGTCCCCCTGGACCGGCGGACCCCGAGCGTTCCTGGCGCCGCGGCCAAGTCGCCCCACGGCCTGGTCCAGGAGTTCCTCAATCGCTCGCCGGCCCACCTGTGGGGGATCGTCACCAACGGGCTGGTGCTGCGGGTGCTGCGCGACAACGTCTCGCTGACCCGCCAAGCCTACCTGGAGTTCAACCTGGAGCGGATCTTCTCCGACAACTCCTACAGCGACTTCACCGTGCTGTGGCTGTGCGGCCACGCCACCCGCTTCGCCGGCGACCCGCCCTCGCAGTGCCTGCTGGAGCAGTGGAACACCGAGGCCGCCCGAGCTGGCACCCGGGCCTTGGACCGGCTCCGCGACGGAGTGGAGACGGCCATCAAGAAGCTGGGGGAGGGCTTCCTGGCCCATCCCGCTAACTCGGATCTACGACTGCGTCTACGGGGGGGGGGTAGGTGCTGACGACTATCTGCGGGCCCTGCTGCGGACCGTGTACCGGCTGCTGTTCCTGCTGGTCACCGAGAGCCGCGACCTGCTGCTCGACCCGGAGGCGAGCGAAGCCGCCCAAGCCCGCTACCGGAAGTTCTATTCGATGGAGCGCCTGCGCACCCTGGCCGACCGGCAGCGGGGCAGCCCTCACCACGACCTGTGGGAACAGCACCGGGTGGTGGCCCGGGCCCTGGGCGACGAGGCCGGCGCGCCCGCCATCGGCATCGCCCCCTTGGGTGGTGACCTCTGGTCAGAGGAGTTCGTGTCCGCTCTCGGTGACGCCGTGATCGACAACCACCATCTGCTGGCCGCGGTTCGGGCCCTGGGCTCGGTGCGCGACCGCGAGGCCCGCGCCACCCGCCCGGTGGACTACCGCAACCTCGGAGTGGAGGAGTTGGGCTCGATCTACGAAAGCCTGCTCGAACTCCACGCCGAAATCGGCCCCGGCCCACAGCCCAGCTTCGACTTGGCCGCCGCGGCCGGCAGCGAGCGCAAGACCACCGGCAGCTACTACACCCCGTCGTCGCTGATCAAACGGCTGCTCGACTCGGCCTTAGACCCGGTGATCGAAGAGGCTTTAGATGCTGACAACCCCGAAACGGCCCTGCTGGGCCTGCGGGTGCTCGACCCGGCCTGCGGTTCGGGCCATTTCCTGATCGCTGCCGCCCACCGCATCGCTGACTGGCTTGGTCGCCTCCGCTCGGAAGGCAACGAGCCCGACCCCGAGATGCAGCGCCACGCCCTGCGCCAGGTGATCGGCCATTGCATCTACGGCATCGACAAGAACCCCATGGCCGTTGAGCTGTGCAAGGTAAGCCTCTGGCTGGAGGCGGTGGAACCGGGCCTGCCTCTCAACTTCTTGGACCACCACGTGGTATGCGGCAACAGCCTCCTCGGCACCACGCCAAGGTTGCTGGCCGACGGAGTGCCCAACGAAGCATTCAAAGCCCTCA
The DNA here is from genome assembly GCA_965242865.1 of Candidatus Latescibacterota bacterium. Classification (GTDB taxonomy): domain Bacteria; phylum Latescibacterota; class UBA2968; order UBA8231; family UBA8231. The sequence goes on from CBDETK010000010.1 coordinate 3,427, forward strand.
CCGGCGACGACAAGGAGCAGGTGAAGAAGCTGCGCAAGGCCAACCGGGCTGAACGATCCCAGCGCGATCAAGGCATGTTCATCTGGGACTCGCCGCAAGCGGCCTACTCGGCCGAACTGCGTGAGGGCTTTGCCACCATCGACGCCTTCAATGACGACACACTGTTCGGCCAGGCTGCCAAAGAACAGTACTACCGAGAGTTGCAGGAGTCCGAAGCCGCCCGTCACTCCAAGCTGGCCGCCGACGCCTTGTGCGCCGCTTTCGTGGCTCCCAAGACCGCAAACTCCCCAGCCATCACCGACCGCACCATCCGCATCCTCAACGGCGAATCCGGCTCAGTCGACGAGAAGACCATTGAAGAGATCAACCATCTAGCCGAGGAATACCAGTTCCTCCACCTACACCTTACATTCCCTGACATATTCCCCGTCCCGGAGAACCTGGACAACGCCACCAACAAACAGTGCGGCTGGTCCGGCGGTTTCACCTGCGTCCTCGGCAACCCCCCTTGGGACAAAGTCGAGTTCAAAGAGAAGGAGTTTTTCGAGGTCAGTTGCCCCGACATCGCAAAAGCCACTGGTGCATTACGTAAGGCACTGATCAGACGACTGGCGGTAGATGATCCTGCTCTCTTCAATAATTATCATATTAACATTAGTCATGTAGACCGAACCCGTCACCTATTCGCAAGTAGCGGGATGTTTCCACTTTGTGGGCGAGGGAAAATTAATACTTATGCCATATTTGCTGAATGGATGCGCAATGCTATATCGGCTGTCGGTGGAGTCGGTGTGATTGTACAGACCGGGATCGCTACTGACGATACAACTAAACTCTTCTTCTCTGATATCGTTGACTGTGGCTCTCTCGTATCTCTATACGATTTTGAAAATCGTAAGAAAATCTTCGACATTCACAGGAGCATGAAATTCTCATTGTTGGCTCTCACAGGTGATGAGCGCCCTTCTGAGGAGGCCAAGCTATTCTTCTTCGCCCATGATGTAGCCGACCTTGATAATATCAGCCGTGGCTTCACACTCTCTCCAGAAGACTTCAGATTTATAAATCCCAATACTCGTACATGTCCTATCTTCCGAAGCCGTAGAGACGCCGAGATTACCAAGTCAATTTATAGAACTAATTCTGTCCTCTTACGAGAAGTTGGATCTGAAAGTAACCCTTGGAACTGTAAGTTCAAGCAGGGGCTCTTCAACATGACTAGTGATTCTCACCTATTTCACACCTTCGAGCAATTAGAATCTGATGGGTGGGTTCTTGAAGGCAATCACTTTATACGTGGAAATGATCGTTACTTGCCACTCTATGAAGCCAAGATGGCTCATCACTTTGACCACCGTTGGGCTTCACACAATGGTTATCAATTTTATAATTTGACTCCTAGAGAGAAACTTAACCCCTGCACAGTCGTACAACCCCGCTATTGGGTACCGGAGCATGAAGTAACGGTAAACTTTAAGGAGAAAGCTTCTTGTTCTTGGTTGTTTGGTTGGCGTGATATAACGAATGCGACAAATGAGCGTACGCTAGTAACATCGGTCGTCCCTCCTGTAGGCATAGGGAATAAGTTTCCGCTGTTTGAAGTAGATCGATCTTTCGGTGACCGTGTAACCTTTATAAGTATCACGTCGTCATTCGTATGTGATTTTATCTCGCGCACAAAATTGGGTGGCACAAGTATGAACTTCTATATTGTCAAACAACTAGCATTATTGTCACCAAAAATGTTGCATTATGATACATTTATAGGGACTCGAGTTCTAGAGCTAACCTACACCGCTTGGGATTTGACCGGCTTCGCAGAAGACCTCGGGTATCATGGCCCTCCGTTCCGCTGGGACGACGAGCGCCGGGCTCTGATGCGAGCCGAGTTGGACGCGCTGATGTTCCACCTCTACGGCATCGCCCGCGACGATGTGGACTACATCATGGGCACCTTCCCCATCGTCGAGCGCCGAGACCGCGAGCGCTACGACGGCGCCTACCGCACCAAGGACCTGATCCTCGACCGCTACGACGCCCTCGCCCCATTCATCCCACCAGCCGCCAGCCCCACGACCACCCCACAACTCACCCCCGACTCCCTCAACGGCTACCAAACCTTCCTAAACCCACCCCCCGCCGACCCCTCAGTAGCCCACCCCACAACAACCCGCCCCCCCTGGGCCTAGCCCGGCGGGCGAGTCGATAGGATTTCAAGAGCATTCTTGCTCAAATTCCGTGGATAAATCGAAATAAGCACATTAAGTTTCAAGAAGTGATGTCTGAATGGACGCCTCGTGTTCGTCATGTGATTCGTCAGTCGCTGCATCTGCAGATGGACATTGCCCGGCCGCTTTGAGAGGTGTAGAAAGAGCCCTATCGACAATTTCTACATGTGTAATCTGACTTCGAAGGAAGGCAGCAACCAATCTCACTAGACGACCAGCTTCAGGGTCTGTGAGTGAAAGGCGATTATAGGGAATCAAGTTGACTTCCCGTTGCCAGACAATTCGCTCGTATGCAATAAGATCAATTTGCCTGGGGAGCAAGCGTGCATTTTCTCGATTTGCAGCAAGACGAGAAATAAACTCTATGAATTGTCTAGTCCACACAGGAGGTTCAGGGTGCAAAGCCCCCGTAGCCTCAACGGTCACATTGGCTGGCGCATTTGCCGCTGCAAGTAGTCCGATGACGTACTTATCTACGTCGTCAGCAATCCGACGCATGACATCCGCTGAAGCCAGGCCAGCACTCAACTGTTCTCCTAATTCTGCTGCGAGAAGCTCAGGTTCAACTCGAATCGCTTCAAACGCGACCGCTACTGCGTTGAGGGTAAAGACACTTACAGTTTCTGCGAATAACCAACGGAAAGCTCTAGAATCTTCGTCTTCGATTTCAGCAGTCCAAACTTTACCAAGTTTGCTATATAGGTTGATCAGGCGTTTGCATGCTGTGATCTCGTCATGGAACCAAACTTCAGATCTCAAAAACCAAAATGCTCTCTCAAGATCCGGGTTAGATTTACAGTGTTTATGTACCCATTCCCTTTCAAGAAAGGCGCGCGTACCATGGGCCCCCGCATCCTCGACATCTATCACGCTTGCTAGTTGTTCTCGACGCTCAATATCAGCTTGTGACTGAGCACTAACTCCTATAGATCTCGCCAACTTTCGAGTACGAGGTGATGGAATAATGCTGCTCACTAACTCAGCATGCTCGGCTCTAACTATCTCTTTAAGACCCCTCAACCATATGATTCTATCGAGAGGCTTCTGTGCGCTCCTTCCCGTACCAGCTTTCACTTCTCCAATGGTTCGTTTCACTTGAAGAGAAGGCTCGAAATCGTAGGCCATCAGGTCAAGGTCGGTGACAAGGAGAGGTTCAGGGTGATAGTAACGCTGTAAGTTGATCTTACAACGTGAGAAGTAGCCTTCCCAGAACCAGAGTCTGGCTACGCGCATCTCCATTTCGTCGCCCTTGTTAAGCGGCTTAGAAGACTGAGTCTTGGCGTGTTGCACTTTGTAATTCCTCCCTGAGTTTCAGAATAACCGAACGGGCAACTTCATCGGTGGCTCCCTGATCCGATAATGCAGCTCGATCCTGCTCCGGTGTGACGAACTGACTGGGAGAACGTAGTAACTTCAGAGACTCAACACTACCTGTTCCTTGACCGCTGGTTCGTTCAAGCCAATCTAGTCCATCACGGACTATCTCAGGTTTTACCATTTTCAGAAATGCACGACCACCATGACTAGGCTCAACTGAGACGATCCCCTGTGCTTCAAGCAGATGGTAGTCTGTGCCGATGTTGGTAGCAGGACCGACCTGGCCTCGTTCATATAACCGCCTTACTAGCAGGGTTGGATGTGATATCCTCCCGAGCCCAGATTTTGATTTCTCAGCACCAAACAAAATATGAGCGACGAGTATCTTCCGCTGATGAAGTGCTTCTGTGGTGAGCTTTTTGTCATCGTCTGTTTCGAGAAGTGGAGAGAAGATATACGTCTGACTGGCACCACCATTAGATGCAGATGACTTGACTGTCGTAGCCTGGATCAAGCCCACTTTTCGTGCGCTTGCCAAAGCCTGTGGGGATGCTTGCAGCGCTGGTAAGGCAAGTCCCGGCCGATGAGACGCATTCTCACATAACCCTAAAATAACATCTCTTTCAGCCGAAGGGAGGCTCTTGAGGAATTTAGCAATAGTAATTTGGCCAGTTCCCCAGACATAGGGATTAAAGACAACATTTTCGCTAAGATTCTTCGATAATATTCGTTTGTTTACCCCAACCGAAAGTGCCAGATTGTAGCCATTTTGGGATATAGTATCAATGAACCCACGTCGTGTTAATTCGTTTAAATGTTGTGACTCAGTAAGAGGTGCCCAAGACGCTAATTCCACGCTGTGCAGCAAAGCTTGCTCCTCTTGCGTAGGTTCGAGATGCATCAGGACATCGTAAGCCTGCTCTACGAGCGTGCCAGTAATACCGGCATACTCCTCAATGCCCGTGAGATTATTGTCTGCTACCGTATAATCAATGACGTCAGCTCTTTTAAGCACTGGAAGGATATCAATGAGGAGGCTCCTAGGACCAATTCCTGCCGTCTTGGCAAAATTCTCCACAACGTTGGGAGTAAGGTCGGTGGTTGAGAATCCCTTGAGTCGAGCAACAAAGTCCATAGCACGCCCTGCTAGAAGAAGTGGCTCAATCTCAGCGGCTGTGGTTTGCGGAATCTGACCTGTGTCTGCCATATGCACATACACAATTGCTCGCCCCAACCGTCGGTGCGAACGAACTTCTGTATTTGTGGATAGAAGCGTCATAGTAGTTACTACCAACCTTTTATAGGTTTTTAAGATATTTGATACCTTTCATGCTGTTTCCGCTAAAATGACTCTTAAGTCTTTCAGCAATAAAGCTAGATCCTAGCCTAGCGCCTCTGCACTTCCCTCACTCCAATGCGCGGAACGCACTGTAAGAGCGTGCGCGGATTGCTCATGGTGTTGGGTTCCAGCGGTTGCGGTGGGCGATGAGTTTGGCGGTGAGGATGCAGGCGATGGCGAGGGCGAGTTGGGCTCGCCGGTGGCGGGTGCGGCGGTCGGTGTTGCGGCGTAGTTGCCCGAAGTTCGACAGCCAGGAGTTGGTGCGTTCGATGCTCCAGCGCGGCCCGAGAGGCGCGGGCCGGGGGCCGCTGGCGGCGCCGGGGGCGCGTCTTTTGGGGCAGACGACGTCGGCGATGCCCGCGTCGGCGCACAGCCGCCGGGCGGTTGCGCTGTCATAGCCGCGGTCTAGGTGCAGGGTCTCGACGCCATCGAGCAGCCCCCGCCGGCCGGCGGCTCTCAGGGTGGGCTCCAACAGGGTCAGGTCATGGCGGTTGGCGCCGCCGAGCGCGGCCGCGACCGGTATCCCCCAGCGATCGGTCAAAAGCGACCACTTGAACCCGAGCTTGCCCCTGTCAACAGGGCTTTTGCCCGTTCCCTCGCCGCCGCAGGGAGCCTTGTGAACCGACCCGTCGACGCAGGCCTCGGTCAAATCCAGGCCCACGATGCGGTCATAGGCCTCGATCGACTCGGCTTCGAGGTCCTCGAACACCCCGGCCTCGATCCACTCGTCGCGGCGGGCCCGCATGGTGGTGTCAGACACCCGGCCCTCCAACAGCCTCTCCGCGGTGACCCACGAACAGCCCGTGACCAGCCGGGTGAGCATCCCCCAAAAACAGACCCGGTCCGGGATCCGCGGCCTGTGCCCCCTGCCCGAAGGGCGCCGCGGGACCCGGGACTTGACCACAGCCCACACCGCATCCACCACCTCGACATCCAACGCGCGCATGATGTAACTGACCTCCACGGTCGTCTCGTCACCGCCCCCCGACATACAAACCGGGACAACCAGACGACCCGTGGATGGTCAATCCGCGCACGCTCTAAGCCACCGTCTCCCGGTTGGTCAGTCGCTGCGGTCAAGCCGGTTTAGCCCTACAGCGGCGGTGGATCTGCCATTTGGCACCCCGGCGTTGCTTCGATACCTACACCAGCCCGCGCCCGGCGCTGTGCCCGCAGTCGGCAGATTCGCTCCTCGGTCTTCGCGTCGACGTGCCGAGGCGACCGGCGCGGCTGCGAGTCGCGGTCTACCAGACCGGCCTCGCCGTGCTCGTGCCACTGCCGCCACCACTTGGTGACGGTGCCCCCGCTCCAGCATTTGCAAAACTTTGTGCTACCAACTAACATCACCGGATCGTTAGACGACCATGGCCAGGGACATCATGCCGCACTCATCCATAACTGCTCAAAAGCTTGCACGCAACGTCTGTAATGATATTGGGCTACCTATAAATGTTCGTCGAGAGGCAAGGCGCTTGCTTCGATTAGTAGGGCAACAACCTGACCGTGTGATAGATCAGCTTAATTTACTCCGAGTACAGGTTACTCCAGAGCTTACTACAGAACTTGCTACGATCCCGTATGCGCGGTGTGTTTCAATTGAATTATTTTATAAGTATCATCTAAATCCCGGCATATATGATATCTTCAAAATCCCCTCGGATTATCGAGACTTCATTAGTAGCATAAACAATCCTGCTGCCCAATTACTTGGTGATCTGAGAGAAGGCACCCTTATACCAGCCGAGCATTCTTGGCTTGTACCATACAGTTATATTCAAAGTTTAATGGCAATCCAAATCATGACACAACTTAAATTTAATCAAGCTCCGCCATATGTAGTTATGGTTTTCACGGTGGATAGCCTTCTCAGAGCCGGAATTAAGATTAGAGAACCGCGAGGAACTGACACTATTCCTAGTGTGCTTACAGAATGGTTTCCAAATAACGTGAAGGGCGAGCGTATTAATTCAGATATACCACGCGCGGCTCTTGAAGATATTGAGTGGCGGATATGAACCGGCCATCTATAGGAGCGTATGCATCCGTATTCGAAGCCATACGACGCTATCGTCCTCATCAAGACTCACTTCACGATGTTCTTAAGAACTTCGTTGATGGAATTGATGATAAAGAAGCAAGCGTGCTTCCTAAATCAGTGGTTGATATTATGCCACTACTAAAATCGGATATTAATCGGTTGCGATTTGCAGCAGATCTTCTCGCAAGATTAGACCTATACGAATCAACTGGAGCATTATTCACTGTGGCGGTACAAACCCGTGATCGTCGATTGATGTTGGCAGCCGCTTCTTTAGCTGGCAATCCAGCAGTTGATTCGTCACTACGAGATAGAATAAAGTCGTACGCAGGTGATGATCGAATGGTGATGATAAGATTGTCACCAGATGTAGTTCCATCTACTCAGCACGAAAAGATGCTATATTTGCAATGTTGGCCCGGTGAGCGCACGGCGGATATGCCGTTGCAGTTTGCCCCTGTTGTGGTTTTGGATGTTAGCCTTCCACCAGCTAATTCGCTGAAACTTGCTGCAATGTTAGAAGGCGCTGGAGCGGCCGTTAGAAGATTGGATACTTCTGCTCCCTTGCCATATTGGTTTGGTTACCAGACAGCTTTAGTGTGTAAGCCCAAAAATGCAGATACTGTTCGTTCAAAATATCCTCAGCTTGCTCCAGATCGGGTTTTCACTGAAGCGTTACCTTCTCAATCGGGTAAGCTAATCCAACGGATGGCAGGGATATATAGCTCCATTCCAAGAGTCAAACAAAGAGAATATAAGCGTGTTCTAGATGAGGTCTCAACATACGTGTGGAGCACTGCTAATTATTCTCTTGGCGTCTACGGTACAACTGAGATCCGATATCTGACAGGGGCCTCGCTGTATCTACTGAAGAAACTGGTTAAAAATGGTTACCTCAAGCCTAAAATATACAAGCAAAGTAGGTACTGTAGATTCGCTGATATTGTGGCAGTGAGATCCTTCGTTCATTTAAAGAACTTATCTCCAAAGCGTGTACCTGTTGGGATTGTACCGAAACTTGCTGAGTTTCCAGGCAATGATCAGGCAATAAATATTGGTGTAACATCTCAAGGAAATGTTTTGTTTGATAAAGGAGAAGGGTGGGTAGATGCTAATACAGGGCAGTCAATTTTTGGACTAGATATTACGAGTCTGGATAATGTATTCGAACCATTTAAATTAGGTGGTGGACACATGCCTGAATTTGAAGTGCCTGGACTCCTCAATGTTAGTTCAAATACTTGCCTACATCCTTCAGTCATGAATGGCCTGCCGTACTTACGAAATCATCGGATAAAAGCCACTACACTGGCTGCTATGGAAGAGAGGGGTGGGATTGAGAACATTTATGCTTCTTATCCAGAACTAAAGGATACTGCATTGGAAGATGCGATCGAAGTCGGCAAGAAACTCATGTACATGTAAAGGGTTGGTGATGGCTTATGCGAATTCTGCTAGACACCGAGTTCCCATCCTCAACGGAATATGAGGCTCCTCCTGAGGTTGAACTCATAAGACATAGTGGTCAGCAGATAGAAGACGGAGTTCTAGTTGACAAGGCATTAGATTATAAGGTACAGGCTATTGCAGTTTTATCTCACAAATCATTGCATCAGACTATTCTGAGAGAAAAATGCCAAGAACACGCTATAACACTCATTGTTGTTGACACACCTGATCCGCTGGAAGCTAAGATTAGATTCCTTCATCATATTCATAAAATTCGATCCGAATTATTGGCGAATAGTTCATCTATATTACTTGTTCTCAAATCTGAAGTCCGTTCAATCGATAAGGCAAGCTTAGTCTAGATCCGGTATCATGTAGCCGGAGCTTGTAACGTTATAGCTTTGGGTTGATTGTCTATGTTTCGTTATCGGATGACGACTCGTCGGTATTATCTTCTGCATCATTCTGGGCAGGATGATAGCCCAGCAGCCACGATTCCGGTACATTGAGCTTGTCGGGAGGTTTCCAGTCTGGTGATCTCATATTAGATCCGCGCACCCGCTCAGTGGGCACTCTCGAACGATTAAAAAGACCGGCCATCGCGCCATTATCTCACAGTCTGCCGTGCCGCGCGCTGCCGGGCCGCTGTGTTTGGCTCCTCACAGCCGTCGTTGGCGTCGTTGCCAGGAGGTCCCCACCAGGGCATGATTAGAGGCTAGTGGTCCGTCGTTGATATAGCTTCTAGGGTGGCTTTGCCTCGTTGGACGTTGGCGATGATGTCGTCGGCGGGTTTGGTCCAGACGAGGGGTTTGGGGTCCTGGTTCCAGTTGTGGGCCCAGGTGTCGATGGTTTCGGTGAGGTCGGCTAGGGAGCTGAAGCTGTTTTGGGCGAGGGCTTTGCGGGTGAGGATGGAGAACCAGGCTTCGACGAGGTTGAGCCACGACGCCGAGGTGGGGGTGAAGTGCAGGTGCCAGCGCTTGCGCCTCGGGTGCGCGAGCCAGGTCCGCACCGGCTCGGATTTGTGGGCTGAGAGGTTGTCGAGCACGATGTGGACGTCGAGTTCTCGGGGGGTGTGCAGGTCGATCCATTTGAAGAAGGCCAACACGTCGCGGCCGGTGTGGCGTTTGCGGGTCTGGTGAAGGACCTCGCCGGTGGCGACGTCGAGCGCGGCGAACAGGTCGGTGGTGCCGTGGCGGCGGTAGTCGTGGGTCATCGTTTGGGCCCGGCCGGGTTTGATGGGCAGCGAGGGCTGGGTGCGGTCGATGGCCTGGCACTGGGTCTTCTCGTCGAAGCTGAACACGACCGCACGCTCCGGGGGGTCCACGTAAAGGCCCACCACGTCGGCCAGTTTGGCCTCGAAGTCGGGGTCGGTGGACAGCTTGAACGTGTCGGTGCGCCACGGGCGCAGACCCCTCTCGTTCCAGATGCGCTGCACGGTGTCTTTGCCGACCCCGTGGCGGGCGGCCATCGTGCGCGTCGACCACCTCGCGGAGCCGTCGTCGGGCACGGTGTGCAGCGTGTCATGCACGATCGCCGCCTCCTGCTCGGCGGTGATCTGGCGTTTGCGGCCCCGGCCCGGCGCCACCACCCCCACCCCGGCTGGACCCGCTTCGGCGAACCGGGTGCGCCAAAGCCGCACCGTGGCGTCACTGGTGCCGAGCGCCTTGGCCGTCGACCGCACCGAGGCCCCGTCGGCCAAAGCCAACAAGCCCTTGGCAGCTATCACCCGCCGATAAGGCTCAACCCCGGACCGGGCCAGACGCTCCAGCTCCTCGCGATCCTCAGCCGACATTTCCGTTATGGCAGTCATGCCGCCATGTTACACTATAGAAGTTATTTCAACGACATACCACTAGCGTTGGACGAGAAAGGACAGGAGGTAGCAGAGATGGGTTTAGAAACCAGTGAAAAATCGGCCGATCGCTCGGACGGTGTCGAGCTGATCGACTTTCAGATGCCGTCGTTGGCAGATGATGACCTGCTCGACGACGAACTCCTCGAGTATGCCCTCGGAGAGAGCGACCCCGCCTCTGTTGCCGCCGCCGAGGCCCATCTCGCTGACTGCTTGTTCTGCCGTGTACGCCTCAACCGGATCAAGATTGAGGATCCGCGTCTTGAGCCGCCGGCCTTCGCCGTGTCGCCCTTGCCGGTTTCAGAGGAGGCCCTCAAGCTCCTCGCTGCCGACCCGCCAGCCTGCGTCGAATCCGGCCAGGTCTGGTACGCCCGGGGCGAGCACGAGCAGCTCATGGTGTGGGTCAGCCACGAACCCCCCGGTTTCGATGCGGTCATGGCCCACCCCGTAACGCTCAACATCGACGCCGTCGACCACAGCGCTCTGATCGAGGAACTTCCGAAGATCGGGCCCGTGGCAGTTTCTTCCTCCATAGTCGGCCTAGTGCTCAAGTCCAAACTTGTGGCCCATCTGGGCGATCTGGACATCGCATCAGACCTCTGGCGGCTCTTCAACCGAGCCCGCCCCGACCTTGAAACCGGTCTCCGCACCGGGCGCCCGATCACCGACCCCAACGACGAGCGGCACGAGTTCGATCAGTTCCTCATCGACCAGATGGCAGACCTATACCCGATCATCGAGCCCCCCGACGAGGAAAACGACAGCCCCGTCCTCGCCGGAGCCCCAGAGCGTCCAAGGACCAGGTAAGCCTTTAGACGAGAGGGGACAGGAGGTAGCAGAGATGGTTTTGGAAATCAGTGAAAAGTCGGCCGACCACTCGGACGGTGTCGAGCCGATTGACTTTCGGATGCCGTCGTTGGCAGATGACGACCTGCTCGATGACGAACTCCTCGAGTACGCCCTCGGGAAGAGCGACCCCGCCTCCGCTGCCGCCGCCGAGGCCCATCTCGCTGACTGCTTGTTCTGCCGTATAGGCCTCAACCGGCTCAAGATTCAAGATCCGCGCCTTGAGCCGCCGGCCTTCGCCGTGTCGGCTCCGCCGGTTTCAGAGGAGGCCCTCAAGCTCCTCGCCGCCGACCCCGCCGGCCTGCGTCGAATCCGACCAGGTCTGGTACGCCCGGAGCGAAGACGCGCAGATCATGGTGTGGGTCAGCCACGAACCGCTCGGTTTTTTTGGTACGGTCATGGCTCATCCCGTAACGGTCAACATCGACGCCGTCGACCACAGCGCGCTGATCGTGGATCTGCCGAAGATCGGGCCGGTGGCAGTCTTCTCCGCCATAATCGGCTTGGTGCCCAAGTCCAAACTCTTGGCCCATCTGGGCGATCTGGACATCGCATCAGACCTCTGGCGGCTCTACAACGGAACCCGGCCCGACCCTGAAACCGGTCTCCGCACCGGGCGCCGGATCACCGACCCCAACGACGAGCGGATCGAGTTCATCCAGTTCCTCGCCGACCAACTCGCAGACCTATACCCGATCATCGAACACACCGACGAGGAAGACGACAGCCCCATCCTCGCCAGAGCTCCCGGAGACCAGGTGAGCCCTTGATCGCCAACAGGTGCCAGATCGCCGTCCCGGAGCCAGGCCAGATCAGCGCCCAAGACGGCGACCAATCCCGGAGCCCAGTAAGACCCTGATCGTAGGCAGGCACCGGATCGACCGGACGGTTGCGCACGTTGCGTCGCGCCAGTAAACCTAGTAACATCAAATTCACTGAAGTTGCTTCCCCCCGGCTGTTGCGTCTGTTGGTCGTCACGGACGTCGCGCCCGCGTTCGCTTCTTGAACGTATGAGCGAGAAACGGCGGCCAGTGACCGAGGGGTGCCGACCTTGGCGCGAAAGCCGTACCTGCCGAACCCAGGCGATGTCTACTGGGTGGAAGCTGTGGTTTTCTACGACTATGACCCGAAACCGCGTCGGCCTGTCCTCGTCATCGGTGTCCTTCGACCGACATCTGAAGGCATAGTCGTCGTCACCCGCACCACCGATCTCGCCCCAAATGGCGTGTACTCCGCCGCCGACCCAAGCCTTGGTTTGAACAAGCCCGGGGTGTGGGTCTACAAAAAATACGCCAGGTCGTCTCTGTGGATGTTCCCGCTGGTCAAACGGCGTGGTGCTGTCAGTGTTGCCGAGTTGGAGACGGTCAAAGCGAGGTTCAGTCTATGACCTTGCCCAAAAAGAAGAGGATATAATGAAAATTCTCAGGTCAGAGCCGGAAGAGTGGGGAAACGGGAGGTGTCGTGATGGTTCAGGGAGTCTGTGAGGAGTTGCAAAGTGGGCCGGACGAGGTCGAGCAGTTGGAGGTCCAGCCGTATGTGATGCGCAAGGGGCCCTACCACCCGTCCGATGCCGACCTCCTCGAGAACGCCCTCGGAGAACACGACACCGCCAGCGGGTTGGATATCGAAGGCCATCTGACTGATTGCCTGTACTGCCGTGTACGCCTCGACCGGATCAAGATCATCGACTCTCGCCTCGAACCGCCCGCTTACGCCGTGCCGTCTCGGCCGGTTTCGGACGAAACGCTCGAACTACTGGCGGCCAACCCACTGCCCAAGGTCGAAGCGGGCCAGGTCTGGCTCGCCCAAGGCGATCGCGGACAGCTCATGGTGTGGATCGGGCGGCTTCGCTCCGACGCCGGCGCGGCCTTGGTTCGTCCGGTCACCCCCAACATCGACGCCGTCGACGACAGCGCGCTGATCGTGGAACTGCCCAACGTCGGCCCGGTGGGGGTCTTCTCCTCTCTGGTCGGCTCGGTTGACGTCTCCAGGCTTGTAGCCCACTTGGGCGACTTGGACATCGCGTCAGACCTCCAGCGGATCGCCGACGCGCCGCCAACCGACGCCCGCACGGGTCTCAAGACCGGCCGCCCCATCACCGGCCCCGGCGACGAGCGGCACGAGTTCTATGAGTCCCTCATGTATCAGCTCGACAACCTTGACCCGATAATCGAGTCCGCCGACGAGGACGACGACATGTTGGCCGACGGTTGGGAGCCCGGCCTAGTGTACACGATCCCCGGGCCCTGCCACCTCCGCCATCCGTCCGAGCCCGATCTGCTGGGGTGCGCCCTAGACGAACTCGACGGCCCCGCCGGGGCAGATGTGCAGGCTCATTTGGCTGACTGTCTGTTCTGCCGGATACGCGTCAACCGGATGAGGCGTTGTGACCCGCGCCTTGAAACGCCCCGCTATGCGCCGACCCGGCCGCATATCCCAGAGGAGATCCTGGGGCCCTTGGCCGCCGACTCGCCTGCCGATGTCAAACCCGGCCAGGTCTGGCTGGCCGGCCCGCCCGGGTGCGAACAGGTAATGGTGTGGGTCAGGGGCGTCTTCCCTCATGCGATCATGGTTCACGCGGTCACGTCCGACATCGACTTCGTCGAGGAGTTCTCCCTGATCGCGGACCTGCCGGCCATCGGCCGCCCGGTGGCGGTCGTCTCCTCGGTCTCCAACGCCGTGCCCAGAGAAACCCTTGTAGCCAATCTCGGCGACTTCGACATCAAGTCCGACATCCGGGAAGCCCGTGAGGCGGCGTTGAGCCGAAATGCGACCGCTCTGCGCACCGGTCGCCCGATCACCGACCCCGCCGATGTGCGGAACGAGTTCCTGCACATGCTGGCCGACGACCTCGCCGCCCTCGACCAGCAAAGCGACGCCTCTCGGGTTGAGGCTCGTGTGGGACGGAAACAGGGGGTGTCGTGATGGTTCAGGGAACCTGTGAGAAGTTGCAAAACGGGCCGGACGAGATTGAGGAGTTGGAGGTCCAGCCGTACGTGATGCGCAAGGGTCCCTACCACCCGTCCGATGCCGACCTCCTCGAGAAGGCCCTCGGAGAACACGACACCGCCAGCGGGTCGGATATCGAAGGCCATCTCTCTAATTGCCTGTACTGCCGCATACGCCTCAACCGGATCAAGATCAGCGACCCTCGCCTCGAACCGCCCGCCTTCGCCGTGCCGTCTCGGCCGGTTTCGGACGAGACACTCGAATTCCTGGCCGCCAACCGATCGCCTATGGTCGAAGCGGGCCAAGTCTGGCTCGCCCAAGGCGATCACGGACAGCTCATGGTGTGGATCGGGGGGCTTCGCTCCGACACCGACGCGGCCTGGGCTTATCCGGTCACCCCCAACATCGACGCCGTAGACGACAACGCGCTGATCGTGGAACTGCCCAACGTCGGCCCGGTGGGGGTCGTCTCTTCTCTGTACGGCTCGGTTGACGTCTCCAGGCTTGTAGCCCACTTGGGCGACTTGGACATCGATTCCGACCTCCGGCGGCTCGACGAAGCGGCGCGGAACGGGACTCGGACCGATTTGCGCACCGGCCGCCCGATCACCGATTCCGCCGACGAGCGGCATGAGTTCGATCAGTTTCTCATCGACCAGCTCGCCGACCTTGACCCGATCATCGAGTCCGCCGACGAGGACGACGACATGTTGGCCGACGGATGGGAGCCCGGCTTGGTGTTCGCGATCCCCGGGCCCTGCCACCCCTGCCATCCGTCCGAGCCCGACCTGCTCGGATACGCCCTAGACGAACTCGACGGCCCCGCCGGGGCAGACGTGCAGGCCCATCTGGCGGATTGTCTGTTCTGCCGGATACGCGTCAACCGGATAAGGCGCTGTGACCCACGCCTCGAACCGCCCCGCCATGCGCCAACCCGGCCGCATATCCCAGAGGAGATCCTGGGGCCCTTGGCTGCCGACTCGCCTGCCGATGTCAATCCCGGCCAGGTCTGGCTGGCTGGCCGGCCCGGGTGCGAACAGGTCATGGTGTGGGTCAGGGGTGTCTTCCCTCATGCGATCATGGTTCACGCGGTCACGTCTGACATCGACTTCGTCGAGGAGCTCTCCCTGATCGCGGACCTGCCGGTCATCGGCCGCCCGGTGGCGGTCGTTTCCTCGGTCTCCAACGCCGTGCCCAGGGAAACCCTCGTGGCCCACTTGGGCGACCTCGACATCAAGTCCGACATCCGGGAAGCCCGTGAGGCGGCGCTGAGCCGAAATGCGACCGCTCTGCGCACCGGCCGCCCGATCACCGATCCCGCCGACGTGCGCAACGAGTTCCTGCACATGCTGGCCGACGACCTCGCCGCCCTCGACCAGCAAGCCGACACCCCCGCCCTCGCCGGAGCTACCGCGGTGGCCAACCCCGGAACCAAGTAAGGCCCTGATCGCAGGCAGGCATCGGACCGCCGCCCCGGGCTGAAGCCTGTTTTTCGGGGTTGCGCGCCAGAGGCTTGTAGTGTATAGTTAGTGCTTATGAGTGATTTTCAAGGTCAAGACTTCCCTCATGACGGTCAGAATCTGGAGATCCGGATGCCGCCCGAACTCGAGGCTGGCGTCTGGTCGAACTTCGCGATTGTCAGCCACTCGCCGTTCGAGTTCACCTTGGATTTCGTTCGACTCGACTTCACTAGCAACCCGCCCGGGGGTGTGGTAGTACAGCGGGTCAACATGTCACCGCAATTTGTCGAACAACTCATCAACGCGTTGAACCAGAACATGGAGAATTACGCGGCCAGGCTCGCTGCTGACATCAACCCACCCGATTCTGTTTCTGATGGAGAAGATCCGAATGGATGATGACATCAGGTACTTTTTGTCTGACGGGCAGAGCGCAGAATTTCCCATAAAGACCGGGCCCTGGATGAATGTCACCATTCGCGGATACGGCAACCAGGAGCAATCGTACAGGATGAGGCTTAGGCTGGACCCCGGCCGTGATATTAACTTTATTGCCAAACCTCCTCCGGGCATGGAAATATAGTCGATTATCCACTTCCTCACCCGCGCCGAGGAAGAACGAGAAGGCGGGCCCCGTAGCTGGCCGGTACCGGTCAGATCGGGGGGCCAGGGTTGGCGGCGGCCGCTGTCGCCTAGGGGAACCGGCCAGCGGCGATCAGCGCCGGTCCGGTCCGGCTTGCAATGACCTGGGATCTGGTGTATACTGGCAAACATCAAAAATTGATGTAAAACCCTTCCCCGATCTTCCCCCAACGACCGGTCGGCGGTCGATCTGCCTAGCCGCCTCAATCTTGAGCGCAGCCGTTGGCGGACGAACACGACACGGTCGGCAGGCCTTCTCAAAAATGCGAGCAGCCGATGATCGGGGCAATCCGTCTGACCGAGAAACCGTATCTGCCTAATCCAGGCGATGTCTACTGGGTAGATACTGAGGTCTTTTATGATATCGACCCTAAACGTCATCGACCTGTGCTCGTAGTCAGTGTTAGCCGATCAACAGTTGACCACATAATTGTTGTGACCCGTACCACAGATTTAAGTGTGGATGTGGGGGTATTTTCGGCTGTAGATTTGACTTGTGGACTGAACAAACCTGGAGTGTGGTGTCGTATAAGATACGCAAAGCCCCACCGGTGGGCCCGTCCATTAGTTGAATGGCGTGGTGTGGTTAATATGACTGAATTGATGGCGGTTAGGACGGAGTTCGATCTGTGATTTCAGTTCAAAAACCTCCAGAGTTTGAGCCGGGTTGGTTGAATGCGGCTGTAGTCGCATATAATAAGTGATCAGGAACGAGGAGGCAGCAGGCATGGTTCTGGAAACCCACAGGAAGCGGCAAGATCGCCGGGACGGGATGGGGCCGTCCGATGTGCGGCCACTCCCAATGGAAGGGCACCCATTTGACCTCGATCTCCTCGGGTGCGCCCTCGGAGAGCTCGACGGTCCCGTTGCGACGGACGTTGATGCCCACCTGGCAGGCTGCTTCTACTGCCACATGCGCCTCAATCGAATCCGGCGCCGCGACCCGCGCCTTGATCCGCCTCGCAACGCACCGCCGCGCCCGCGCATCCCCGAGGAGATCCTCTCGCCTCTCGCCGCCAACCCTCCCGGCGACGTCAAAGTCGGCCAGGTATGGCTAGCCGGCGAACGAGAAAACGAACAGATTATGGTGTGGATCAGGAGCGTTCGCCCCCGCACGATCACGGCTCATCCCGTCACTCTCGACGTCGACTACGTCGACGACCTCTCACTGATCGTGGAACTGCCGGTCGTCGAGTGTCAGGTATCAGTTGTGTCCTCTCTAATCGGCACCGTGCCCAGAAAAATTCTCGTAGCCCACCTTGGCGACCTCGACATCGAATACGACCTCCGACGGATTAACGAAGCCGCGCGGAATGGAACTCCGACCGATCTGCGCACCGGCCGCCCCGTCGCCAACCCCAACGACGAGCGTGACGAGTTTCGGCAGATGCTGGCTGACGATCTAGCGGCCATTGACCCGATTATCGATACCCCCGACGACGAGGACCACCCCGTTCTTGCTGGAGCCCCCGGGGCTACCGGACCAGGGACCGGGTGATCCCTGATCGGAGGCCGTCCCTGCAGCTTGTCAGGGCCGGTCAGACCAGGGGCCAGGGCCAGCGGCGGCCTTGTTCGTCGATGGGGAATCGGTCGGCGGCGACTAGGGCCCGGGTGCGGGCCAGGGCGGCCTCCCGCTCGATCGGGGTGAGGATCTCGGCCAGCGGCTCGGGCAGGCCGGCCTCCAGCAGGGCCCGCAGGTCGGCGCCGATCGAGGCGGGCAGGTCTTCGCCGGCGAAGTCCCACAGCACGGTCCGAAGCTTGAACTCGTGGTGGAACGACAGGTTGTTGTCGATGGCCCAGATCGAGCCGTCGGCCCCCAGCAGGCAGTGGCCCGACTTGCGGTCGGTGTTGTTTATGACCACGTCCAGGGCGCACATCCGCTCCAGCTCCAGGCGGTAGCCGGGGCGGTCCCGCAGGGTGAAGTAGTGCTCCTCGGGGTCGAACGGCATGAACAACTGGAGCGAACCCAGACCGAACGGGGCCTCGGAGCGCATGACGGTGGGGGGGACCAGATCCCAGCCCAGGGCCTGATCGACGGCGAAGGCGGCCGCCTCCCGGTAGGCGATCCCCGGCGGGAAGTCCCACAGCGGCCGCTCACCCCGGAGCGGCTTGTATATGGCCTGGGCGACCAGCTCCCCCCCCTCGGCCAAATCGACCAGGAAGGTGGCGTTGGAGCTGTAGGGCATCCGGCCCACGATCTCCAGCTCCCCCTCGGCCAGCAGCTCCAGGGCTCGGGGGGTTTCGATGGGAGGACGGTCCAGAAACGGCGAGTCTTCCGTCGGCGACACCTGCATCGGCACCGGGCTCAGCGGCCGGACCGGCCCGGGCCGAAGGGGGCCGGGCCCTGGCCGCGGTCGCCGCGGGCTGAACTGGCTCCCCCGTCCCTTGTCAGTTGTGGCACGGGCACCAGTCTCCGTGGGCCTCTTCCAGCGGGCGGGCGCAGTACGGGCAGGGCGGGCGGCCCGCGGCCACGACCCCTCGGGCCCGGCCGACGAAGCCGGCCACCTGCGCCCGGGTCAGCGTGAACCGGGCCGAGGCGGGCTCGGCCCCCGGGTTCCCGCCTTCGCCTTCTCCCTCGTCGTCTTCGATCCGCTCCTCGGCCACCAGGATGATCCGGTCGCCGTCACCGTCGTAGGCCACGCCCATGTTCCCCACCGCCCACTCGGCCTCCACCGGGGCCCGCAGGTCGTAATCGGTCGGGGGATCGCCCGCCGGGGCCGGGGGAAGGCCGTCGAGCATCCGGTCGAGGTACTCGGCCAGGGCCGCCACCTGCTGCTTCTCCATCTTGAACGACACCGGCCCGTTGCGGGACCGGCACTGCAGGTAGAACACCCGCTGCCCCTTGGGGCCCAGCGTCCCCACCGTGACCGGCTCGTCCGAGTCGAAATGAAACGACTGGCTCATGGCGCCGACCGACCCGCAGCCGGCGCCCGACTGCCGCGACTGCTACAAAGCCGCGCCGACCGGCTCATGGCCCCGGCCGGGCCGGCAGATCCGGGCCGGTGTTGTTGACGCACAGCACCACCGGGCCCTCGGGGCCGTAGGCGACGGCGGTGACCGAGGCCGGGTCGATCAGAATCCGCTGGAAGAGATCCAGGGGAGTGCCCATAGCCGAGGCCGCCACCGCCTTGATCACGTCGGCGTGGGAGACGGCTGCCACCCTCTGGCCGGGATGGCGGGCCACGATGGCGGCCACCGCGGCCAGGGCCCGGCTCTGCATCTCCGCGAACGACTCCCCGCCCGGGAACCGGAACCCGCTGGGATGGCGCTGCACCGTGGCCCACTCCGGCCGCTTGCGCAGATTGGCCAACTTCCGGCCCGTCCACCGGCCGAAGTCGCACTCGTTGAGCCCGGCATGGCGGCGGACCCGCAGCCCGCAGGCCCGGGCGATGGGGGCGGCCGTCTCCCGGGCCCGCTCCAGGGGCGAGGCGTACACCGCGCCCACCCCGCCCGCGGCGGCGATCCGCTCAGCCGTCCGCTCAGCCTGCTCCGCCCCGGCCTCGGCCAGGTGCAGCCCCGGCGCCCGTCCCGGCAGGGTGGCGCCGGTGGTCGGGGTCAGCCCGTGGCGGACGAACAACACCAGGGTGGGGGAGGGCGGACTCGATTTCCGGCCCCTGTTTGCAGTTGCGGGTCCGGGTGGACTCGAGTTCCCGGTCATGTCGGGGGCCGCCGGTCTGGGGAGGGGGAGTTGGAACTTCGGGTCATGGCGGCGGCAGGGTCCGGGGAAGCGAGGCCGTGTCGGCGGCCAACCTAGCCTGATCGGGTGGATTCCCCCGAGCGAAAGCGGCGGCTGGCCGCGGTGGCCGCCGAGGTGGAGGCGTGTCGGCTCTGCCCCCGACTGGTCGCCTGGCGGGAGCAGGTCGGCCGCGAGAAGCGGGCCGCCTACCGGGACGAGGACTACTGGGCCCGGCCCGTGCCCGGCTTCGGCGACCCCGACGCCCACCTGCTGGTGGTCGGGCTGGCCCCGGCCGCCCACGGGGCCAACCGCACCGGGCGGATGTTCACCGGGGACCGGTCCGGCGAATGGCTCTACCGGGCCCTGCACCGGGCCGGGTACGCCAACCAGCCCGACTCCGTCCGGCGGGGCGACGGCCTGGCCCTCACCGGGGCGTGGATCACCGCCCCGGTCAAGTGCGCCCCGCCCGCCAACAAGCCCACCCCCGACGAGCGGGACCGGTGCCGGCCCTTTCTGCGGCGGGAGTTGGACGCCCTGGCCAACCTGCGGGTGATCGTGGCCCTGGGCGCTTTCGCCTATCAGGCCATGGCCAGCGAACTCGGCCTGCGGCCCCGGCCCCGGTTCGGCCACGGGACAGAAGCCGAGCTGGACGACGGGCGGACGCTGCTGTGCAGCTTCCACGTCAGCCAGCAGAACACCTTCACCGGCCGGCTCACCGCCGAGATGCTCGACGCCGTGTTCGACCGGGCCCGAACCCTGGGAACCGCCCCGTGACCCGGGAACCGCCCCCGACTCGGTTGGGGTTGTCGGGTGCCTCGGCGGCCCCGGCGGGAGATCGGCGGCCGAACCCGAGAACCGCCCCGGCGGTGGGCGGCGGTACTCTCTAGCGCCATGAGACGCCCCCGCCGCCTCGGACTCATCGCCGTCTTGGCCGCAGTCGGGCTGACGGTGTCGGGATGCGGCACCGACCCCGACCCCGACAACTGGGAGGAGGCCCGGCAGGGCGACTTCTCGGTGGCGTCCAACTATTTGAGAGCC
>CBDETK010000011.1:0-23390 GCA_965242865.1 Candidatus Latescibacterota bacterium
GTTTTAAGAAATTTCTGTCGGCCATCTCTATTTTTGATCCTAAACGCGGATATATTAGTCTCTGTCAGCAACAACGCTGACACCCACTTACAAGGAGCCTACGATGAAACGCTTTGCCCGCCTCACCCTAACGGCTGTTGTGGCCAGTTCCGCTTTTGCCTGCACACCAACGACCTACCAACAGGAGATGCAGGCCGCCGCCGATGAGAAGATCGTACACATGGCCGATTGGCTGGCCTGCCTAAAGGAAAATGGGCGAGACAGTTCTCGCACCGCCTGCGCCGATCAAGAGTGGCAGATGAACGACGCCAACGCCAATTTCGACCGCTACATGAAAAGCTATCTTAAGTACACACAGGCGTCCAAGAGCGAGAAGATCAAGGTTACGGGCCGCTGGCGCAACTACCTCACGGCTAAAGAGGATAGCCTGCACACCGTCTATAAGGTATTCTAGCTGGGAAGCAGCCCATTCTGTTTGCCAGCGACGCCCGTCAACGCTTTTAGTTGGCGGGCGTTTTTTCATGCCCGAGCCAGCGGCCAGTCAAATTTCTTTTCGCCTACCTCATACATAAAGTCTAACCCAATATCGGGGTCGCCCACGCGCTCATTTTCGCGTTGTCGTTCGGGCGTCCAAACGGCGTCCGGTTTCAACAAGTTGAACTTGCGCTTGGAGACTTCCAACAACCATTCACCGGCCTTATCAACGGTGCTCTGTCCTGCCGTCCCCGTGAAGCGATAGCCCGTATCGGCCCATGCGCCGCCGTCCTCCCGCGAGAGAAGATAAACCGACACGGTAGCCGGCCCCAGGTCTTCCGGTAGGGTCTGCCGTTGGGCGTCCGAGAGGGCGATAGCCACCGCCAACGACGGCTCCGTACCCGCCTCCAGCGTGTGCTGCGGGAAACGGACGTCGAGCAGCCGGCCCCCACCGCGATACACCTCGCTCTCAAACGTAATGTTTTGGGGGAACGTCGCCAAGCGTAGGGATGTTCCGATCTTTAATAAGATAGCCGCGAATTGCATCACACCGCCTCCTCAAAAGGAATAATCCACGGCCCCCACCGGGTCGCGGTGCGCGGCAGGTCTAACGCCCTCGTATCCAAGCGCACGTCCATGGTCGTCGCCGGGGTGATCCCATCGCCCACCTTGCCAACAAACACCGGCACCGGGTTCACTTGCGTCGCCGCGGGTTGCGTCCCAAACGCTTGTAACAAGCGGTCGCCCGCCGAGAAGAACTGGCCGTCTGCCAACGCAACAGCACGGGAGAGGGTTAGACGCCCGCTCTGAGCATCTATCGCACTAATGGTGACAGACGGCACAGGGTTCTCAATCGTCCACAGACCCGCCAACGGAAGCTCCACCGTCAGGTCCCCGCCCCGCGTCTTACGCAGTAGCGCCGACAACTGACTGGCCAGCCGGTTCGCCTCCGATTCCTGCTGATGGGCAAAGCTCATCCATGTCACCTCGCCCCGCCACGCCCCCGGCGCATAGTAGGCAAAAGACTGTTGACCCGTGTATTCAGAGCGATGCGATTGCAGCCCGGGCTCCCACGGCAACAACGACACCGCCGTGATGCGGTTCGCCAACGCTTCGGGGATTTGTATATCGGCCATTAGCGCCTCGTATCACGCGCTAACGAGTCAGAAATATCGATCATGTTCGGCAATATCTTTTGGTTAAACTCACGTATCAACGCCTCCCCATCCCCGAAGCCTTCTATATGGAACGTGGGTTGGAAGTTTATTGTGGGCTTCCCTGCCGCCGCTTCCCGTATAAGCTCTTCGGCCAAGCCCGGCTGCACCGACCCGATCCCCGTTGTGGGCGCACCTAATGCCGGCAGACCGCGCAACTGATTAAGGAGATCGAGGGAACGATCCGCCGCCGACGTCTCAAAGAGGAACGGCGTCGTCCGCGGGTTGAAGATACGCGCCATCAGCGGCTCAATAATCTTTAGGCGGATGACCAACAACGCCATCTGGCGAAGCATCTGGCGCAGCGCCTCCACCACCGAACCCGGCCCGATGATAGCACTCGCAATGCCCTCAAACGCCCCCGTAAGGGTGCTACGCACCCGTGCGCCCGCCGCGGTCATACGCGCTAACTGTTCATTCGTCGCTTGCAGTGGGCCAGTCAAAAGCCCTAAGCGCAAGAGCGGGGCTATGTCGGGTCCGGTGAACGCCTCCGCACTCACCCGCTGGCTCAAGCGCACCGCCCGCGCCATGATGCGCGTGCTGCGATCGACCTCGTCGCCCGTCTTACCAATCGTACCCGGATAACAAGCCCCAGGCCCGTACGCAGATCCTCCAGCGTCGCCTGCCACGTCAGACTCAACACATTATTGACGCGCTCGGACTCGGCTTCGGTCACCCCAAAATAGTCCAGCGTCAGGTCGCGGGTGCTTCGGAAAAAATTGGGCGATCTGAGCCACATTCGCTTCCGCCTGTTTGCCGGTAACTCGTAATCCCGTTTCTAATTGCCCGGTAAACTCGTCAATCACCGTACTCAAACTCTCCCCGCGCAACCCCGCCGCAATCGCATCCACCAACGCGTTCCCCAACGAGTAGAACGAGCCGACAATAAGCGTCACCGCCGCATTGATGCTGTTGACTATGAAACTGGGTATCGTAGCAATAGCCGCCACCACATTAGCCACAAACCGAAGACCCAAGTTACGACCCAGTTCGCCCCACGTGACGTTTTGCTCCCGCAAGATACGCGACAGATTGAGGAACGCATCGATCAAAAGAATGACACCCTCAATAATAGCACCCACGAGCAGAGCACGAAAAGCAGCTTTTGCGGCGATACGCACCAGACCTAACGCCCGCGTCAAGAGGGACAACTGACGACGCATGGCGACCAAGCCGCGACGCACCCGCAACACCGCCGCCGCACCAAACGCCAACAGCAACGCACGGCCCGTCGCCGTGATCACACCCCGGAAGCGATCCAGATTGTCCGTCAATTGGTTGAAGAAGCCCGCAATGGACGAAAGGAAGTTGGTGAGCTCGGTGGTGACGCCGAACATCCTATCGACCGCCTGTACAAAGCCAAAGGCGGCCGACGCGGCTAAGCGCAGTTGCCCTATAAGCGTAGCATTGAGTAGGTCCGCCATCCGTTGGGCGGCCCCCGTGCCACCACGAATAGCCGTCGTCAAATCCTCCACCGAACGGACGTTGCGAATGAGTATCTCGGCAACGGATGCGTTTTCTCTCCCAAAGATATTGAAGATTTCGGCGGAATCGATCCCCGACCGCCGCAGGTTCTCCAACACGGGTATCAAGCCCAACGACGCAACACTCACGTCATCCAACGAGAGGCCCACCGACGCGAGCGACTGCGCCGCCGCGCCCGACGGGGCCGCCAGCGACGCCAAGAACCCGCGGAACCCGCGACCGGCGCGGGTGGCGAAAATACCGGCGTTACCTAAAGCACCAATCGCCGCCTCCGTGGTTTCAACATCGATACCAAATTGCCGAGCGATTGGCCCCACGTAGCTAAGGGCTTGAGTAAGTTCCTCAAAGTTGGTGTTGGCGCTATTCGTGGTTGTTACGAGTGTGTCCGTTATGCGCTCGGCATCGGCCACCGACAGACCAAACTGATTGATTATGTTGGTGAGTTGATTGCCTACCTCGGCGGTGGTTGCGCCGCTGGCTGCCGCAAGGTTCAATGTAGCCGGGAGGAGTGAAAATTGCTCGTTGACCGTGTTGCCCGCCCGGGCCAACTCAACCATCGCTTGGGCGGCCTCTGCAGCCGAAAAACGGGTATTTCTTCCTAAATCACGGGCCAGTTGGTCCAAACGCTGAAAGTCATTGCCGGTGGCATTCGTAATGCCCCGGACTAACGCCATACTCTGCTCGTACTCAGCCAGTTGGCGGATGACGCCGCCCAGCCCCGCCCCCGCGCCAAAGGCAGCTAACGCCGCAGCCGCACGTCTTGCAACGGAGTTGAAGCCAGAGAGTTCATTCCGTAGGGAACGCACACGGCGTTGGTGACGACGCAGTGCCACTTCGGCAGCGCGAGTTGAACGCAATAGCTCGCGGGTGCGGCCCGTGAAGTTTATGTATAAACTGCCCAGTCTAACGGAAGCCATGGTGTTAATCCAATAGCCCTTCGGCTCTCTTTTTCTTAGTGCGGTCCCAAGCCGCTGCGAGTGCTTCCTTTCTCATCTGGCGCTCCGCGTTTGATCCCGCGCTTCCTGCTCCGCCTCCCACCGTGTCAAAACGCTTGGAGCCGCGCTTCCCGTTCTTCCAAAGTGCGGGCGCAAAGTCGTAGAGCAATCAAGGCGGCGGCCCTCCTTACCCGCATGGGCCGTATAGAACAATGTGCGCGAGTTGGGCCAGCAGGTGATGAAAGGCGTGAAAATCGCCTACTGGGTATTGGTCGAGAAACGGCAAGCCACCCCGCGTAGATATGGGCGGGCATGGCCAGCACTTGCTCCACCAGACTGATGGGTGACCCGCGCTACGTGGTAGAAGCCGGTAGGGTTTTCGGCCAGTGCTCTTTCCATGCCGGACGAACCGTTCGCGCCATTTGGCGCACAGTTCAAGGCATCGCAGCACAAGGGCTGAGTCGGGGCCGCCCGCCCGGGTCATTAACTGCCACGCTTGATCGCCAGAAAGCATCGGCAGACACAAGCCTATCGCTTGCATAGCGATATTCAACACCCGCTCCCCGCTGTCTTTATCATCCTCTTGGCTCGCATTGATATAATCCATGAACGCCCCCACCTGCTGGACGCTGGGCTGCGTCAAGCGCAAGGGGTTGCCATCCACCTCAATATCAAGGCGGTCGTCCGACAACAAGGCCGCTAACGAAGCCTCGTTGACGTCTTTCTTCCTTGCTACTTTACTCATTCTGTCCCTCTCCATTCTTCAAGTGTGAACCTTCAAACGTTGAATCTTCACCGCGTCCGACGACGAGGCCGCGCATTTCTCCCAGTACATATCCTATGATCATGTACACGATTTCTACATTGCCCGACAGGTAGATGGTTGCATACCCCACCAGAAACAGGAAGGCCGTAATGATAGCATACCCGCCCACCTTTTCCAGTGTGTCTCGCTTAAACCCATTACGAGCCATCTACCCCCCGGCCGGCGGCTCCTGCTCACTACGATAGATGCACTCCCGCACCCACTGAACCTGCCCATTCGGGCTTCGCGCCCCCACCTGCACCCAAACAGTCAAGTGGTTATCATACGCCCCCGGCGACTCATATTCATACCCCGCCCCCTTCTGACTCAACCGAACAATACGATCAAACTCGGCCGCATTCAAACTGATGGACATACTCGTTCCTCCTCAAGTGAATTAAAGCATCTCGTTGTTTCAATCCACTTCCGCCTTAGCCCGCGGAAGAACTGGGCTTGCAACACCCTAATATACGAAAGTTTTGGAGAAACCACGCAAAACGCACAAAAAAAATCAAAGCAACTCGTTGGCGATGATAATCAAGGCGATCATCACCGCACAAAATAGGACCGTTCCCGTTTCCATACGATCCCCTCAGTTGATCTGGTACACGTCAAATGGCATGGCATCGGCCTGAACGTTGTCGCTCGCCAAGAGCAGGTCATTGCCCGCCGTCCTCCCCACGTAGTACTCGTGGTAGGTGCGGTCGCCGCCCGCGGGGATTTGGAAGCGCACATAGCCGCTATGATCGGCATTGCGGTCGCCGCCCACCCGCGAGCTATTCTTCATCGCCAACTCGTGACCGAACAGCACCTTCGCCTCCGCGCCCTCGCCGCCAAAGTTAATCAAGAAGATTTTAGACGCATAGTCGGAGGGCATAGACACGTTGGCATCGACGTAAGCCGATAGGCTTGTAATGTTGAGATTGTTCGCGTTGGGACTGAGCTTGACCACCCCCGGCGGTATCGTCGGCGTATTCTGAATATCGTCGTAATCGACCGGACGCTTAGCCGCAGGTATCTCGTCCGGGTTTCCTATTAGGGTCCACGGCTCCACGTTGGGCGTCAACCGCATCCACCCGGTCGGGGTACGCATCGTCGCCGGCTGGTAGAGCCAGATATTCCTAAAATCGGCGGTCGAAGAGTATTCTCGCTCAAACCCTCTGTGATACTGAAGGATCGCGGCGATCTCGCGGCGCGTCGCCCGCGGCTGATGCGAGTAGTCGAGCGACGCAAGCGTGCCCGTTGCGCCCGCCACCGACTGGGTATTCCGCGAGAAAGACAGTTGACCTAAGTTCGTCCACGTCTGATCGCCCACCCGACGGATACGTACATAGAACGTAGGGTTGACCGCCTGCGTGACGGCCATCGTGCGGATCGCAACCGTAATACTCTGATAGCGCGGGTCGCCGCCGTCGATAAAGCCCAGTGACCACGAGATGTCGAAGGGTTGACCGTCTGCCGCCGTGTTTTGGGCGATCGTACCATTGCCGCGCCAGTCCGCGTCTTTGGAAGCACCGTCCAGAATGACCGTGCCGCGACCGCGGTTCTCGACCGTCATCTCCTCGGTGGTCAGCCCAATGATATAGGGCGCGCCCACCGACGGCTCAACCAGTTGTATCGTTCCCTCCGCAACGCCCGTGGTGGCTGTGGGCGCATCCACGCTGTGAGGCAATATGACAAGCCCCCCGGCATTGCCGTGCGTCACAGCGCGGATGGCGGCCTCTAAGCCGCTAATAAAGCGGGCGGCGATGTCAATATGCTCCAGTTGGTCGGGGGCATCCCATTGCGCTTGCAATTTGGATGCCGCGGGGATGTCCGCGATCGGCAAGTTGTAGTACCAATAATGGTCGTCGTCACCCAAATAGGTTGCGCCCGTAGTGGCAATAACGAGGGCCTCCGCCTCGTCGCCCGTGACCACCCGAAAGAGCGCCAAGTCGTCTGTCGAAGGCTGTATTTCGTAGAGCGTCTTGGGAACGCGGAAAGCAATGTTCTTGCCCGTCTCACGCGCCGCCACCGTCCGCGTGGCGGTGTACGTGGCCGCCTTCGCGGTCGCCTCCGTATAGGCATCGTCCGCTATGGGCGACAACCACAGGCCATCCTCAGCGCGCCACGAGCCATCGACCACATCGTCGTTCAGTCGCTCAAGATTAGGCAGGGCCGACCGGATCGCCGCGACCGCATCGGCGGACGTGAACGGCGGCGACGCCGCCGGAATATCCGGGCGGTTGTCTATATCCGTGTTCCAATCCCAATTCTGACCGCCCAACTCAGCCTTGTCCTTGACGTGGCTTCGTATCAGCGCGACCACCGCGGCGGCGTCTAATGAGGCCCCATTACCGCCCCCGCCCTGCCCCGTCGGCAAGTGGGAGGCCAAGATGATGCTATCACTGGACGGCGCACGAGTGCCGAACAGGAACGCATAGACCGCTTCCTGATAGTCCCGCGCTTGGTCGTTGGCCTCTTGGCGCACCGTGGCAAACGTTAAAATATCATCAGTGAACGCCACATCCGACGGCAAGTTCTCGCGCCGTATCGGCACGATATGGCCGTCGTCATACCGCTGCGCCCAGTCCTGCACATGCCGCAAAAACTGTTGAAACACCGGGCTGGTGGAGCTATGCGGGGGAGCCAATACGTTATCGGTGGTTTCGTGCAAATGGATGTCGTCCAAAAAACGAATGGTTCGGCTCCATACCGCCACCTCGCCCACGTTCGGCTCGGTGTTCATAATGGTCACCCTATAGTAATGACCCGCGGGCGTAGTCTCCAAAAAGATGTCGAGCATCCCCTGCGCGTTGGTACGCCCCGAAAAGCTCGTGGGCACCACCACGCCGGTCGCGGCGTTCACCCACCGCGCCGTCTCGCCGGTACGACCATACTGATCGACCGCCTCAACCCGTACCAACTGGTACGGCAACACGCCCAAGTCAAGGTCTAACGTGCTTACATGTAATGCGTGAAGTGCCATTTCAACTTACCCGCTCTGGCTTATCAGCCGTTGTTGCAAACGATTCAATTGTCCCTGTTCAATCTTGCGGAATGATCGGGACATACGCGCCGAGATGATGTTGAACAACTGCCCTTGGGTCTCAATGATAGCCCGTCGTAGGTAGGAACGCGCATCGCGCCGCTGCCGCGGGCGGATACCGTACTCCACAAAGACGGCATGACGCGCCCCCGGGCCGCCACTGGTCACCCGCGCCCCCGCGCCCGGCACCCGCCGGACCCCGCGGTCGGTCAACACCCGCTCCGAGATGCGACGCGCCTTGATGCTGCGCCGCAACGCACCACTCTTAACCGGCACCACGGTCTTAGCGCGGGTCGCCACCGCCCCCGCCGCCGCACGAAAGCCATCGCCCTGCACACGCTCCGCCAGCAGCACCGGCAACGCACGAAGGCCCTGCCGTATCTCGGCCAGACCGCGGCTATCCACTTCCAGATTAATCATCAAGCGTTAAGAGTACTTCGGCTTTTCGCCGCGCACGGATAGACCGTAGCGTCCAGCCGCGCAAATATTTCAGGTTTTTGCCGTCGGCCGCATCCACATTCTCAGCCACCAGATGCTCAAAATAGTGAAACTGATCCAGTTCCCCCAAACCGCGTTCCCCGCGTTCCTCGAAAATATCACTCACGGCGGCTAAGGTCCCCGGCCCGTAGAAGCCATCGGCAAAGCCGGGCGCAAGCGACCCATCGAAATCCATGCACACCTGCTGCAACGCCCGCATAGCCCGCCGCGGCGACCGGGCACACATCTGCGAATACTGAAACTGTAGATGCGCCGGCACCTTATCGAGATGAAACTGAGTGTAATACTTTTCGTAAAACGCATCCAAGTGTTCACGCAACGCCTCCGCCACCTCGTCCGAGTCCAAGTCCGTACCATCCAACTTATAGCCGTCGATCAAGACCCAGCCCGACCAGTCGGCGTTATGAACGCGGGAAACGCCCGAATAGGTTTCACCGCCAGAATCATCGGGATCGTTGACATAACGCCCTTCCTCGTCAATGGTCTGGTCCACGATTGCCTTGAGAACTTTTTCGTCAATACTCATGATCCTCTCCTTATAACGTTACTTGGTACGTGCGGCTCCGCGCATAGATGCGCCGATCGCGCACGATACCCACTTCGTCAAAAAGCCCATCGGACAGTTGCAAGCGTTTCGTCTCGTTGAGCGACGCCAGCAACAGTTTATCCAAGTCCGTCACCTCCTGCATCGTCCCGGCCCGCGCAATGACGCGCACCTGGTGCGCCGTGTCCTTACCCTGCTTCAGCCCCGGCTCATACAGGTTACCCGTCACTTGGTAGTAAATGGCCGGCACCGGACTGTCACTGCGTTCCCGCTGGGCGCTGATACGCTGCGTCCCTTCCTCGTCGTCCTGATAGACCACCGAGTCTAAGTCCAAAAGCACCGGCTCGACGCGCACGGGCGGCTCCAACGTTTCGCCTTCCGTCTCGGTGCGGTACGCCGTGAGGACGCGCCGCGCTATCTCGACAATGATCTCAATCGGGTCCATACGCCGTCCGCGCAAGGTAGAGGGTATCTGTATGACCGCCCCGCCCGGCGGCTGGGGAGGCTGAGTAGGGCTACGAACAATGAACACGCGAACACCTCCCATCGTTACTTGATCCGCCGTGAAGAGGACCTTTGCGCCAGCGCGACCTATCGCTACTACGTTCACATCCCGCACGTCCGCGCCAGCCACACGCAACGTATCAACATGTAAATTAGTTAAACCGAATACAATAGGCAAGACCTCAACACGCCCTATGCGGGCGCGCGGCGGGCGCATGAACGTTTTTTGAGCAGCCAGCTCAGTAGTAAGGTCGACTACCCGGGGCTTGCCCACATCGAGCTTGGGCAGACGCCTAAAGATGCGCTGTCGGAGGCGCGGCACCCCGGGCGCAACGCCCCCCATCACCGTCGCAGGGAACGGCATGAACACGTGCCTGTGACGGCGTAGGGCTGGCTGCGCCAGCTTGATTTTGCCCAGCCTTGTTACATCGGGACGCCACGCCACCGGCGGCGTCTGCAAGGTCAGGAGTGGGCGACGCGCGACCACCCCGCCCATAGACACCGCCTGCGGACGCCACACGGTGAACGGCTGTAAGCGATGGGAAACATCCGCGACCGCAACAGGGCCTATCGTCATCGCGGCGAGCGTCAACGGGATCGACGGAGCAACCCGCGTCACCCCATCGGCCGCCACGGCGATAGCCCCCACGCGCACCCGGCGGGGCGTCAACATGAACGTGCTATGACGAGTATCAAGGGGCGTGTCGGCCACCGACACCGCCCCGATCAAGCGACGGGCAAGCGTCAGGGAGGCCACGCCCCTATTCGTAATCGCGGCATCCTCTACATCGACGCCGCCCACCCGCAAGCGCGGCAAGCGCCCCAACGAGACCGAGACGACCGGGATAGTAGTAGCGGCATCCGCCACATCGACGCCACCCACCCGCAAGCGAGCGACGGGCAACGCCTGCTGCCCCACCGCTACCTGCGTCGGCAACCGCCTAACATCAATGCCGTCTATCTGCACATGCCCCAGCGTCAGGGACACCGCGGGCTTGACCTGCAACGTCGTAAGATCGGTTACATCAAGACCGCTTATATCGCTCACACGCTTAAGGGATAGGCTCGTAGCGGGCTTGACCTGCAACGTCGTAAGATCAGATACATCAAGACCGCTTATATCGACTTGCGCGGGAGACAGGACCGTCGAAGGCTTGACCTGCAACGTCGTAAGATCGGTTACATCCAGACCGCTTATATCAACACGCTCAAGGGGTAGGTTCGTAGCGGGCTTGACTTGCAACGTGGTAAGATCCGTTACATCAAGACCGCCTATATCGACTTGCGCGGGAGACAGGACCGTCGAAGGCTTGACCTGCAACGTCGTAAGATCGGTTACATCCAGACCGCCTATATCGACGCGCTTGGGTCGTAAGGCCAATGGCGGCACCACGATACGCAAGGGCGCATCATGCGCTTCAACCCTACCCGTCTTGATGCGGGGCGGGGCCATGGTCTGGGCGGGCGTTATGTTCAACGGGCGGGCCTCATGCACCTCAAGGCCACCCACACGGAGCCGTGCCAGCGCCAGGCGCTGGGCCGGCGTCACCCGCAACGTCGTAGCATCGGACACCGCCAACGCGCCCACGTCCGTCTGCGGCAATGACAGCGCCACGAGGGGATGGGTGACCGCGGTGGTCAGCGGCTGGCTATCCACCGGGCCAACCAGCACCGGTGCCAACGCGAGCGTCTGTGCCGGGATGGCAACCAACGCCGTCGGGTCGGCCACGCGCACCGGGCCGACAGACCGCCGCGTCAAGCGCAGGGCGACCGCGGGCGTTACATTCGTAGTAGGCGCATCGCCAATAGACAGGCCGCCCACCTCAACCCGCGTCAGCGTCAGGGCGAGCCGATCATGCCGCACGCGCAACGACGCATCGCCGCTCTCTATCTGCCCGATCGTCACCCGCTCGGGGGTCATGGATACCGCCGGCGTAACCCGGGTGCTACGCAGGTCGCGCACATCCGCGCCACCCACATCGACCCGCGACAGCGACAAGGACACGGCGGGCGTTACATTCGTAGTAGGGGCGTCCCGCGTAGCCTGTATGCCCCCTATATCGACCGTGGGGCAGCTGGAGCGGTATGATAGGCCCGACCGCTCGCAACAACGACGGCGCGACCGCAACAGGCCCTACATCCGTCTCAGGGGTACGGAACGATGTTTGGGGCGTTACCGTGGCCAGCTCGCTACGCGCCTTGACCCGCCCCAGGGCGGTACGAGGCAACGACAGAGACACCACGGGCGTTACCGTCAAATGCGTCGCATCGCCAATCGCCACCCGCCCCACGTCCAAGCGGCGCGGCAACAGGCTTGCGGCCGGCGTCACATTCGTAGTGGGCGCATCGCCAATCGCCAACCCACCCACATCGACACGCTCCGCCCGCAAGACGACCGCCGGGATGACGCGCATAGGCTGCGGATCGGCTATCGCCAGCCCCCCCACATCGACGCGCTCAAGGGGCAGCGGCCGCTGCGGCGCCACGGGCGTCAGCCCCCCATCCGCCACCGCCACGCCACCCAACGAGAGGCGCGCTACCCGCGCCGACACCGCCGGCGTTACATTCGTCGTAGGCGCATCGCCAATAGACAAGCCGCCCACGCGCAAGCGCGCCGGGCGAGCCGTCACATAGGGACGCTCCGCCGTCAACGACGCATCCGTCAACTCTATCTGCCCGATAGACACCCGGGCGGGCGTCAGCACCTGCGCGGGCGTCCTGTTCACGCTCGACGGATCCCGCGCATCGACACCGCCTATATCCGTCTGCGGTAACAACAGCGGCTGCCGCTCAATCGCTAACGCCGTAATAGCATCGGCCACCGCCAACCCCCCCATAGCGGTCGGCGGTAGCGACAACGGTAGCCGCAGCTTAGTGCGGGGGGCTTGCGGCTGGACGCCCCCCACCGCCACCCGGTCGGGCGTCAGGACCGTGGCAACAGTAACCCCCCCCAACGAGGCATCCGACACCGACAGACCACCCACCGCCGTCCGCGGCAACGACAACGGCTGCTTGGGAAGCAACGCCGTCGTAGCATCCGACACCGCCAACCCACCCACAACCGTCCGCGGCAACGACCACGACACCGCCGGCGTCACAGCCACATGCGTAGCATCCGACACCGCCAACCCACCCACAGAAGTCGTCGGCAACAAGAACGACACCTGCGGCGTCACCTTCGTCGTAGCATCCGCTACCGACAAACCACCTACATCTAACTGAGAAAGAGAAAGCTCAACGCCCGAACTGACCGCGCCATAAAAACCTCTGAAATTGACACGGGTGAAGCTGCCAATGGTAGGCAGTTCGCCTACCAGCGTCGTTGTGTGCGGTGTGTTGTACTGTGGGGACCGGGCAAACGTGATCTGATGGACCGCCGGCGTCGGACGGTCGTCGGACAAAATAGCGTATAAGGTAGTGCCGTCCGTGAACAGTCGAGGGCTATCTAATCGTATCTCACCATAGCTGACATGATTGTTAAGATTAGAAAGGGAAGCACGGCTAAGTCTAGATCTGGAACTCGACTGATAAGCCGAGAAATAGAGATACGAACCCAACTTGACACCCGAACCAAAAGGACGGGGAGCACTGCTGCTGCTCCTTCTAGAAAAGCCAACACGGCGGATAGCCCAGTTCGTCCCGGTAGCCGAACACGTGAGCTCGTATAAATCGTAATCCCAACTGTTATACGTAGGGCCATCCGAGTCAGTGGTCCTATCATGCGTCAACCGAAAGAGATAATAGCTACGACTATTATTGTATATGATAGGCCCACGAAAGCTGTATTGTACCGTACGGTGATACCGTACACGACCATAAATATCGCGCCCATAGCTCTGGCTTATATTCTGTGGTAGGATGTTGTTATACTCGGTGGCGTTGCTGGCAATCAGTCCGCCCAAGGGGTCGTTGATAACCCATAGGCTGCGGTTGGCAATCGTCAGGATGCGCGGCGTGTCGTTGCCACTGGCATCGGGAACCATCCCCAACGCAAACCAGCCACCAATCGTCGGGCGCGACGTATTCTCCCAAGAGGCCCCCGATAGCTTGGCCGACGACAAGGGCGGGTCAATCGTAAGGAGCTCCCCGCGTTCACTGCCGCCAGCATCCCTTCTAGCACCATCTATATTGCGAAACAGAAACTTAGCCATCGTCCTATCCTATAAAAAAAGAGGCAGACTGCGTCCTTGAACACAACCTGCCTCTATACACGATCCCCGCGCTGAAACTTAGTCGGCGACAGTCGTATAGGTGATGCTCGCCTCCGGCACGGTGACGGCCGCATAGCCGCTCACGGCCACCTCGACCGTGGCGCTCGTCATCGCCCGCACCGTCAAGCCGTTCTGCGCCGTCAGGTAGGCTTCCCATGCGGCCTTGACCGCCGCATCCTCACCATCCCCCTTCTCAAACCGCACGTCGATACCATTCGCCGGTATCGTAAGCTCGTTGTTGATCGGAACGGTGACGCTGGCCGACAACGCATCCGTCGCCAACACCGTCGAGCCAATCTGATAGCGCACATGCGTAACAACCGCCTGCGCCGCAAACGTCCCCAACGATAGGGCATTGGAGTTCGTAATCTTGGTAGCCATAAAAATCTCCTTGTCTGGTAGTTAGGTTAGCTCGAAATCTCGACGACCCAGTCGTTGATATGACTGGTCGGCTGCACAGTGAACGACGTTTGCAGGTTGCCCCCGTCCGGCGCATCCGCGCCGGGCTTGCCAAACCGCGCCGCATACCGGACCCGCAGCTTGGGCGTGACCACCTTGAAATCGGCATCCGCCGCCACCGACGTGGGCGGAGCCAGCGTGCTGCGGCTGCCATCCGCGCTATACTGAATAATGCCCGTCCCGCCGCTCCCCCGCTCAACAACCCACGGAGTAGCCCCCTTGCCGTCGTCCTGCAGCTCGTCAATGACATACGCTTTCCCGTCAATGATAAGCACCGCACCGCGCCCCACATCGTCAAACGGGATGTCAGGCGAACCCACAAGCGTTACAATGCCCGTGCCGGCAATCGCCGCCGTTACGCCGCTCGCACTGTTGTTATCAAAGAACTCAGCCTGTGCGGTCGTGAACTGAACATTGACCAGGGTCCCCTTGATCGCCGCATCCCGCACAAAACGCCACGCCGGATGAACGGGGTTATAGAGCGACGTAATCGTGACGGGCGCGACCTCCGGTAGGTCCGTCGAAGCCAAGCTGTCCTTGAACGTTTGGATGGTCTCGCTGTTCAGGTCGCCGCCCCCCTCGCTGTGCGACTGCACCCCCGGTAACGACTCATACGTACCACGAATCTGAACGGAAACCTCCGCCCCTTGTACGGGTATGTTGATGCTATCTGCCATGGTAGAACTCCTCTTTTGGTTTTAAGTGGCGGCTACACAAAACAACGTCAGCCACCGTCGATCAAACTCTTTGACCCAGCGTATCGACCACGTGCGCCCCACATCATCCACGACATACCAGCGGGGCGTCATAGCCCGCAACGTGGGGCTCCAACGAAAACGAAACGTGGTCTGCCATTGCTCGACGTCCACCCCCACCTCCTCCGTGTCGCGCCCCCCGCGGTCTATCCGCGTAGCAAAGACAATATGCTCCACCGGGGTATTGCGCTGCGGGTCACCGTGCGATGTCGTACCCGTCACCGCACCGGGTTCGTAGAGTCGGATGCGACGC
The DNA here is from genome assembly GCA_965242865.1 of Candidatus Latescibacterota bacterium. GTDB lineage: Bacteria > Latescibacterota > UBA2968 > UBA8231 > UBA8231. The sequence goes on from CBDETK010000011.1 coordinate 15,166, forward strand.
GTACCCTCGGCCATGGCGTTAGTCTAACGCGGCGTGAAGGGGACGCAACGGCCCCAACAGCCGATCCAGCGCACGAAAATCATTCGGCAGGCCCCCGCCGTTGTATAGCTGCCGCACCAGCAAGACCAACGCCTGCGCCAGCACCGTATCTTTGGGGCGACGACCCAGCGTCAACCCGAGGGTCACATTCAGACGCCAGCGCAGATCCCGAGCATGGGCCGGCCACCCGGCCGGCGGCGCGTTCACGACAACAACATCCGTCGTCGGCGTCACCGTCGTCTCCACATCACCCCAATCATCCGTTTCAATCCACTCTCCCTCCGAAGAAGGAGAGAAATACGCGATGCTCTGAAGACTCTTGAACCCTCGCGCCTCAAACACAAGCGCATTCATCGCGCCCATGGGCGGGTTCGTCGAAAGAACACTCGGCCTATCCACCAGCGGGTAGTCTATGCTCGCCTCGACCCACCCCACCGCCGACGCCAACTGCTCTAACAGAAGCGTATCGTGGTAGGTCTCATCCACCGCTAAACGCAATTCTAAGCGCAAGCGATCTAACGAGCATATATCGGTAGGCTGAGCGACCATTTGGCGTTAGGAGCGCGTAGGCTTGGGCTTGGGACGCTTAGCGTCGCGGGTCTCCACCTCGACGCCCTGCCGACGCGCAAGCTCGACCAATTTTCGTGGCGTATCTCGATGCGCCAACAGACCCACGTCATGGATTCGCAACAAATTAACCAGCATCTCTTCCTCCGTTTCTTGGCGCACCGCCAGACCGCGCGACACCATATCGTCCACCTCAGAGGCCGGCACCAGCACTAACTGACCGCGCTTATACGGACAGCCCCCCGGGGCCACCCAATGGGTACGAAGGCGCACCCGCTCCAGCGGAATATCCTCCTTGCGCTTCTCACCCTCCAAGCGGTGCTCCTCCAGCTTGGCGCACGCTTCTTGGTGGCGACGCTCTTTCTCACGCGCCGCCGCCAACGCCATCGTCATCGTAGGCATACCCCTCTCCTCTCTGTTTCAATCCACTCCCGACTTAGCCCTCGGGAGAACTGGGCTTACGCCCGCCCTACTGCGCCTTGATCTTCAGTTTGACGATCGCCTCACAAACCGCGCCGTCTTTGACGCCGATATACCGCCCGTCCAAGCGAGCAAACGCAACGACTTTCTCCGAAAAGTTGGACGCCGTGCCGCTATCCCAGAAGCGGAAGAACAACATGCCGTTGACCATACGCTCCATGTAATAGCTGCCATTGCCAAAGACCAGCGGGTACGTGTTATCCCCCACGTCATCCATGTTCGGATTCAACTGGTACGGATAGCCCAAGATCGTGCCCGGCGTACCATCCCGAAGGCTCGGCAACCAGATCGGATTATCCTGCGTGTCCTTGATCTTCGTCACGGTCTTGAGCGCATCGTAACTCATGCCCCAACCAATACGTCCCCCTTCCTCGGTCGTAAAGCCGTACATGGGGTCCTCGCGCCCTTCCTTGTAAGCCGGATCGATCGCGTAGACCATATCAACGATGTCGTCAAAGCCAATCGTGCGCGACGCCGCACTCGTCAGCCCCTCTTTCGCGCCCGTGACCAACCCCTCCGGCTTCGTATCCGCCGCACCCGCCGCCGTGGTGACCGTCAACTCCTTGTTCTTCAAGCGAGCAATACGCGCCAAGCAGATGTCCTGCATCTCGGGGATACCGCCATTCTCCAAGATGGTATCCGTCTCAAACTCCATCGTGATCGGGATGAAATCGGACGTATAGGTGTGCGCCTTCAGGACCAGCGTAGTGATGTTCGGCGCATCCACATCGTTGATAGCCGAACCCTCCGCCGACAAGCGACGACCCATCTGAGCGGTCGGATCCATCTGCATAATGCGGATGTCTTGCCCGGTCTCCGTAACACGCGTCCGAACAAAGCTGCCCCACCCGCCAAAAGCCTTCAGACGGTGTACCAGCCAGTTGGGATACTGAACGGCAATCGACTCTTGCCCCGTAGCCGCATCGCCCGCCACCAACCCCACCAGCGGAACGCGCGTAGCCGCCACCACAGGCGCCTTCACAAACAAGGGCGTCGGCGACTTCCACTGCGTGCTCTGCCACCCCTCAAGGTCGCTCCCATGCAGCTTGTGAAACTCGGCCATGCTCTCCTCAGACGACTGCAACCCCTCGTCCCGAAGACCGCCCCCCTGCGACATCTTGCCCGCAAAATAGTTCTTCCAACGCATACTATCATGCGTTCGCAGCGCCATCGGATCGGGCAACCGATTCTCAGGACGCAACCGCTCCAACGCATCCAAGTCGCCGCGCAAGCTGTCCAACCGACGACCGAGGAACCCGTGCTCGTAGTGCAGAGCAAGATGCTTCTCCGCCATCCCCTCCACCGCACCGCCCTCAAACTTGATGCGCTTCTCGCGGTTCATGTCGTTCAACTTCTCGGTGACGTCGTCATACTCGGCCCGAACTTTGGCCTCCTCCGTCAACGTCTCATCGAACGTCTTTTTGTCCCACTTGCTAAAGCGGGATTTGGGAACTGTCATTATAAGAACCTCCATTCGCCGGCGTTATCGCCGTATAGGTTATAATACTGCATCATCTGTTCCTGCCGAACCCTCTCCGCCTCAGCCCGCAACGTGCTTTCTGATTCCTCCCCCGGCTCGTCGATCGCGACCTCAATCACCCTATCGGCCAACCCCACCTCCACCGCCTCTTCCGCGCTATACCACGTCTCCTCACGAAGCGCCGCCTGCACCTCCTCCAACGAGGAGTTGGTCATGCGCTTCGCATACAAGCCCGCGACCTCGTCGTTCATCTTCCGAGCGGTATCGACGATCTTTTGGACGGCCTCCACGTCGCCGCGCAAAACCAACTGCGCGCCGTGAATCATCACCGAGGTCATAGCCGAAAGAGCGATGTCGCTGCCCGTTATCATAATGAGCGAAGCGGCACTCGCGGCCATGCCATCGACCTGCACGTTGACCTTATCGCCCTTCTTCTTGCGCTCGCTGATCAGGTTCAGGATCGCACTCGTTTCAAAAATGTCCCCGCCCGGCGAGTTGATCCGAATGAGCACGTCCCCCGTAATCGCGTCAAGCTGCTCTTGGAAAATTTGGGCCGACATCACCGAATCATCGCCCCACCAAGCGCGGAGGAATTCGGCATCGGCATGATTCATGATTTCTCCATAGAGAAGTATTTCATTATCACGATCACGAGCGAGACTCACCTTCGCGGGCTGATACTTCGCCCAGACATCGGGCGAGATGTTGCTGAACCGACGACGAAGTAAAGCCTTTAGTTTCTTGTCCATCGACGAACCTCCATTATTATGTTAATTAAACAAAGTTGACGAAACAAGTCAAATCGTGATACACGGCGGCACTAACGACCTCGACAACCTTTCTTGTATGCACCCTTCCTGCAATGCCTCCAAAGGCGATACTTGGCCCCTGCCGCCTGCACCCTGGCACGATACAATCTGTGAGCACCCACAGCTTGACCTGTTCTACGCATTCGGGTCAGTACGCTCCCTCTGAGCCTCAGTGCCGTCGCCCGACGGATTACGTCGCGGCTCGGGCTGATCTTCGTATTCGCCATCTGGTTCCCGAGCGACACCGACCCACTCGCGGAGTTCTTCCTTCGTCAAAACAGGCTTGCGAGTGCTCGACCCTTGCAGCACATCGACGAGCCTCGCTAAGTGATCAGCATCAGGACGCATAATCTCCTTATCATCGACCACGAACCGCTGTCCTTTCCCCAGTAGAATCAAGGCCAACGGGTCCAAAAGCGCGTTCACGTGCTCGTAAAAAGACATCGCGAGGAACGACCGAATCATCACCTGCATACCAGAACCCCAAGTGGTCTCCGAACTATTCATTAAAGCAAGCGGGATACCAAAAACCGACGCGATTTTTGCTGTCAATTCTTGGCTTAACCGTAAGGTTTCTTCGTCATTTATGGCCGGATCCAGCCGTTCTGCCTTCACATTCTGCGTCACCACCGGATCGCCGGTCTGGGCCTGTTTAATAATGTTTTTCCGCAGTTCACCCAACTGCTCAACATGGGCCTGTGCATCCAACCCCTCGGTCGGCTGATAGTTGAAGTGAACCCGACTCAGCATCCCCCGCTTGAGGAACTCCAACTCGTGGGAATCGCTCAACAGACCGACGCGCAACGACGGAGCCAGCAGGTCTAACGGCGACGACGCGAAGCCATATTGTCTCATATCTTGACCCGGCTGCCAACCCAGCGTCCGCCCCCAGCGCACCAAGCAAATATCCTGTGCGGGTAGGCTTACCCGTTCATTAGGGTTGTGGGCCGGCGAGATGTTGTAAACCACATCCCCGTTATCCTGCACACGGCAATCGCCATTAGCGCGGATGTACCGCGTCAACCCCGTCACTCGCCCCGATTGCTTGCGCGGAACCAAAATCCCATTCCCGTCTAAGCAATAGTCAAGCATTACATCTTTGATGAGATTAGACGTCGGCTCGCCCCCGCCATCCGCCGACGAAGCCATCATCTCCAACGCGGCTTGGGCACGCGGCGTCCGCACAGTCATACCCTCCAGGTCAACAACCTTCAGCTTACCATTCGTCACCAGCCGCGACGTCAGCCCACTGATAAGCGTAATACAGCGCACCACGGGCGCATAGCACACCGCCGTGCGGCGCGTAATAGGCTGCACCCCCTTGCCGACAAACCCCAGCCCGGCCGCCAACTGCAACGCCAGATTGACTACATCGGGCCGCTCCGTAGGCTTAGTCCCTCGCTCGCTCGTCGCCGGCGCAACAAAACGCGCAATCAAGGCGCGCATATCGTGAAAACGCATGTTCGTTATATCCTCGCGGCCACCCGATCTAACTGGAACGGCCTCAACGGCGACGGCAACCCTTCCGCCGCAAAACCCACACCCATCGCCAGCGCGACCGCACAGTCAATCTTCTCGCGCTGCTTGTTCTTCTCAAACCGGCGGTTGGCGCTGGCATCCATCACCGGCACCGCCGCCTGCACCGCATAACGCAACAACGGGTTAAATTCAACCTTCAACGTCTCCAAATACACGATTTCCTCCAACTTGTCAATGGAGCGCGGCATAAAAAGCGGTATCTCCCCCTTCTCGCGCTTCTCATCCGCCCCCCAACCACGGTACGACTGGTTATGAGGTACAATAAGCAGCTCCCCCGAACGGACCGAGCGCGCATTAGACGTATAGCGGATACCCACCTCCTCCATCTCCGTTTTCAGCAGATCCATTTTCCACTGATCATAACACAGCCCTTGCACATCATACCCGTACATCATCTCGTAAATCCACTTCGCCACGTAGCCGAAATCCATCAAACGGCCCGGAACGACCTGCAAATAGCCATTGTCCCTAAACGTCTCATACGGGATTTTGTCCTCCACGCCGCGCTGACGCAAGTCTTCTTCATGCGTCCAAGCAATAATACGCGCCCAGTAGGCCACCTCGCCGTCATCCAACGGCACCTCCCACACCGCCGCCCCCGCCGACAAGTCGCGCTTCAACCCCAAGTCCAACGAGAGATAACACGGCAAATCCTTCAAAAAAGCCTCGTCAAACGCTAAGTACTGCTCGCACGGCTTCCACGCCTCCAGCGTCAGCCACGGGGCCTCGTTCCCCGCACCCCAACGGCAAAAGAGCAACCGCTCCACTTTAGCCCGATTACTCGGCTGCCCCTTGGACCGCAAAAGTTGATCCGACACAAACGACTGTGGCGGATACTCCGGCAACCCCGGCAGCACCTTCGGCCAGCACCCTACCTCCGTAACATCATCCTCCTCGTCCAACGCGCACACGTACGAGAAATAGCTTTCGTCCTCGACCACCCCCTCAGCACCCCGCTCCGCCACCTCACACGCATACTCAAACTCCTCACCGCACGGCGACAGCAGGCTATCCCCCGCATTCGTAATCACAAATATCAACGGCTGACGACGCTCCTTCGTCCCCAGATCATAGAATTTAAGCATCGCATCCGTCTGGTGCTCGTGATACTCCTCGCAAAGAACAAAGTGCGGCGTCGAGCCCGAATGACCCTTGCCCGCCGTATCACTCGCCACGCGCCGCAACCACGACCCCTTAGAATGACAGCTAATCTGTTCGGGACGATCCACGCCACCACGAACATGAAGCAAGCTATCCAACTGAGGCGTCAACTCCTTGATGTTCACACACGCCTGCATAGGGATCAACGCCTGATCCGCGTCCCGCGCAATGATGAAGTTTTGAGCATTCGGCTCGCCATCCGCCACCGTCATATACAGACCTATACCCGCAGCAAAAGCCGACTTACCGCTGCCCTTCGAACACAACACAAACGCCATACGGAACCGACGCATACCCGCAGGATCAACCCAACCAAACAAATTCCCCAGAATGAAACGCTCCCAGTCCATCAGACGGAACGGCATCGACCGTTCATCCGACTCCCGCGGGGCCGGCAAGCGCAACACCTTCTCGAAAAAGCGAAAAACCTTCGTAGCCCGCTCGCCATCGAACACATACGGCAACTCACCCCGCGCCGACCGCGCCAAGTCATTCAAATGACGCTGGCACGAATGACGGACATGAGGCCCCGCCACCTGCTCCCCCGAAACCACGCGACGAGCATAATCTGTCGTTGGATGATCCATCTTCTTCCTGCTTACTTGAGTATGCCCGCCGACGGACGAGCCCCTTCAAAGCCCATCCGTCGGCGGGCCTGAGTACGCGAGACAACAGCAAGATCGAGAACAGGTAGCACGGCTGTTGTCCCGCTTCATTACCCGCGGCATGCCGATTGCCAGTCGGCGCACCCCGGCCCAGCAAAATTTTACAAAAACTCCGCTATCGGATCGGCCTGCTTGGCCGCCTCACGCGCCTGCGTGTTGCGCTTAATAGCCATCTTACTCCGAGACAACGCCGTCAAACCCAACTCCGTAGTCAGCTTGATCCAAGACAAGACATTATCCGCATACGCATCCCGCAACAGCTTAGCCGCCGGCGTCACCTTCTGCGCCCTACCCGGGTCCGACTCCAGCAACTCAGCCAGATACGCTTGAGACCGCTCAAAGTGACGCTTGTTATCCCGCATCAGCTTAGCCGTGCGACATAACTCAAACACCAACGGCGCGTCATACTTCTGCAACCACCACCCCTCCCGAGCCGCCCACCGCCAGATCGACTTCTCAAACGCATCCAACTCATCCGCAAACACCTTCGGAATACGACCCAACCGATCCGGTATGTCCGCCTCATCCCGCGGCGGCTGCAAAACCCGAAACTTCGGCGGCGGCCCATCGGGCCGATGATTCACCTTACGTGCCGGCAAGCCCATAGCTCAATCCTCCAACAAAAGTCCTTCCTCCGAACAACCCACAAACGAACGACGACGATTCTGCTTCCGCGTCACCTCCACATGACACGGACGACACACCGCCTGCCACAACGATACATCCCAAAATAAATCAGGACGAGACTCCGCCGACACCGTGTGATGAATCTCAGACGCCGCCACCGTCAAACCGCTCTCACCGCACAACGCACACAACGGATGCCTCGACAAATAACCCGCACGAAGCCGCTTATACCGCCCACTAACACGCGCCCGACGCACACTGAACGCCACAACACTACTCGCACAGACACGCGCAAGACGGAACACGACTCAGTTGATCGTGCGCCGCCCACACCGCAAAAACTACGAACCCCAGCGCAGACACCAACACGAAAGACCAAAAATACGGATACCACCGCTTCATAAAAAACCTCTCAATCTGGAGCGCGAGGCGGGACTCGAACCCGCGACCGCGGACTTGGCAAGCCCGTACTCTACACCAAACTGAGCTACTCGCGCTCATCATCCAACTCAATCTCGCGCACCGAAAAATCACCGCGCCCCTCATCCTCCGCCTCCTCATCCTTCCACAACAGATCATTCGCCCACGCCCACTCAAGGAACCGCTCCGCATCGCGGCGACGCGCAAAGCAAAACGCCTTATTCGGAAGCCAGTACCGTTGCAATAACTCAATCGCGGTGGCTTCTTAGCCGCCTCCGCCAACCACGCTTCAAACTCCGCGTCCGCATCCACGGGGCGATACCCCGTCTCATACAGGTCCGAAGACTTCTCAAACGACACATACTTAAACAAAGTGCCCTTATCAACCCCCGATCCTCCGCCACTACCCAAACTTTGTGTCCCATAGCAATCCGATCC
>CBDETK010000012.1:0-21965 GCA_965242865.1 Candidatus Latescibacterota bacterium
GTTTCAAGCTGCATGACCGATCGCCTCTTGCCAGACAGCGACGGTCCGGCGCGCCCAACCATGCAGGAAGCGTTGATTACTCGGACGATCCCGTACCGAGTCGCAGTACAGGGCTATGCAGGCTATGCAGTAGCCCTTCTGCATGTCGGATGCGTTGAGGTCCGGTGACAACCAGTCCTCTACGGCCTGCCGGGTATTCCTGCCCCACAGCCCATCGACGAACTTCGGCGACCCCAACAGGGGATTCGTCCACACCACCAATTGCTGCAGGGCGGCGATGGCGCGCTTGGGGCTGGTTGCGGCCATGTGCGCGTACTGAAGCTGCAACGGCCTCGGCACGTGCTCGATATGGTTGGACTTCAGGTAAGTATCCCAAAAACGCAGCAGCATGGGCATCAGCAAGTCTTGCAAGTCTGGCGAGTTCTTATTGCCGGTCCAGCGGTCCACTTCGTCCCAGCCTTCCCAGCCGGGATTGTAGTGCCGGGCAATGCCGGCATAGGTCTCGCCGCCGCTGTCGTTGGGGTCGTTGACGTAGCCGCCCTCCGATTTGAGGACGGAAACGAGGATGGCATGCTCTACCATCATCGCTCCTTTCTTTGCGCGCGCTCGCGTTTACGCTTATTCCGCGCGGCCAAGTTCCGCAGATTCATGGCGTGGCGCTTTGAGCAGTGCGGCGAGCACGTCTTGATGCGAGGGTTTAAGGCACGGCGATACCCATCGATTGGGCTGCCGCAGACTGCACAGTTCATAGAGCCTCCTGATTGCACAGACAAATAAATATGATGTGTCTGCGGATGTCCAGCACTTTTTTTTATCCACAAATCCACAGCCCCTAGTACTACGATCCAAGGCTGTGGATTTGTCCTTACCACTACTAGGGGCTGTGGATTTGTGGACCCGCCTATGAAGGAAGGATGTAGAAAGGATGTGGAAAGAATGTGGAAAACTAGCGATGCCCATACATCTTGCTATCTTTTCCACAAGATGGTGTGGAAAGGGGGTGGGCATGAAAAAGTGAAGGACGAGACCAAAAAAAGAAGGGCCAATCACGCAGCGTACATGCGTGAGTGGCGGCGCAAGCAGAAGGAGAAAAAGGCCGCTGCGTCCGTATGTCTGCGTTCGGCAGCCGAGTATGAACCGGACCTCGACGGCTTTTTTGCGTGGGCCGAAGCCAAGCTGAAAGTGCCCTCGGGGCCGTTGCAGGGCGAACCCTTCCTCATCGACGATTGGCAACAGCACTTCCTCCGCGAAGCGCACACTGCGCGCGAAAGCGGGCTGTCGGTGGCGCGGAAGAATGGGAAGTCTGGCCTAATAGCCGCCTACGTGCTGGGCCACTTGGTGGGGCCGCTCAATCGGCCCGATTGGCGCGGGGTCGTAATTAGCCTAACTGGCGAGCTGGCCAAAGAGCTGCGGCTGGCCATCTCATTAACGGCCGAAGCGAGCGGCTTCGAAATAATCGACCGGCAAACGCCCCAACCGGGTCGCGTCGAAGGCGACCGCGGGGCCGCGGTCAAATTCTTAGCCAGCGACCGGGCGACCGGGCACGCCATCGGCAGCGACTTAGCGATTATCGATGAGGCCGGCTTGCTCGAAGAGACACACCGCGAGCTATGGAACGCGGTGCTGTCCTCGACCAGCGGTCGCAACGGGCGCTTGCTCTGCATCAGCATTCAGGGGATGGGGCCGATGTTCAAGGAGATGCGCGACCGCGCTCAGCGCGGAGTCTGCTGGCATGAATATGCCGCGCCGTTGACCGCGGCCATCGACCAGCCCCAGACCTGGCATGCGGCTAATCCGGGTTTACGCCGCGGCATTAAGTCCATGGAGTATATGCGCGACATGGCGCAACGGGCGCTCGACAGCCCAGCCGATCAGCCCTCGTTCCGCGCCTACGACCTCAACCAGCCGCAGGATCCATCGCGTGAAAGTTTGTGCAGCTTAACCGATTGGATGGCGTGCGTGCACAAAGAGCCTGCGCCGCGAAGGGGGCCGTGCGTGATTGGCTTCGACCTGGGGGGCGCATCGAGTATGACCGCGCTATGCGCTTTTTGGCCAGCTACGGGACGGGCCGAAGCATGGGGCGCGTTCCCCTCGACGCCGAATTTAATCGACCGCGGTGCCCGCGATGGAGTGGGCGGCCTGTACCAGCGCATGGCCGATCGCGGCGAGCTGAAGGTGTACCCGGGTCGAGTGACGCCGGTCGGAGAATTTCTGCTTGACTGCGCGGACCAGCTAAAAAATCAGGAAGTGTCGGCTGCCGGATGCGACCGCTATCGGGCGGCCGAAGCCGCCCAAGCCCTGCAGCAGGCGGCCATCAGTTGGCCGATGGTCTACCGCGGGCAGGGCGCGTCCGCCGGGGCCGACGGCAGCCACGATGTCCGAGCGTTCCAGCGCTACGTGTTGCGCGCCGACTGGTCGATGGCAGAAAGCCTGCTATTCGAAAGTGCGGTACGCGAATCCTCGATTCGCCGGGATCCGGCGGGCAACCCCGCGCTGGAACGCTCCCGCTCGCGGGGGCGCATCGACGTACTGCAGGCTGGGGTGATTGCCGCGGGGCTGGGCGAGCTGCTGTTGGGAACGATCGGGCTGCCGCGGGCGCGGGTGGTGTTGGCGTGAAGCTTAATCGTTTGTCGAGCCTAAAAGCGGAAAAAAAAACGTGAAGCCTTCCGTCAGCGTACGCCAAGCGCGCCGCAACTACCAGCTTCCGCGCTGGCGGCAGCTGCGGCGGCAGGTGTTTGAGCGCGACGGCTGGCGCTGCCGCCAGTGCGGGCGGGCCGGTCGATTGGAGTGCGATCATATCCGCAACTGGCGCGAAGGCGGCCCCTTCTGGTCGATGCACAATTTGCAGGCGCTGTGTAGGGGGTGCCATATTGAAAAGACGAGCCGCGAGGTGAAAGCGCGTAAACTCCAGTGGGACGATAGGTTGCAGGGGCTATGACGGAAGCAGTTCAGCCGCTTGATACAGTGCTGACGTGGAAGGACGTCGGGGATGGGGCGCCAGCGCAGGGCCTGATTGTCGAGGTAGGCGAAGGGGACGCAGAGCCGGCAGTCACCGGGAGAGAGGTGCGTGTTACGCCCGAGTTTGTGTTTAGCGGGGGCGTACAAGAAATGAGATTTCCGACTCGGCCGCAGGACCTGGCGGTGACAGATCCTATCCGAGTCACGGCCGGCAACTCCATATATTTAGCCGGGCATTCTGTGAATTCTATTGCTGAGTGGTATATAGCGGTCCAGTTAAACGCCGCGGTGCTTAGCGATACGAGCGCGGCTGTAAGAACGTTGGTCGAGGCCACCGGCACAGCCGGCACCGTCTTGCAGAATCCGCCCGCTCTTATCGGACTCAATATTGGTCCAAATTCGCCGTTGCCGAGCTACGTTATCGCGGCCGCCGGCCTGTCGCCGGGGGCGACCTTTCCAGACAATCAAGAGGTCGTCACCACGCTAAATTTGAGCTGGAACGGCCTCAACAGTTTTAACGATAGAATCCGGGGCACCCACTTGCTGGCGATTAAGCGGCCCATTGAAATTCGATACTTTGCGAACCACCGCTTCCTCGTTCTGCCAATCGCCAATAGCGACATCATATTTTCGTCGCGTTCGCGCCGCTCGGGCTTATCTGATTATAGAAGCAGGACGCCCATCCCAGGGACGCTGACGGCCCTGCCCGTGAATTGGACCTATCAAGGCGCGCCCACCGTTAGCCCTGAAGGTCCTTTCACGGCGCGCCGCCTGTTTGCTCGACGCGACGACAGCCAGGTCGAAACCGTCAATTACTCGACGGATGATGATGGCAATACAGTCGCCACGGTCCGAAGGGCTACCGATTTTATCGTCCGGCGCGACACCATCCCGCCGGTCAGTGCGCTACTTTCCGAGTTCGACACGTGGGACGGCAGCCGCCCGGTCTGGAGCGTCGAAACCGTCGAACATCTCGACCGCGCTCGCTTTGCTCGACTGAGGTGTTCCGAATTTGTTGTTGTGTAACCCATTCACAGGAGGACTTCCCTTTGACCCCTTTGCAGAAACTCCAAGTTCGGCAGTCCGAGCTTCGTCAGCGCGTCAACGATTTGTTGGGCAAGGACACGCTCGAAGACGCGGAGGCGACCGAGCTGGAAAAAGCCACCCGCGAGCTGCAGGACATCGAGCCGAAATTGCGGGCCGCGCTCGTAGCCCAAGACGACGGCTCGACCGCGGACGAAGACCCCGCGGACGACGAACAAAAGCGCGACGACAACCCGGACGCCGAAGTCCGCGAGCTGCAGGAGCTATCCTGCCGCGCCCTGCTGTCCAACTTCGCCGTCTCAGCCCTCAGCCAGCGCAACGCCGAAGGCGCGGAAAAAGAGCTGGCCGAAGCGTTCAAAATCCCCGCGGACGCCGGCCACATCCCGCTGATTATGCTGGTCGCGCCCGAAGAGCGGGCCGATGCGGTCAGCGACTTCAATGCCGCGGACGCGCCGGTGTCTTCGGGCCGCTTCCTGGCGCGGGTGTTCACCACGTCGATAGCCCGCTGGCTGGGCGTCACCTTCGAGAGCGTGCCCGTAGGCGAGCGCGTCCACACGGTGCTCACCGGCGGCGTCGATCCGGACACCGTAGCCCGCGCTGCCGCCCACGATGCGGACGCGGCCACGCTGTCGACGGTCGTCATGGATCCGCACCGCATCACGGCGCGGTACCTGTTCGAGCTCGAAGATTTGGCGCGGCTGCCGCAGTTGGAAGCGCGGCTGAGGCAGGACTTGTCGATGGCGTTGGCCAACGAGATGGACGATCAGATTTTCAACGGCAACGCCCAACTGATGTCCAACGGCCTGTCCAACGCGCTGGCGGCCGGCCAGACCGAGACGGTAGCCACCTTCTCGACGGCGACCGCCGAAGACCTCCATGGGGACGTCCTCTCGGCGATTGATGGGGTGTACGCGACCATGCTCGAGGACGTGCGGTTGGCGATGGATAGCAGCTCGCTGGTCGCATTCAAGAAGTTGGTCAATGCGGACGTGGAAATGTTCCTCTACGACATCCTCAAGATGCAGGGGCTGTCGATGAACTCGTCCAACCACATCGCGGGCGGGCAGCTGGCCGACGGCGACAAGTGGGCCTATGCCTCGAAGGGGCGCGGGCTGGCCGGCGCCGCGATCGCGGCCGTGTGGCCGTCCCTGCAGCTCATCCGCGATCCGTACACGGCCGCGGCCAAGGGCCAAGTCGCCCTCACCATCATTCAGATGTGGGATTTCGCCCTCATTCGCGCGGCCAACTTCCGCCGCTTCGTCGCGACCGCGAAGTGACCGCGGCCAAACAATCCGCCGCCCTGCCACTGGCCTTTACCCGCAACGAGAGCGGGGACCTAGCGAGGGGGTTAGGCACTGTGCGCGGGGCGGCTATTATCTGGGGGGACGTAGCCCGATTAGGCCGGGGCGCGTTTGCCTTGCGCGAGCAGTTCAAGCGCGGGGCGTTGACGCCCTACAACCGCGGGGTGATAGCGTCCGTCCAGCACGACCGCTCGCAATTGCTGGCGCAATACCCTAACGGCGGCCTGCGGCTCGACAGCCGCGATCGCGGCTACTTCGTCGAAATTGATCTACCCGATACCACCGTGGGGCGCGATGCGGCCGCGCTCATCGACCGCGGGGCGCTTCGGGGCTTGTCGATTGAGTTTGTCGATGAGAAAATCCGTGACCGCGGCCACCGCGATATCGTCATCGAGCGGGCCACCATAACGGGCGTTTCCATCGTCGATCGGCCGGCCTATCCCCAATCGGAGATCGAGTTTATTCAACGTTGGCTCGACGCGCCGCCGGCGAAACCTTCACGGAGATCACGATGGCTCTAACCGTCGCTCAACTGCTCAACGCGATACGGGCCGCGCCCGAAGGCGAGGTCGTCAGCGCCCAACTGACGGCGATTGGCACGCGCCTGTTGGCGGTCGGGCGTGCGCTGGTCGATACCTACGCGCCGCTGGCCCCCGAAGACGTGCGCGACGAGGCGGTTATTAGGGTGGCTGGCTATCTCTACGACGCGCCCAACGTGACGCGCTCTGGGGTGGCCTGGAACGAAAGCGGAGCGCACGCGCTGGTCGACCCGTGGGTACAGCGCGGCGTTGCGCCGGTCGATTTTGACTTGACGGCCGTGGCCGCGGCCAGCCAGGGCGCGGGCGTGGACGAAGATGCGGTCGAAGCGATTGTGCGGCGGCTGGTTGCCGACTGGGCCGAAGCCGATAGTTCGGCTGCCGTCCCAGAAGCGAAGCTGCCCAGCGATTCAACCGCGTTCATCGAACTGGGCAGCTTTGTGTTCAATGCCTCTGGCACCACGTTCGTAGACAGCAATATTGCTCTGCCGGCTGCCGGCTGGATTATAATCGACTTCGATGGGGGCCGAACGTTTTGGATTGACAGCGCTAAGTTCCGACTGGGCCGCGCCCAAGTCGCAGGCGCTGCGCCGGCTGCCGGGGATTCGCTTCAATTTCCCGGTGCCATCGGGCATGGCTCCGTCTTTATTGATATTTGGCTGGGCCACACCGCCGCTCAAAACATCTTGGTCAGCAATCGAAGGGGCTCAGGTGCGACCGGGTTTAGTGTCTATCGCGTATCGATTGGCTCCAGTAGCGGCGGTTTAACCCAAGCGCAGGTCGATGCGCGCATTGGCGCCCGCGTCGAGGCGTGGGCTACGCAAGGCTCAGGGGATACGCCGGCCGCGGCCGATTTAGCCGACAACCCGAACGTGGGCCAAGTGCTCAAGGCCGCGTCCGACGGCGACGCGGAATGGGCCAATGAATCCGGGGGCCTCACGCAAGCCCAGGTCGACGCCCGCGTGGCGGCCGTCGAGGGACCTGACCCAGCTACGTGGGCCGAAGACGGCAACGCGGACCAAATCCCCGCCAACAAGCTGGCCAACGCCCCGTCGGGCGGGGGCGGCCTCACTCAAGCGCAGGTCGACGCCCGGGTACAGGCCGGCGTCAAGGACAAAGCCGAGACCGGCGGCGGCAAGTGGGCCTACCCGGACGATTATATCCTGCCGCAGGGCCTCGAAGCCCTGAACCGCGTCATGGCCGCCGGCGGCTGGGAAGCCCGTTCAGGCGACCTACAGGTGTCGGGGCCGCGGGCGGCGACGTGGAACGCCAACCAAGCGACCGCGGCCTCCTTCGCCGACAGCGTCCAGCACGGCACGAGCCAAGAGAACTGGTATGTCTTAGTGCGGGCAGCCAACAGCTTAGGCAACGACCCCGCGAAATTTCGGCTCAACATCGACGACGACCTCTATCAGTCCCTGATGGGCGTGGCCGAAGTGTTCGACTCGGCTAATGCCATGTGGTACTATTTCGCCGTCCAAGTGTCGCGGCTGCCGGCCGGGGCTGTCGTCACAGCCGAGTATGACGAAGACGTTGAGCTGGGCGCGGATGTCGATGTCAATGCGCCCAACGTCAAAGGCAATCTGACGGACGCTCGCATTGCCGCGGCCCGGGTGGACGGACTGGACGCGGCCATCGACCAGCGCGCCCCGCGGACCGCGGGGCTGGTAGAGCTGCACAACGGGGTGATGGGCGCGCCGACGCTGGTCGATCTGTCGGGCCACCGCTATTCCGTGCGGCAGGCGACGACGTTTGACCTCGACGATCATCCGCAAGGGGTGTTCGAGTTCGAGGTGCGGCTGACGCTATCGGAAACCAGGGTCCCAATCAACCTGTCGCTTGCCAGCGACAGCGTCACTCGGACCGCGACGATTGAAGGGCTTTTGACGGCCACCGCGCTGAGCGCGTCCGCGGCCGCGGCCAACCCGGGGGCTGGCGTGGGACTCGTACAGGGGGAGGCGTCCCTGTACAGCGGCAGTGCCCTGCAAGGCAAGGTCAAATTCTACGTCGCGAAAGATGCCAACAACGTCGTCTGGAGCTATTTGGAGTACGATGGGGAGGCGACGGCGGTCAGTGGGAACGGGGCGTTGACGGCGAACTTGGTGTTCGACTTTCAGCGGTCGGATGGAGGGGGCGCCGCCGGCCCTAGTAGCCCCTGGACGCTAGAGGACTCGAGCGTCAACAACTACAACATGAACCAGACAACTGGTAGAACACACACCGTAAACACCGATCTGGTCCTGCCTGCCGATTGGCAGAATAAGTTTTTTATGATTACGAACTATAACGGCCCGACCTTTTTCTTCCGTGGTGGTGACTCTGCCCTAGTCGGTGGCTATGTCAGCTCGTCGCCTAGGAGGGTGCAAATTTGGGATTCAGAGGTGTCTTCGCTCTATATCGGCCGCACGTCTGCGGCCCTGCCTCGAAACCTGAGCTTTTACTCGAGCAGTAAAAGGCGTAGTGGGCCGACCTCTGGATCCAATGCACAGTACATGAGGATACTCATATCGCAGCCCCGGCTGTATTCGCAAGTGCTGCCGACGTAATGGCCAACCCTACCCTTTTTAATCGAGCCGTCCGCGACATCGTTTGGGACGAGATGAAAAACGGGCGCACCGGCTTGGAGCTGGTAGCCAGCATGCCCGAACGCACGGGCAATCTGAAACGGTCGTACCGGGTCACTCGGCCCAACAGCCGCACGGTGCGCGTTTCGTTCCCCGGAGCGGATTATTTGGTTCTGCCGGTCATACGTGTCCGGTTCAACGAAAAAAATCAGCGGCTGGCTGCGGCGGTGTTCGACGCGGAGCGCTTGGCTGTTCGCCGTCGCCAGAGCGACATCGCCCAAGCCGTCTTTATGTTCTTGGGCGCTCACTTCGCTCGAGAATTTTCTCAAGCGAGCGACCCCAACTTCTTCTTCCGTATCAACAGACAGCTGCGCTTCGCGGGGCGCACCGTAAACCTCACGAGGTGAAAAATGGGCGATTGGCTCCTCCAAGAAGGCATTGACCTGTTCGACGTGCTCACCGTGGTCTGCACGGCCATGTTGACGAAGTTGATACACGCCGAGCGTCACCGCCGCAAGCGCGAGCGGAAGCATCACAAGTGAAGGCCCTCGATTGGTTTCGGCCCGCGGTCCTCCGCCAGCGCGTCCATCAACTCGCGCTCGCCGAGTGGCGCGCCATTTCCTTCTCCTCCGCCATCGAGCGCGCCGTCGAGGAGCAGGCCCAAGCCAGCGGCGAAGCCATCCGCGCGGGGCTGGCTGCCCAAGAAGCCTGCGCCGGTCTCTGGGAGCGCGCGTTTGCCTCCGCGACCGTGCGCGGGCGCCGAGCGCAGGGCGTGTGCGGCCCGTCGATGCTCGCGCTGGTAGCCCGCGAATTTGTCTATACGGGCGAAAGCTGTTGGCTGTTGGAGGTGCTCGATGATGGGATGCTGGCCGCTGGGATTGCTTCGTCGTGGGAGGTCAACGGCCCGGGCGTCTATCCCCAGCGCTGGCGCTATCGGCTCGACGTGCTGGGGCCTTCGGGCAACCGCACGCGCCGCGCGAACTGGGATGGCGTGCTGCATTTTATGATTGGCCGCCGCCCTGAGCAGCCCTGGAAGGGCCAAGCCCCGCTGGAGCGCGCATCGGCTACCCAACGTCTAGCCAACCTGCTGGAGACGCGGCTGGGCGAAGAAGCGGCCGCCCAGGTAGGCAATATCATTGCCTTGCCGCGCGACCCATCCCCGCGGCAAAAGCCCGACGGCACGATGTACGATCCGCTGGAAGACACCCGCAAAGCACTAGGCAGTATCCGCGGCAAAACGGTGCTCGTCGAGACGACGGCCAGCGGCTGGGGCGAAGGCCGCTTTTCCGCGCCGCGGCAGGACTGGACACCCCAGCGGATAGGCCCCAATCCCCCCGACAGCCTAGGGACGCTCCGCGTAGAAGTCAGCCGCATCATCACCGCGGCGTTGGGCGTACCGCCCGCGTTACTCGAAGAAAGTTCGGACGGAACCAGCCAGCGCGAGAGCTGGCGACGCTTCCTGCATGGCACGATTCAGCCCGTAGCTGAAATCGTAGCTGAAGAGCTGTCGATCAAGCTGGACGAGCGCGTGCAACTCAATTTCGACCGCCTGTTCGCGTCCGACTTAAGCGGTCGTGCACGTGCGTTTCAGAGTATGGTTGGGGGGGGTATGGCGGTGGATAAAGCGGCGGCCCTTTCGGGCCTAATGGAACAAGAGGCATGATCGAAATTCTCGACTGGACTTCATAAGCCGTACAAACGAACGATAATAGGATTTATCGTTAGTTTGGATCGTTCTTCATAGGGGAAAAACGAGAGCGTTTATTCGGCTTTTATCCGCTCTTCTGTCCCCATTAGCTGGCCATCGATCCAGCATTCCGGTGCCGACAGGGGTAGCGACGGGCGATTTAGCCAAGTCGCTAAACTAATTTAATGCGATGCCTCTCCAGCGCGGCTTACGCCCTCGATTGTGAATAGTAATCGAGCAAAAGCCTATCACCGTTTTGAATTTTCCGATGGGAGTGCGCAGCTGAAGTCGTATCCTCAGCGGCACCTCGTCGTCGAGCGGAATGTATAGCCACGTTTCAAGCTGCATGACCGATCGCCTCTTGCCAGACAGCGACGGTCCGGCGCGCCCAACCATGCAGGAAGCGTTGATTACTCGGACGATCCCGTACCGAGTCGCAGTACAGGGCTATGCAGGCTATGCAGTAGCCCTTCTGCATGTCGGATGCGTTGAGGTCCGGTGACAACCAGTCCTCTACGGCCTGCCGGGTATTCCTGCCCCACAGCCCATCGACGAACTTCGGCGACCCCAACAGGGGATTCGTCCACACCACCAATTGCTGCAGGGCGGCGATGGCGCGCTTGGGGCTGGTTGCGGCCATGTGCGCGTACTGAAGCTGCAACGGCCTCGGCACGTGCTCGATATGGTTGGACTTCAGGTAAGTATCCCAAAAACGCAGCAGCATGGGCATCAGCAAGTCTTGCAAGTCTGGCGAGTTCTTATTGCCGGTCCAGCGGTCCACTTCGTCCCAGCCTTCCCAGCCGGGATTGTAGTGCCGGGCAATGCCGGCATAGGTCTCGCCGCCGCTGTCGTTGGGGTCGTTGACGTAGCCGCCCTCCGATTTGAGGACGGAAACGAGGATGGCATGCTCTACCATCATCGCTCCTTTCTTTGCGCGCGCTCGCGTTTACGCTTATTCCGCGCGGCCAAGTTCCGCAGATTCATGGCGTGGCGCTTTGAGCAGTGCGGCGAGCACGTCTTGATGCGAGGGTTTAAGGCACGGCGATACCCATCGATTGGGCTGCCGCAGACTGCACAGTTCATAGAGCCTCCTGATTGCACAGACAAATAAATATGATGTGTCTGCGGATGTCCAGCACTTTTTTTTATCCACAAATCCACAGCCCCTAGTACTACGATCCAAGGCTGTGGATTTGTCCTTACCACTACTAGGGGCTGTGGATTTGTGGACCCGCCTATGAAGGAAGGATGTAGAAAGGATGTGGAAAGAATGTGGAAAACTAGCGATGCCCATACATCTTGCTATCTTTTCCACAAGATGGTGTGGAAAGGGGACGGCGGGGGCGGCGGCGGGGACCCCTGCGGCGGTCGCGCCTATGGGGGACAAACCGCGCACGGGGGACACGCGCTTTCACGTGGGCATGAAAAAGTGAAGGACGAGACCAAAAAAAGAAGGGCCAATCACGCAGCGTACATGCGTGAGTGGCGGCGCAAGCAGAAGGAGAAAAAGGCCGCTGCGTCCGTATGTCTGCGTTCGGCAGCCGAGTATGAACCGGACCTCGACGGCTTTTTTGCGTGGGCCGAAGCCAAGCTGAAAGTGCCCTCGGGGCCGTTGCAGGGCGAACCCTTCCTCATCGACGATTGGCAACAGCACTTCCTCCGCGAAGCGCACACTGCGCGCGAAAGCGGGCTGTCGGTGGCGCGGAAGAATGGGAAGTCTGGCCTAATAGCCGCCTACGTGCTGGGCCACTTGGTGGGGCCGCTCAATCGGCCCGATTGGCGCGGGGTCGTAATTAGCCTAACTGGCGAGCTGGCCAAAGAGCTGCGGCTGGCCATCTCATTAACGGCCGAAGCGAGCGGCTTCGAAATAATCGACCGGCAAACGCCCCAACCGGGTCGCGTCGAAGGCGACCGCGGGGCCGCGGTCAAATTCTTAGCCAGCGACCGGGCGACCGGGCACGCCATCGGCAGCGACTTAGCGATTATCGATGAGGCCGGCTTGCTCGAAGAGACACACCGCGAGCTATGGAACGCGGTGCTGTCCTCGACCAGCGGTCGCAACGGGCGCTTGCTCTGCATCAGCATTCAGGGGATGGGGCCGATGTTCAAGGAGATGCGCGACCGCGCTCAGCGCGGAGTCTGCTGGCATGAATATGCCGCGCCGTTGACCGCGGCCATCGACCAGCCCCAGACCTGGCATGCGGCTAATCCGGGTTTACGCCGCGGCATTAAGTCCATGGAGTATATGCGCGACATGGCGCAACGGGCGCTCGACAGCCCAGCCGATCAGCCCTCGTTCCGCGCCTACGACCTCAACCAGCCGCAGGATCCATCGCGTGAAAGTTTGTGCAGCTTAACCGATTGGATGGCGTGCGTGCACAAAGAGCCTGCGCCGCGAAGGGGGCCGTGCGTGATTGGCTTCGACCTGGGGGGCGCATCGAGTATGACCGCGCTATGCGCTTTTTGGCCAGCTACGGGACGGGCCGAAGCATGGGGCGCGTTCCCCTCGACGCCGAATTTAATCGACCGCGGTGCCCGCGATGGAGTGGGCGGCCTGTACCAGCGCATGGCCGATCGCGGCGAGCTGAAGGTGTACCCGGGTCGAGTGACGCCGGTCGGAGAATTTCTGCTTGACTGCGCGGACCAGCTAAAAAATCAGGAAGTGTCGGCTGCCGGATGCGACCGCTATCGGGCGGCCGAAGCCGCCCAAGCCCTGCAGCAGGCGGCCATCAGTTGGCCGATGGTCTACCGCGGGCAGGGCGCGTCCGCCGGGGCCGACGGCAGCCACGATGTCCGAGCGTTCCAGCGCTACGTGTTGCGCGCCGACTGGTCGATGGCAGAAAGCCTGCTATTCGAAAGTGCGGTACGCGAATCCTCGATTCGCCGGGATCCGGCGGGCAACCCCGCGCTGGAACGCTCCCGCTCGCGGGGGCGCATCGACGTACTGCAGGCTGGGGTGATTGCCGCGGGGCTGGGCGAGCTGCTGTTGGGAACGATCGGGCTGCCGCGGGCGCGGGTGGTGTTGGCGTGAAGCTTAATCGTTTGTCGAGCCTAAAAGCGGAAAAAAAAACGTGAAGCCTTCCGTCAGCGTACGCCAAGCGCGCCGCAACTACCAGCTTCCGCGCTGGCGGCAGCTGCGGCGGCAGGTGTTTGAGCGCGACGGCTGGCGCTGCCGCCAGTGCGGGCGGGCCGGTCGATTGGAGTGCGATCATATCCGCAACTGGCGCGAAGGCGGCCCCTTCTGGTCGATGCACAATTTGCAGGCGCTGTGTAGGGGGTGCCATATTGAAAAGACGAGCCGCGAGGTGAAAGCGCGTAAACTCCAGTGGGACGATAGGTTGCAGGGGCTATGACGGAAGCAGTTCAGCCGCTTGATACAGTGCTGACGTGGAAGGACGTCGGGGATGGGGCGCCAGCGCAGGGCCTGATTGTCGAGGTAGGCGAAGGGGACGCAGAGCCGGCAGTCACCGGGAGAGAGGTGCGTGTTACGCCCGAGTTTGTGTTTAGCGGGGGCGTACAAGAAATGAGATTTCCGACTCGGCCGCAGGACCTGGCGGTGACAGATCCTATCCGAGTCACGGCCGGCAACTCCATATATTTAGCCGGGCATTCTGTGAATTCTATTGCTGAGTGGTATATAGCGGTCCAGTTAAACGCCGCGGTGCTTAGCGATACGAGCGCGGCTGTAAGAACGTTGGTCGAGGCCACCGGCACAGCCGGCACCGTCTTGCAGAATCCGCCCGCTCTTATCGGACTCAATATTGGTCCAAATTCGCCGTTGCCGAGCTACGTTATCGCGGCCGCCGGCCTGTCGCCGGGGGCGACCTTTCCAGACAATCAAGAGGTCGTCACCACGCTAAATTTGAGCTGGAACGGCCTCAACAGTTTTAACGATAGAATCCGGGGCACCCACTTGCTGGCGATTAAGCGGCCCATTGAAATTCGATACTTTGCGAACCACCGCTTCCTCGTTCTGCCAATCGCCAATAGCGACATCATATTTTCGTCGCGTTCGCGCCGCTCGGGCTTATCTGATTATAGAAGCAGGACGCCCATCCCAGGGACGCTGACGGCCCTGCCCGTGAATTGGACCTATCAAGGCGCGCCCACCGTTAGCCCTGAAGGTCCTTTCACGGCGCGCCGCCTGTTTGCTCGACGCGACGACAGCCAGGTCGAAACCGTCAATTACTCGACGGATGATGATGGCAATACAGTCGCCACGGTCCGAAGGGCTACCGATTTTATCGTCCGGCGCGACACCATCCCGCCGGTCAGTGCGCTACTTTCCGAGTTCGACACGTGGGACGGCAGCCGCCCGGTCTGGAGCGTCGAAACCGTCGAACATCTCGACCGCGCTCGCTTTGCTCGACTGAGGTGTTCCGAATTTGTTGTTGTGTAACCCATTCACAGGAGGACTTCCCTTTGACCCCTTTGCAGAAACTCCAAGTTCGGCAGTCCGAGCTTCGTCAGCGCGTCAACGATTTGTTGGGCAAGGACACGCTCGAAGACGCGGAGGCGACCGAGCTGGAAAAAGCCACCCGCGAGCTGCAGGACATCGAGCCGAAATTGCGGGCCGCGCTCGTAGCCCAAGACGACGGCTCGACCGCGGACGAAGACCCCGCGGACGACGAACAAAAGCGCGACGACAACCCGGACGCCGAAGTCCGCGAGCTGCAGGAGCTATCCTGCCGCGCCCTGCTGTCCAACTTCGCCGTCTCAGCCCTCAGCCAGCGCAACGCCGAAGGCGCGGAAAAAGAGCTGGCCGAAGCGTTCAAAATCCCCGCGGACGCCGGCCACATCCCGCTGATTATGCTGGTCGCGCCCGAAGAGCGGGCCGATGCGGTCAGCGACTTCAATGCCGCGGACGCGCCGGTGTCTTCGGGCCGCTTCCTGGCGCGGGTGTTCACCACGTCGATAGCCCGCTGGCTGGGCGTCACCTTCGAGAGCGTGCCCGTAGGCGAGCGCGTCCACACGGTGCTCACCGGCGGCGTCGATCCGGACACCGTAGCCCGCGCTGCCGCCCACGATGCGGACGCGGCCACGCTGTCGACGGTCGTCATGGATCCGCACCGCATCACGGCGCGGTACCTGTTCGAGCTCGAAGATTTGGCGCGGCTGCCGCAGTTGGAAGCGCGGCTGAGGCAGGACTTGTCGATGGCGTTGGCCAACGAGATGGACGATCAGATTTTCAACGGCAACGCCCAACTGATGTCCAACGGCCTGTCCAACGCGCTGGCGGCCGGCCAGACCGAGACGGTAGCCACCTTCTCGACGGCGACCGCCGAAGACCTCCATGGGGACGTCCTCTCGGCGATTGATGGGGTGTACGCGACCATGCTCGAGGACGTGCGGTTGGCGATGGATAGCAGCTCGCTGGTCGCATTCAAGAAGTTGGTCAATGCGGACGTGGAAATGTTCCTCTACGACATCCTCAAGATGCAGGGGCTGTCGATGAACTCGTCCAACCACATCGCGGGCGGGCAGCTGGCCGACGGCGACAAGTGGGCCTATGCCTCGAAGGGGCGCGGGCTGGCCGGCGCCGCGATCGCGGCCGTGTGGCCGTCCCTGCAGCTCATCCGCGATCCGTACACGGCCGCGGCCAAGGGCCAAGTCGCCCTCACCATCATTCAGATGTGGGATTTCGCCCTCATTCGCGCGGCCAACTTCCGCCGCTTCGTCGCGACCGCGAAGTGACCGCGGCCAAACAATCCGCCGCCCTGCCACTGGCCTTTACCCGCAACGAGAGCGGGGACCTAGCGAGGGGGTTAGGCACTGTGCGCGGGGCGGCTATTATCTGGGGGGACGTAGCCCGATTAGGCCGGGGCGCGTTTGCCTTGCGCGAGCAGTTCAAGCGCGGGGCGTTGACGCCCTACAACCGCGGGGTGATAGCGTCCGTCCAGCACGACCGCTCGCAATTGCTGGCGCAATACCCTAACGGCGGCCTGCGGCTCGACAGCCGCGATCGCGGCTACTTCGTCGAAATTGATCTACCCGATACCACCGTGGGGCGCGATGCGGCCGCGCTCATCGACCGCGGGGCGCTTCGGGGCTTGTCGATTGAGTTTGTCGATGAGAAAATCCGTGACCGCGGCCACCGCGATATCGTCATCGAGCGGGCCACCATAACGGGCGTTTCCATCGTCGATCGGCCGGCCTATCCCCAATCGGAGATCGAGTTTATTCAACGTTGGCTCGACGCGCCGCCGGCGAAACCTTCACGGAGATCACGATGGCTCTAACCGTCGCTCAACTGCTCAACGCGATACGGGCCGCGCCCGAAGGCGAGGTCGTCAGCGCCCAACTGACGGCGATTGGCACGCGCCTGTTGGCGGTCGGGCGTGCGCTGGTCGATACCTACGCGCCGCTGGCCCCCGAAGACGTGCGCGACGAGGCGGTTATTAGGGTGGCTGGCTATCTCTACGACGCGCCCAACGTGACGCGCTCTGGGGTGGCCTGGAACGAAAGCGGAGCGCACGCGCTGGTCGACCCGTGGGTACAGCGCGGCGTTGCGCCGGTCGATTTTGACTTGACGGCCGTGGCCGCGGCCAGCCAGGGCGCGGGCGTGGACGAAGATGCGGTCGAAGCGATTGTGCGGCGGCTGGTTGCCGACTGGGCCGAAGCCGATAGTTCGGCTGCCGTCCCAGAAGCGAAGCTGCCCAGCGATTCAACCGCGTTCATCGAACTGGGCAGCTTTGTGTTCAATGCCTCTGGCACCACGTTCGTAGACAGCAATATTGCTCTGCCGGCTGCCGGCTGGATTATAATCGACTTCGATGGGGGCCGAACGTTTTGGATTGACAGCGCTAAGTTCCGACTGGGCCGCGCCCAAGTCGCAGGCGCTGCGCCGGCTGCCGGGGATTCGCTTCAATTTCCCGGTGCCATCGGGCATGGCTCCGTCTTTATTGATATTTGGCTGGGCCACACCGCCGCTCAAAACATCTTGGTCAGCAATCGAAGGGGCTCAGGTGCGACCGGGTTTAGTGTCTATCGCGTATCGATTGGCTCCAGTAGCGGCGGTTTAACCCAAGCGCAGGTCGATGCGCGCATTGGCGCCCGCGTCGAGGCGTGGGCTACGCAAGGCTCAGGGGATACGCCGGCCGCGGCCGATTTAGCCGACAACCCGAACGTGGGCCAAGTGCTCAAGGCCGCGTCCGACGGCGACGCGGAATGGGCCAATGAATCCGGGGGCCTCACGCAAGCCCAGGTCGACGCCCGCGTGGCGGCCGTCGAGGGACCTGACCCAGCTACGTGGGCCGAAGACGGCAACGCGGACCAAATCCCCGCCAACAAGCTGGCCAACGCCCCGTCGGGCGGGGGCGGCCTCACTCAAGCGCAGGTCGACGCCCGGGTACAGGCCGGCGTCAAGGACAAAGCCGAGACCGGCGGCGGCAAGTGGGCCTACCCGGACGATTATATCCTGCCGCAGGGCCTCGAAGCCCTGAACCGCGTCATGGCCGCCGGCGGCTGGGAAGCCCGTTCAGGCGACCTACAGGTGTCGGGGCCGCGGGCGGCGACGTGGAACGCCAACCAAGCGACCGCGGCCTCCTTCGCCGACAGCGTCCAGCACGGCACGAGCCAAGAGAACTGGTATGTCTTAGTGCGGGCAGCCAACAGCTTAGGCAACGACCCCGCGAAATTTCGGCTCAACATCGACGACGACCTCTATCAGTCCCTGATGGGCGTGGCCGAAGTGTTCGACTCGGCTAATGCCATGTGGTACTATTTCGCCGTCCAAGTGTCGCGGCTGCCGGCCGGGGCTGTCGTCACAGCCGAGTATGACGAAGACGTTGAGCTGGGCGCGGATGTCGATGTCAATGCGCCCAACGTCAAAGGCAATCTGACGGACGCTCGCATTGCCGCGGCCCGGGTGGACGGACTGGACGCGGCCATCGACCAGCGCGCCCCGCGGACCGCGGGGCTGGTAGAGCTGCACAACGGGGTGATGGGCGCGCCGACGCTGGTCGATCTGTCGGGCCACCGCTATTCCGTGCGGCAGGCGACGACGTTTGACCTCGACGATCATCCGCAAGGGGTGTTCGAGTTCGAGGTGCGGCTGACGCTATCGGAAACCAGGGTCCCAATCAACCTGTCGCTTGCCAGCGACAGCGTCACTCGGACCGCGACGATTGAAGGGCTTTTGACGGCCACCGCGCTGAGCGCGTCCGCGGCCGCGGCCAACCCGGGGGCTGGCGTGGGACTCGTACAGGGGGAGGCGTCCCTGTACAGCGGCAGTGCCCTGCAAGGCAAGGTCAAATTCTACGTCGCGAAAGATGCCAACAACGTCGTCTGGAGCTATTTGGAGTACGATGGGGAGGCGACGGCGGTCAGTGGGAACGGGGCGTTGACGGCGAACTTGGTGTTCGACTTTCAGCGGTCGGATGGAGGGGGCGCCGCCGGCCCTAGTAGCCCCTGGACGCTAGAGGACTCGAGCGTCAACAACTACAACATGAACCAGACAACTGGTAGAACACACACCGTAAACACCGATCTGGTCCTGCCTGCCGATTGGCAGAATAAGTTTTTTATGATTACGAACTATAACGGCCCGACCTTTTTCTTCCGTGGTGGTGACTCTGCCCTAGTCGGTGGCTATGTCAGCTCGTCGCCTAGGAGGGTGCAAATTTGGGATTCAGAGGTGTCTTCGCTCTATATCGGCCGCACGTCTGCGGCCCTGCCTCGAAACCTGAGCTTTTACTCGAGCAGTAAAAGGCGTAGTGGGCCGACCTCTGGATCCAATGCACAGTACATGAGGATACTCATATCGCAGCCCCGGCTGTATTCGCAAGTGCTGCCGACGTAATGGCCAACCCTACCCTTTTTAATCGAGCCGTCCGCGACATCGTTTGGGACGAGATGAAAAACGGGCGCACCGGCTTGGAGCTGGTAGCCAGCATGCCCGAACGCACGGGCAATCTGAAACGGTCGTACCGGGTCACTCGGCCCAACAGCCGCACGGTGCGCGTTTCGTTCCCCGGAGCGGATTATTTGGTTCTGCCGGTCATACGTGTCCGGTTCAACGAAAAAAATCAGCGGCTGGCTGCGGCGGTGTTCGACGCGGAGCGCTTGGCTGTTCGCCGTCGCCAGAGCGACATCGCCCAAGCCGTCTTTATGTTCTTGGGCGCTCACTTCGCTCGAGAATTTTCTCAAGCGAGCGACCCCAACTTCTTCTTCAGTATCAACAGACAGCTGCGCGTCGCGGGGCGCACCGTAAACCTCACGAGGTGAAAAATGGGCGATTGGCTCCTCCAAGAAGGCATTGACCTGTTCGACGTGCTCACCGTGGTCTGCACGGCCATGTTGACGAAGTTGATACACGCCGAGCGTCACCGCCGCAAGCGCGAGCGGAAGCATCACAAGTGAAGGCCCTCGATTGGTTTCGGCCCGCGGTCCTCCGCCAGCGCGTCCATCAACTCGCGCTCGCCGAGTGGCGCGCCATTTCCTTCTCCTCCGCCATCGAGCGCGCCGTCGAGGAGCAGGCCCAAGCCAGCGGCGAAGCCATCCGCGCGGGGCTGGCTGCCCAAGAAGCCTGCGCCGGTCTCTGGGAGCGCGCGTTTGCCTCCGCGACCGTGCGCGGGCGCCGAGCGCAGGGCGTGTGCGGCCCGTCGATGCTCGCGCTGGTAGCCCGCGAATTTGTCTATACGGGCGAAAGCTGTTGGCTGTTGGAGGTGCTCGATGATGGGATGCTGGCCGCTGGGATTGCTTCGTCGTGGGAGGTCAACGGCCCGGGCGTCTATCCCCAGCGCTGGCGCTATCGGCTCGACGTGCTGGGGCCTTCGGGCAACCGCACGCGCCGCGCGAACTGGGATGGCGTGCTGCATTTTATGATTGGCCGCCGCCCTGAGCAGCCCTGGAAGGGCCAAGCCCCGCTGGAGCGCGCATCGGCTACCCAACGTCTAGCCAACCTGCTGGAGACGCGGCTGGGCGAAGAAGCGGCCGCCCAGGTAGGCAATATCATTGCCTTGCCGCGCGACCCATCCCCGCGGCAAAAGCCCGACGGCACGATGTACGATCCGCTGGAAGACACCCGCAAAGCACTAGGCAGTATCCGCGGCAAAACGGTGCTCGTCGAGACGACGGCCAGCGGCTGGGGCGAAGGCCGCTTTTCCGCGCCGCGGCAGGACTGGACACCCCAGCGGATAGGCCCCAATCCCCCCGACAGCCTAGGGACGCTCCGCGTAGAAGTCAGCCGCATCATCACCGCGGCGTTGGGCGTACCGCCCGCGTTACTCGAAGAAAGTTCGGACGGAACCAGCCAGCGCGAGAGCTGGCGACGCTTCCTGCATGGCACGATTCAGCCCGTAGCTGAAATCGTAGCTGAAGAGCTGTCGATCAAGCTGGACGAGCGCGTGCAACTCAATTTCGACCGCCTGTTCGCGTCCGACTTAAGCGGTCGTGCACGTGCGTTTCAGAGTATGGTTGGGGGGGGTATGGCGGTGGATAAAGCGGCGGCCCTTTCGGGCCTAATGGAACAAGAGGCATGATCGAAATTCTCGACTGGACTTCATAAGCCGTACAAACGAACGATAATAGGATTTATCGTTAGTTTGGATCGTTCTTCATAGGGGAAAAACGAGAGCGTTTATTCGGCTTTTATCCGCTCTTCTGTCCCCATTAGCTGGCCATCGATCCAGCATTCCGGTGCCGACAGGGGTAGCGACGGGCGATTTAGCCAAGTCGCTAAACTAATTTAATGCGATGCCTCTCCAGCGCGGCTTACGCCCTCGATTGTGAATAGTAATCGAGCAAAAGCCTATCACCGTTTTGAATTTTCCGATGGGAGTGCGCAGCTGAAGTCGTATCCTCAGCGGCACCTCGTCGTCGAGCGGAATGTATAGCCACGTTTCAAGCTGCATGACCGATCGCCTCTTGCCAGACAGCGACGGTCCGGCGCGCCCAACCATGCAGGAAGCGTTGATTACTCGGACGATCCCGTACCGAGTCGCAGTACAGGGCTATGCAGGCTATGCAGTAGCCCTTCTGCATGTCGGATGCGTTGAGGTCCGGTGACAACCAGTCCTCTACGGCCTGCCGGGTATTCCTGCCCCACAGCCCATCGACGAACTTCGGCGACCCCAACAGGGGATTCGTCCACACCACCAATTGCTGCAGGGCGGCGATGGCGCGCTTGGGGCTGGTTGCGGCCATGTGCGCGTACTGAAGCTGCAACGGCCTCGGCACGTGCTCGATATGGTTGGACTTCAGGTAAGTATCCCAAAAACGCAGCAGCATGGGCATCAGCAAGTCTTGCAAGTCTGGCGAGTTCTTATTGCCGGTCCAGCGGTCCACTTCGTCCCAGCCTTCCCAGCCGGGATTGTAGTGCCGGGCAATGCCGGCATAGGTCTCGCCGCCGCTGTCGTTGGGGTCGTTGACGTAGCCGCCCTCCGATTTGAGGACGGAAACGAGGATGGCATGCTCTACCATCATCGCTCCTTTCTTTGCGCGCGCTCGCGTTTACGCTTATTCCGCGCGGCCAAGTTCCGCAGATTCATGGCGTGGCGCTTTGAGCAGTGCGGCGAGCACGTCTTGATGCGAGGGTTTAAGGCACGGCGATACCCATCGATTGGGCTGCCGCAGACTGCACAGTTCATAGAGCCTCCTGATTGCACAGACAAATAAATATGATGTGTCTGCGGATGTCCAGCACTTTTTTTTATCCACAAATCCACAGCCCCTAGTACTACGATCCAAGGCTGTGGATTTGTCCTTACCACTACTAGGGGCTGTGGATTTGTGGACCCGCCTATGAAGGAAGGATGTAGAAAGGATGTGGAAAGAATGTGGAAAACTAGCGATGCCCATACATCTTGCTATCTTTTCCACAAGATGGTGTGGAAAGGGGACGGCGGGGGCGGCGGCGGGGACCCCTGCGGCGGTC